>JBDSIV010000086.1:0-48588 GCA_039917755.1 Knoellia sp. | reverse complement strand
GAACCTGCGACCTCCGGGTTATGAGCCCGGCGAGCTACCGAGCTGCTCCACCCCGCGTCGGGTGAGTGGCCTTGCGGCCTCTCGGTATCCCCTAGGTTACGCGACGGTGGCGCGAGCGCCAAATCCGTTCCGTCAGAGCGCTTCTCGGTCAGCGTTGAGCGCCCGCGTCTGACTCAGGGCGACGATGGACGAATGCGGAGAGTCGGCCGAGACAACGCCTGACGACCACCCACTCTTTGACTTCGCCTGGCGCGATCTCCTGCGCCGCAACCCGGTCCCTGCGGGTTCTCACCGGGTGGACCTGCGAGCCGGGCTGAGCGGGCTGTGCCGCTGCTCGTCGTCGTGCTCCTCGGCCGGACACCGTCGGCGGTGTCTGCCGCCTTCGAAGCCTTCACGTCGGCCATGGTGGCAGCGGCAGCACCGTTGAGTGTTCGCGGTCGCCCACACCGGGCAGTGCGTGCCGGGCGTCGCATTTGCTGGAACATCGCTCGCCCTGCTCACGAGCAGCGGGGTCAAGACCGTCATCGGCGCCGTTGTCGCGATCGTGCTCGTGGCAACGGAGAACCGCCGCGCCCACCAGTGATGAGCGCGGCGGTCCAGAGTGTGACGCGTCTGGCCTGACTAGGGAGTGGAGCTGGGCGTTGGCGTCGGGGTTGCCGAACCGCTGGGAGTGCCTGGCGCCGTGAGCTGCGGGGAGAGCGCTGCGGCTCGGGCGATGGCGTCCTGAAGGTCCTTCTGGGCTGCGCCGTATGCCGCGAAGTCACCCTTCTTGAGAGCCGCCTGACCCGCTGCGTTAGCGGCCTCAATGTTCCGGATGACCTCGGCGAGTTGTGCGCTGGGCGCCGTCGTCGGCTTGCTCGCACCCGTACCCGGAGGTGTGGTGGCATCGGGAACTGTTCCGCTGTCTCCAGCACTGGCACCGGAGTTGCCCCCGAAGAGGCCATCGAGCGCCTGGTCGAGCGTCTCGCCCCACGCAATCTTCTTGCCGAAGACCGCGACGGTCGCCTTGTTCTGCGGGAACGAGCCACCCTCACGTGAGGCCTGGACATACATGGGCTGCACGTAGAGGAGCCCCTCGCCCACGGGCAGGGTCAGCAAGTTGCCATAGGTCAGCTGCTTGCCCGACTGGCGGTTCTGCGCGATGAACTGGCTGAGGTTGAGCGGTTCCGTGGGGCTCTGGGAGCGCGCCGTCGAGACCTCGATCTGGTTCTGGACCTGTCCCGGACCGTCGACAGCCGAGTTGCGCGGCAACTCGAGCAATCGCATCGAGCCGTAGGTCCCGGCGGGTTTGCCAGCTGTCGAACCGGCATCGGCATCGACGGCGAGGAAGCCACGCAGAATTTCGCGCCCGGTGCCCTTGGGGATGAAGGTGGTCGTCAACGAGAATGCTGGGGACTTCTGGTCCGGCATCGCGAGCGACTGGTAGTAGACCGGCTGGTCCTGGGTGGCGTGGGTCGGGTCCTTGGGAACCTGCCAGAAGTCACCACCGCCATAGAACGAGTTCGCGTCGGTGACGTGATAGCTCGCCAGCAGTTGGCGCTGGACCTTGAAGAGGTCCTGGGGGTAGCGCACGTGGGACATGAGCTGCGAGGACATCTCCGACAGCGGAGAGACCGAACCGGGGAAGGCCTTGCTCCACGCCTTGAGGATCGGGTCAGCGGTGTCCCAGCCATAGAGCTTGACCGAGCCATCGGCCGCATCGACGGTCGCCTTGACTGAGTTGCGGATGTAGTTGACCTGTCCGGCGCCGGTGACGACCACTCGAGAGGTCGCGCTCACGGAGTCGGCCGTCGCGGTGCTGAGGTCGGTGAGCCGGCTGTTGGGGTAGCGCGCCGTGGTCGTGTAGGCGTCGACGATCCACTTCACTCGCCCGTCGACGACGGCCGGATAGGCGTTGCCATCGACGGTCAGCCACGGTGCGACCCGCTCGACGCGCTCACGGGGCATGCGGTGGTCGAGGAGCCTGGAGTCCGAGTTGACGGCATCCGACAGAAGGAACTTGGGCTCGCGATACTTGATCGCATAGGCGACCTTGCGGATGAACGAGCCGATTTTGACTCCGCCGTTGCCGTCAAAGGTGTTGTTGGTCTGGCCGCCTCCACCCTTGTCGTCGGGGAAGTCGAACTCAAGAGGCTTGGCACCCTTGGGAGCGCCCACGATCGAGTAGGTCGGGGACTGCTCGCCGAAATAGATCCGGGGGTCGTACTGTGCGCCCGCGGGGCCCTTGGTCGAGAAGCCGCTGGAGAAGAACTGCGGGTCACCCTCGCTCGTGCGCCGGTTGCCGTAGGCACCGATGAACCCGAACCCGTGCGTGTAGACGGTGTGGTCGTTGAGCCAGTTGCGCTGGTCGGCGGGAACGCCTTCGAGATTGAGCTCACGCACGGCCACGATCGAGTCGCTCTTCTTGCCGTCGACGGTGTAGCGGTCGACATCGAGGATGTCGGGGAACGCGTAGTACTGGCGCAGACCCTCAAACTGACGGAACGTCGGAGAGACCACGTTGGGGTCGACCAACCGGACTCCCGGGATCGTTTCTGCGTCTGCCCGTAGCTGGCCCGGCTCAGCATCAGTCGTGGCTGCGTAGGGGGTCTTCTCGATGCCGTCGATGTCGAAGGCTGTCCGGGTGGCGTCGATGTTGCGCTGGATGAACTCGCGCTCCAAGGTCTTCTCTGAGGGGTTCACCTTGAGCGACTGCACCCCAGCGGGATAGAGCCCGCCGGCGACGATGGAGAGCACCGTGAGGAGCCCGACACCTATGAGGGGCAAGCGCCAGCTGCGGGTCCAGATCGAGGCGACGAAGAAGCCGGCGCACATCACCGTCGCCACCGCGAGGATGGCCTTGATGGGGAGCACAGCGTTGGCATCGGTGTAGGTGATGCCGGTGATGAGCTTGGACTCGTGGGTGGTGAGGCTGTAGCGGCCCAGCCAGTAGGACGCGGCCCGCACCAGGGCGAGAAGCGAGGCAATGGTCGCGATCTGGACGAATGCTGCCCGGGTCGTCGTCCCACGTCCAGGGAGCTGAAGGCCCCCATAGACGTAGTGCGTGAACCCGGCGGCGATGAGGGCGAGCAGCAGGACGACGGTGAAGAAGCTGACGAGGAAGTGCAGCCACGGCAGGGTGAAGACGAAGAAGCCGACGTCAAGACCGAACTGTGGGTCCTTGGTGCCGAAGGGGACGGCGTTGCGCCACAGCAGGAACGTGCGCCACGCGCCCATGGCGGCGGCACCAGCGAGGAGCCCGAGGACGGCGGGGATGGCGATCGTCGCCAGTCGACGCAGCGGGTCGAGGACCTGGCGGTATTGGTCGAGGACCTGCGCCGAGGGCGAGGACGGGATGCGCAAGGGACGGGTTCGGTATGCCGTGATGAGACTGGCCGCGACCGCGCCCGCGGTCACGATGAAGGCCGCGATGAAGAGGAGCACACGGGTGCCGAGCTGGGTGAGGAAGACATCTCGGAAGCCCACCGAGTCGAACCACCACAGGTCGGTCAGGACCCCGGAGATCATCAACGCGATGACGATGAGCCCGACGATGATGGCCAAGGTGGTCCCGAGAGGTCCGCGCTTGGGGGGCGTGCCGGCACCCCCAGGACGCACACGGGCACCGAAACCGGCGCCACCAGCCCCCGGGCCGCCGGGCCGAGGTGGGCGCCCCGAGTCGCTGGGCCCGGACGAGCCGGTCCCCTTGTTTGCGTCGTCGGGGTCGATCCCGTCGAACCACTCTGGCCGGCTCACTTGTCGCTGACTCCACGTCGGTGCTTCCCCGGACCACGCCCGGGCTGGAGGCCAACCTATCCCGAGCACATGGGTGCGGCACGATGGCCTCGTGAATCACGCACCTCAGCCCGTCACCGATCCGCTCTCCCTCGCCGCTCTCGACACCGAGCGCCATGTCGCTTTGTCGGGCTGGGACCAGTCGCCGCGACTCTTCGCGCTCGTCCCGACCGCCGACCTCCTCACACGCGAACCGCATCTCGCCGCTGGCCTGGCGGTGTCGGATCAGATCGACGGGGCACTCACCGCTGTTGAGCAGGAGGAGCTCCCGACCACCGATTCCATCGAGTCACTGCTCGCTCAGATTGCCTGGCCCGACAGCGTTGAGGGCTGCGCCATCGTCGTGGAACGGCTCGTCGTCCCGCCGGAGGCGGAGCGCGATCTCTCGACCGATCATGCGGCCGCGGTCGCTGCCTTGGTTGAGCACCCCGATCGTCGTGACGTCCGGCTTCTGGCCGCTGTGACCCGCGACGGGCGCAGCATCTGCCTGCTCCGACAGCGTGAGCACGATCGCGACGACCGGGTCGCGCGAGGGAGCGACATCGCCCCCGGACTCGTCGCTGCCCTGCGTGCCACCCTCACCGACTGAACCACCCACCGATTGCGCTTTCGTGTTGTGACGAGCGCGCGACCGACAACACAAAAGTGCAACCAGCGCAGCGGTGTCAGGAGCAGGTCGGGAGAGATGTGGCTTGGCCCGCAGCGATGGCCTTGACCGCGCCGAGGGCTTCCTTGAAGTTGCCGATCTTCACCACTGTGAGTCCGTCGGGAACGTGACCCTTGACCTCGTTGCAGTTGTCGGAGGGTGCCAAGAAGTAGTCGGCTCCACCGTCGCGTGCTCCGTGGAGCTTCTGTCGGATGCCACCGATCGGACCTACCGACTCGTCGGGTTCCATCGTCCCGGTCCCGGCGATGCGTTTGCCCGCAGTGAGGTCGCCCGGCGTGAGCAGGTCATAGACCGCGAGAGTGAACATCGTTCCGGCAGAAGGGCCCCCGACTCCACCGGAGTCAATGGTCACGTCGACCGGAAGGTCGTAGTCGCGGCCGAGCAGGACACCGATGATCGTCGTGCCCTTGTTGTCGCGCGTGGGCACCGTCAGGGACGTGAGGACCCCCTTGCGCTTGACCACGATCGCCACGGAGCTGCCGGCTTTCTGCGCACGGATGGCACTTTGGACAGCGGCGGCATCGACCGTGGGCTCCCCCGCCACCGAGACGAACTGATCGCCACCCTCGAGGACCCCTTTGGCGGGCGACCCCTCCGGAACCTGGGAGACGATCACGTGCTCGGGCACAGTGTGTCCGGTCTCGCGCAACGCGATCGCGGCAGCGACCTCCTGGGAGTTGACCATCTCGGCAGTGTTCTCCTGCTGAATCTCCTCGCGAGTGGATGCCTTGGGATAGATCTCCTCGCGCTTGTAGACCTCTTGGTCATCTCGCAGCCCGGCAACGACCAGGTCGAACACGTTGACGCGTACTCCCGGGCCACCAACCACGCGAACGGTGGTGAAGTCGAGGGCACCCTTGGCCGGGTAGGTGATCGCGCCCTTGACCTCGATGAGGGGTTTGCCGTCGAGCTGCCCAAGGGTGTTGGTGATCGGACCCGGCTGGAACACGACGTAGGGCAGCGGGACGAAGGACAGCCCCGCTCCCACGGCGATCGCCACAAAGAGACCGCCGAGAAGGCCAGAACTCCTTCTGCTCACGGAATACGCGTCGGAGCGAGGCGAACCAAGGTCATGAGGGGCATGAGGGCTCGCCGTTCCGCTCCGGGGAGCAGACGGGTCGAGCGAGCTCACGGCATACCCACCCATTCGGTGGCGCCGTCGCCCAGTTCCTGGTTCTTCCAGATCGGCACCTCGGCCTTGAGGGTGTCGATGAGGTCTCTGCACGCGGCGAAAGCAGCGTCCCGGTGCGCCGCCGATGCGGCCACCACGACGGCCACCTCCCCGATCTCAAGATGCCCGCTGCGATGCAGTGCAGCCAGTCGCACCGCCCCGGAGCGTTCCGCCACCACGTCTGCGACCTCGGTCAGGCGAGCCTGTGCGGTGGGGTGCACGGAATAGTCGAGCGAGGCGACGTCCTGACCCCGGTCGTGGTCGCGCACAACGCCGACGAAGACGGTGATGCCACCACAGGTGGGATCCTGCACAGCTGCCAGAACCTCGTCGACAGACAGAGTCTCGTCACGGATCTGCGCCAAGGACACCAGGCAGGCCGTCGAGTGCGCACCGGTCACGTCGTGCTCCACACGTTCCTCCTCGGAACTATCCCCGGGTCATCCGTGGTTGGGTACTGATGAGACCACATCTTTGCACCGTCGTTCCAGGAGCCCAGCAGTGACCGATTCGCACAACCTCCCCGACGAGCCCGAGGGCTCGGGACTCCCCCCGGAGCTGGAGCAGGTCCTCAGAGGCCTCACCGGCGGTCGGGAGCTCGATCCACAGATGCTCGAGATGATGCGCGGCATGGGCCTGGACAAGGTCGACCCGCAGATGTTGCAGATGGTCGCCGGGCAGGTGCAGGCGATGTTTTCCGGCGCCGACGAGTCCGGGTCCGTGGACTCGACAGTCGCGACGGACATCGCCCGCAAAACGGTGGCGGCGCAGGGCGATCCGACCGTCAGCGCGGCAGCTTCGACGGAGGCACGCCAGGCCGTGGACGTCGCCAACCTGTGGCTTGATGCCGTGACCGACCTCGACCACTCCGGCCTCGTCGGTCGAGCGTGGAGTCGGGCCGAGTGGGTCGAGGCGACCGTGCCTGTCTGGCGGAAACTCGTCGACCCCATCGCGGTCGGCGTCAGTGATGCGATGGGCAACGCGCTCACCAAGCAACTGGGCGATCTGGGCGAAGGCGGACTTCCCGAGGGACTCGTCCCACCGGGGACCAATCCGGCCGCGATGATGGGTGAGATGGCACCGATGCTCCGGCGCCTTCAGGGTTCGATGTTCTCGGTCCAGCTGGGCCAGGCGGTCGGCACCCTTGCTGGCGAGATCCTCACCGGCGGTGAGGTCTCGCTCCCTCTCGTCCCGGCCCCCGATGTCGTCCTCATGCCAGAGGCCATCACCGCCTTCGCCGAGGGTCTCGAGATTGACGAGCCCCAGACCCGGCTCCACCTCGCCGTGCGCGAGAGTGCCCGAACCCGCCTCTTTCACGCCGTTCCGTGGCTGGCGCCGCAACTGCTCTCCGCCGTGGGTGACTACGCCCGCGACACGACCATCGACACTGACGCGATCGAGGAGGGACTGCGCTCGATCGACCCGACCGACCCCGAGGCCATGCAGCAGGCCCTCGCCGGGCGACTGTTCGCACCGCAGCAGTCCGCGAACCAGAAGGCCGCGCTCATCCGCCTCGAGACTCTGCTCGCCCTCATCGAAGGGTGGATCGACGTCGTCACAGCCGCCGCCGTGGGTCCCCATCTCCCCCAGGCCGACGCTCTCGGCGAGGCCATCCGGCGCCGCCGCGCCAGTGGTGGACCAGCCGAGAAGACCTTCGCCGCCCTCGTCGGACTCGACCTGCGTCCGCGACGACTGCGCGACGCGGCCAACCTCTTTGCCGCTCTTGAGTCCTCGGGCGGTGCCGCAGCGCGCGATGGCGCGTGGGCCCACCCCGACATGGCGCCAGACTCGGCCGACCTTGACGATCCCTTGGGCTACGTCGAACGCCAACAGTCCGCTGCGGCTGGCCGTGACGACTTCGATGCCGAGTTGAATGCCTTCCTCAAGGGCGATACCGGCAACGGGAGCGGAGGCGACGGCGCAGAGGGGCCTCCTGCCACGTGATCCCCAATCCCGATGTGGTCCGCGCCTTCGCGCACCTGCGCAAGGAGGCGACCACGACTCTGCGAGAGTGGGACGCCCCTGACGTCGCACAGGAACGCCTGCGGACGGCATACCTCGAACATCTCGAGCGACACCCGGACGGTGTCGCGAAAACCGGCCCACCGGCACACCTCACCGCAGGCTGCCTCGTGCTCAGCCGCGAGGGTGGGCACGTGCTGCTCACGCATCACCGGCGGGCGAAGCAGTGGTTCCAGTTCGGTGGTCACCTCGAGACCGACGACACCAGCCTGTATGCCGCCGCGACGCGAGAAGCGCGCGAAGAGTCCGGGATCGCCTCTGTGGCACCGGCGCCGGTCATCGTGCAGCTGAACCACCACACGCTCACCGGAGACTTCGGACGCTGTCGTGAGCACCTCGACGTCCGTTTTGCCGCGCTCGTCGACCGTGCGACGATCCCGACGACCAGCGCGGAGTCCTTGGAGGTCGCGTGGTGGCCCACCGACGCACTGCCGCAGGGGACGCGCTCGGAAATCTCCACCCTGGTCGTGGCTGCTCGCTCCGCACTCGCTCTGTGAACTGAGCGCGCTCAGGCCGTGGCGTCCTCGACGCTCGAGTCCTCGTCGGCGTCATCGGCAATGTCGATGCCCTTGGCGAGGGCTACCCCGTCCAGGAACCCCCGCGCTCGCTCCACCTTGGGGTAGGAACGCAGCAAGGTCCAGAAGTCGCGGTTGTGGCCGGCGACGAGCAAGTGGGCGAGCTCATGCAGGATCACATAGTCGACGACATAGGCCGGCATACCCTGGAGGCGGTCAGAGAGTCGGATGGAGCCATCAGCCGGGGTGCAGCTGCCCCATCGCGAGCGCTGGTTGGAGACCCACCGGATGCTTCGCGGCCGGGCGTGCCCACCGAGGTAGCGCTGGGACAGGTCGCTCGCCCGGGTCAGAAGATCCGTGTCGCTGGGCCGACGACGTCGCTCGCCTGCCTTGAGCTTGTCGAGCATGCGGGCCACCCAGACGCGCTCCTCGGAGCGCGACATCGAGGCAGGAATGAGAACGACAACGCGGTCGCCCTCGCGCCGCGCACTGACCGTGCGGCGCCGTCGCGGGCTGCGTCGGACCTCGACGTCCTCGGTGCTCACCCTTCCACGGTAAGCCAGCACGGCGACATTTGCCGGAGCCACGCGCGCGAGCACCACCAGTCAGGCAACCGCGATGGGGACAGCGAACCGGTGAGCGATCAGGCGGGGGGCCCGCGGACGCGATCAATGTGACTTCTGATGCTCACGAGGCGTGTGAGATTCATCTGCGGCACCACAACCCCAGCGCCACTGGCTGAGAACGAGCGTGGCTGAGCACGAATCCGTGCTCACGCGTCTAGGGTGAAAGAGTCCTCGCCGCGCACCGCGGCACCACGACCAAGGAGTTGCAATGGCTGACGAGACCTACAAGGGCGAGTTCTACTGCGTGAAGTGCAAGGAGAAGCGCGAGGCAGAGGGGAAGGTCGTCGTCTCCGAGAACGGCCGTCGCATGGCCAAGGGCAAGTGCCCCGTCTGCGGCACCAACCTCAACCGCATTCTCGGCAAGGCCTGAGCGCCCAGCCCTCTCGTTGCAGCGGCCCCCGGTTTCGGCCGGGGGCCGCTGCCGTGCGTGGGGGCCGCTCGTCAGACCGCCGGGTGCCTGTGGATGACGCGGCGGGCCGCTGCCCTGAATGTGCCAGATTGTCGGGACCACACATTTCGGAGGCGGCAATGATCCAACCGGCAATCGTCGTGGACGGTCGCGGCGGCCTTCCCGAGGAGATCTGCCGTCAGCTGCGCTTGGCTGCCCTGCACCCCATCCAGGGAGGGCCGTTCGCCGCCGATGCCGCGGAGGCCCTCCTGGGGCTCAGCCCCCTCGAACGTCCTGCCGCAGTCATCCTCGTGAGCCACCACACGATCACGGTCGAGGCGACAGCGCCGTGGCACCGCGCCCGAGTGCCTCACCTGCCCGTGATCTGCGACGGGAAGTCCTCAGTGGTCGGACCGCTGATTCTCCCCGGCCACGGTGCCTGCTGGCGCTGCCACGCGCTGACCGCCCACGATCTCGAAGCCGTCGGAGGCCTGGCGTCCGGCCACTTCACGCTTGACCCTGTCGCCCTGCCCACGGGCGGTCTCGGAGTGCTCACCGCTGCCGTGACGGCGAGCGTCGTCCTCGCCGCTCTCGCGGGTGCGACCGGGTTGGGAGGAGTGTCGACCGAGCTGGAGGTCGCCGGGCCAAGCGTCACGCATCGCCACTGGGGTCGACACCCGATGTGCTCCGACTGCACTGCATCGGGAACCGCTGCATGGCCGCAAGGAGTTCAGGACACAATGGCGGGGTGAGCGACATCCCTCGACGATCCCTGACGCGCACGGCCAAACTCGTCGGCCTACCCCTCGGGCACGCTGGCCGAGCGGCCGTTGGTCTGGGTCGCCGGGTCGGGGGTGCACCAGCAGAAGCCATCGCGGCCGAGCTCCAGACGCGCACCGCCGAGCAGCTCTTCGCCGTGCTCGGCGAGCTCAAGGGCGGAGCCATGAAGTTCGGCCAAGCACTATCGGTGATGGAGGCGGCCATGCCCGAGGAGCTCGCGGGGCCCTACCGGGCCACGCTCACCAAGCTCCAGGAGTCCGCCCCTCCCATGGCGGTCGAGCGAGTCCATACGATCCTCGCCGATCAGCTCGGGCCCAGATGGCGCACCGCGAAGTTCCAGTATTTCGAGGACCTCCCCGTCGCCGCCGCCTCCATCGGCCAGGTGCACAGAGCGGTCTGGCGTGATGGACGCAAGGTCGCTGTCAAGGTGCAGTACCCCGGAGCCGGCGCGGCACTTCTTTCGGACATCACCCAGCTGTCGAGGGTCGCTCGGCTCGCGGGAGCCTGGATTCCCGGCATCGCGATGGGACCCATCCTCGACGAGGTGCGGGACCGCATGAGCGAGGAGCTCGACTACGACCTCGAAGCGACGAACCAAAAGGTGTTCGCCAAGGCCTTCCGCGATGACGATGACGTCTTTGTGCCCGACGTGCTTGCCCATTCGGCCCAGGTCATCGTCTCGGAGTGGGTCGAGGGGCGGCCCCTCTCCCGGGTCATCTCCGATGGCACGCCCGCCGAACGCGACCACGCTGCTGGCCTCTATCTCGAATTCCTCCTGCGCGGCCCCAACAGGGCGCGCCTGCTCCACGCCGATCCACACCCCGGCAACTTCCGCATCACCCCCGATGGCCGTCTCGGCGTGCTCGACTTCGGTGCCGTGAACCGGTTGCCCGACGGGATGCCCTCCACCATGGGCGAGATCATCACCCAGACCCTGGCCGGCGACGAGGCGTCGCTCGGCACTGTCCTACGACGAGCAGGTTTCATCCGTCCTGGCGTCCAGGTGGCCGATGCGTCCCTGCTGCGCTACCTCACGTCCTTCACCGAGCCGTTGCAGCATGAGACGTTCACGTTCAGCCGGAGCTGGCTGCGCTCGGTCTCGGCGACGATCCAAGACCCTCGACGCGACCAGTTCCTGGTGGGGCTGAAGTTCAACCTGCCGCCGGACTACCTCCTCATCCACAGGGTATGGCTCGGCAGCATCGGCGTGCTCTGCCAGATCGGTGGCACCGTGCCGATGCGCGATCTCGTGTTCGCCCACGTGCCGGGGATCGACGAGGACCTCATTCCCCCGCCGAGTTGAGGGGTCGGCATACGACATTTTTTGGTATGCCGGTGTGCGGCGTTGGTGCCTTCGGCTAGGTCGTCATCCGGGGGCGTCTGCGGCGTGCGATGGATTGGACAAGGGCGACGAGAATCCCACTCGCACAGGCCATCCCGACGAACACGAGCACCGCTCCCACCATGAAGAGTCCTGTCTCATCCTGGCTCTGTGCGGTCGCTGTCCACGCAGCCGTGAACGCCACCGTCATGGTGGTGATGACGACCCATGCCGGAAGCCGCAGGGCTGCAACGCAACCGATGGCGACCAGAGACAACACACAACCGATGACCTGCCAGGCCTCATACGGTCCACTGGCATTCCCGGTGATCGGGTCGACCTGATAGGTACTGTCCCACGCCAGCCACGCCCACCAGCACGAGGCCGTGAGCAGGGCCAGGACCAGCACCAGCGCTGCGCTTTGACGTCTTCCGCTCATGTCTTGAGGTTCCCGCGCTGCGCCGAACCGCGCCATGAGTGGGAAGACTCAACTCTCGATGGTGACGGTTCTAGAACCCTTGGCGCGGCCGCTACGGCCTGCCACGCCAGGGCACCGGAACCGCTGGGGTACAACGGAATCGAGCCGTGTGGATCATCGAGATGACGCCATTCGACGGCCATCGGCAGCCCGTTGTCGGCAAACATCCCACCCTCGGGTGGCACGGTGTTCGAGGGATCGAGCCGACCGGTGTAGACGAACGCAATCTCGTGAGCGGGGACGCGGTCGACCTCGAACTTGCTCTCGAGGACTCCAAGAAGGACCGGTTTGGAGAGGTCGGCACCGAGCTCCTCACGGACTTCCCTGACAGCGGCGTCCCGTGTCGTCTCCCCGAACACCACTCCTCCGCCGATGAGTCGGTGGAAGCCCTGCGGATTCTCGCGGGTCGCAGCCATCACCTGCACTGCGTGCATCACGCCGTCGGCATTGGGCAAGACGACCAGCGAGATGACGCGGATGGGCTGGCGCTCAGCGGACACTCCGGGCCTCAGGCCTTGGCTGCCTTGGCCGCAAGCTTGGCTGCCTTCTTGAAGTCACGGACCTTCTGGAGCGACTCGGCATCGACGACATCGGCGACCGATCGGAAGCAGCCCATCTCGGAGTAGTCACCCGCGGCCTCGCCCCAGCCAGCAGGTCGCACCCCCAACTGCTGGCGAGCAACGCCACGAAGATCTTGGCTTTCTGCTCGCCAAAACCGGGAAGCTTCTTGACGCGGTCAAAGAGCTCCGCGCCGGAGGCCGCATCGGACCAAATGCGGCTCGCGTCACCGTCATAGTCGTCACGCACGACCGCGGCGAGCGCCTGGATGCGGCCCGCCATCGATCGGCCATAACGGTGGACGGCCGGCGGCGTCGCGCACAAGTCAGCAAACGCCTCGGGCTCGGCAGCTGCGAGGGCGGCGACGTCGAGGGTGCCGAAGCGCTCAAGGACCTTGGAGGGGCCCGCGAAGGCGCGCTCCATCGGGAACTGCTGGTCGAGCAACATTCCTGCGAGCAGAGCGAACGGATCGTTGCTCAGCACCTCGTCTGCGGCCTCGTCCTGGGCGATGCGGATCTGGGTAGCCATGGTGCCCAGCCTAGAACCCTGCGGTCCAGGACTGCCCGCCCGCTGCGCGACCCCGGAGGGGATGACGGTCCGTCGTTGCCAGCAACGCTGCCTCGCCTCGTTCGCCGCTGGCCCGCGGGCGGCATATCGGTTCGACTCCCCGTGGTCAACAGGTCAGGACGTGAAACGGCGCCGCCCCCAGCGTTCGGAGGCGGCGCCGATTCCATCGGTCATCGCACGATCATGCGGACCTCGGCGAGCATTCGCTCTCGCTCGAGGTGCATCTGCGCCTTGCGCTGCGTCTCGTGGACGGTGCGCGTGTGCAGAGCGCGACGAAGCTGTTGCATTCGCCTGCGGTACATGGTTCCTCCAAGGATCCAGGTGGGCGGTCATGTGGTCAGATGGTGCTGGACTGGCGACGCTCGGAGCCGGTCACGCGGCGACCGTGTCCTTGCGGGGGCGACCGCGGGGCCGCTTGCGGGGGATCACGACGCCCTGCTCGAAGAGCTCGCCACCCCAGACTCCCCACGGCTCCTGTCGATCGATGGCACCCGCGAGGCAGGCAATCCTGATCGGGCAGGTCCCGCAGAGGGTCTTGGCGAACTCGACGCCGGCAGGGGTGTCGGCGAACCAGATCTCAGCGTCGTTCTCGCGACAGGGCACGGCGTCACCGAGTTCGGCAGTGCACTCCTGTGCGTCGATGAGGTTGGTCAGCTGCATGAGTGTCACCTCCTTCTCCGCCCGGTCGGGGCGGGGTTGTGTACTTCGATCGGTTGGATCTGTGATGTCTGTGTTGTGTGTGGATCGATGGCAAAACACAAAGGCCGCGGATCCCGGGTGGGTTCCGCGGCCTCAGGGCCAGTCGCTGTTGTGAACTACAGCGGCGAGGCCAAGAAGAAGGCGGAGCGGTCACCCGTGGTGGGGTCAAAGGCAGCATCGGTGCGGAGGTCCGAGCCAGCGACAACGACAGCAACCTGGCCGGCAGCGGACGCACCTGTCCCCTGAACCGGAGCAGTGGCGGCGAGGATCGGCAGTGCACCCTGACGCTCATGTGCGCGGAACGGGACGGTGTCATCCGTCGCGATGCTCTTCATGATGTCCATGCGGCCAACCCTCCTCACTGTCTCGGTGACGTCGTGGCACGGCAGCTTGCCGTGTTGTGTCTGATCAGGTTAGGGGACCTCTGTGAACGGGTGCAACGGAATTAATGCGTTGATTTGGCGTGGACCCGCATCAGGCGCCGGATTCCGTTGCGGCAGAGCCAGATTCGTCCTGAAAATTTCTTGCGGATTGAAGGTTCTAGGAGGGCGTCCCACCGCTCAGCAAGGTGAGGACGTCGGCCCCATAGAGATCGAGCTTTCGTTGGCCCACACCACTGATTGCCGACAGACCAGCGATATCGGCTGGCACCTGCTCGGCAATCGCCGTCAGGGTCGCGTCCGTGAAGACCACGAAGGCGGGCACGCTGGCCGCGCGCGACGTGGCCAGCCGCCACTCGCGCAGGCTCTCGAACAAGGCCTCGTCGTAGGTCGCCGGACACGTTGAGCAGCGGCCGACGGTGCGCTCGGCAGCCGTGGCCAGGTCAGCCCCACACGTGCGACACGTGCTGCGACGCGGCACCTTGGGGGCCTTGCCCGCTGCCCCACCACCGACCCGCGAGGAGCGCTTGGGCTGAGACCGTGCACCGTCACCGAGGATGCTCGCAGTGCCGTCGAGGAAGCGGGACGGGCGACGGGTCGCGCGAGCGCCCGGCGTGCGGGCACCGGACCACGAGATGATCAGCCGATCTCGAGCTCGAGTCACTCCGACATAGAGAAGTCGCCGCTCCTCCTCGATCGCCTCGGGCGTGTCTGCCATGGAGATGGGCAGGTAGCCGTCAGACGCGCCAATGAGGAAGACCGTCCCCCACTCGAGCCCCTTGGCGGCATGGAGCGATGCGAGGGTGACCCCCTGGACCGACGGGGCGTGCTGCGAGGCCATGCGTTCGTCAAGCTCTCGGACGAAAGCAGGCATTCGCGCCTCCCCGTCAGCCGCCACGAGGTCATCGGCGAGCGCAGCGAGGGAGGCGAGGGACTCCCACCGCTCTCGCGCTGCTCCGCCAGCATTGGGTGCGTCCCGCGACCACCCGGCGCCGAGCAGGACGTCGCGCACAAGATCGGGCAGCGGGACCGAACCGTCATCGGAGCGGGCAGCGCCCCTCATGAGCACGATCGCCTCACGCACTTCCCGGCGCTGGAAGAAGCGCTCCCCACCGCGCACCAGATAGGGGATCCCGGCATCGGCGAGGGCCGACTCCACCCCCTCGGACTGACCATTGGTGCGGAAGAGGACGGCGATGTCCGCCGGTGCCGTTCCGGCGCCGATGAGGTCCCCGATCTGAGCGGCGACGGCAGCGGCCTCGCTCGGGTCGTCCGCATGGTTGAGGAGGACCGGTGTGGGGCCGCTATTGCGCTGGGCCTCGAGGACGACCGAGCCGCTGCGCCGTCCACCGCTGGGCGAACGGAGCACGAGGTTGGCGAGACCCACGATCTCGGGCGTTGATCGGTAGTTGCGCACGAGCTCGACCTGTCGAGCCTTGGGGTGGCGGGCCCGGAACCCGAGCAGGTGAACCGGCGAAGCCCCCGTGAACGAGTAGATGGTTTGAGCGGGGTCGCCGACGACGCAGATGTCCTGCCGGTCCGCGAGCCAGAGGTCGAGCAGTCGCTGTTGCAGCGTGTTGACGTCCTGATATTCGTCCACGACAAAGCTGCGATATTGCTCGCGCACTGCTCGGGCCACCGTGTCGTTCTCCTCAAGGATCCCGACGAGGACGAGGAGCACATCCTCGAAGTCGATGACCCCACGTTCGGCCTTGACCTCTTCATAGGATGCGATCACCCGGGACATTGCCGTGAGGTCGAGCCCCGGCGCCTCACGACCGGCCGCCCGCGCTGCCGTGGCGTAGGTCTCGGACGTGAGCATGTTGACCTTGGCCCACTCGACCTCCGCCGAGACATCGCGGATACCGGTGCGGTCAAAGCGCATACGCAATCGACCGGCCGCTTCGGCCACAGCACCAGCCTTGTGGGGCATGACCTCCGGAGCGGCCCCGCCGATGGCCTGGGGCCAGAAGTAGTGCAGCTGCCGCAGGGCTGCGGCGTGGAAGGTGCGGGCCTGCACGCCGCCGACACCGAGGTCGCGCAGTCGCGTGCGCATCTCGCCCGCCGCGCGCGCCGTGAAGGTGACCGCAAGCGTGCGCTGAGGCTGCTGCGCACCGGACAGGACGGCATACGCAATGCGGTGGGTGATGGCCCGCGTCTTGCCGGTGCCAGCGCCAGCGAGCACGACCATGGGGCCGGACGGGTTCGCGGCGACCTCTCGCTGCTCCGGGTCGAGAGCGTCGAGGACCGCATCGGCGGACGGGTGTGCAGGCATCACAGACATCGATGCGATCCTAGGTGGCAGGTCCGACCTCCCACCCTCTCCCGTCCACAGGAGCACCATGAGCACGCCACCCCCCGCCGCCGGAAGCGTCACGATGTATTCGACGACGTGGTGTGGTTATTGCCGGCGACTCAAGTCACAGCTCGACCGCGAAGGCATCGCTGTCGACATGATCGACATCGAGCACGACGAGGACGCGGCGGTCTATGTCATGCTGGTCAACGGCGGCAACCAGACCGTGCCCACGGTCGTCTTCCCCGATGGCTCCGCGGCGACGAACCCCTCGCTCGCCGAGGTCAAGGCACGCCTCACCGTCTGAGGATCAGTCCCGACGGGGCTCGTCGGGAGCGGTGATCTCCTCGCCGTACCAGTGCTCGATCAGCCTGCGGGCGATCGAGATTCGGTGCGAGATCCGCAAGGACCCGTCGGCGACAGACTGGGTGAGCTCGTCCCGCGTGAACCACCGTGCGGCCTCGATCTCGCTCTCCTGCAAGGTGAGTTCTGTGGTCACCGCGCGGGCCGTGAACCCGACCATCAATGACGACGGGAACGGCCACGGCTGGTCACCCAGGTAGGTCACCTCCTCGACGGTCACCCCGACCTCCTCGTGCACCTCGCGTGCCACAGCACTCGACAGGCTTTCGCCCGGCTCGACAAAACCCGCGAGCACCGACATGCCGAGAGGGGCAAAACCGACGCCACGGGCCAGCAGGATCCGGTCCTGGTCGTCAACGACCGACATGATGACGGCCGGATCGGTGCGGGGGTAGTGCTCGCTCTCGTCGACCGTGCACACCCGGATCCAGCCCGCCTGCGCCGGCTCTGTGGGTGCACCGCAGCGAGGGCAGAAACCGTGTCGTGCGTGCCAGTTGGCCAGGCCCGTCGCCGTGGTCAGGACACCGGCGTCCAGGGCACCCAGACGAGCGCCGACAGAGCGCAGCCCACGACGACGCGGATCGTCAACCCCCTCTGCGGTCTTCTCCGCGACGGAGAGCAGGTATGCCGTGCCGTCTGTCGGGCCGTCGTGGCCGAGATAGACAACGAAACGGTCGCGGTCTTCGGGTGTCGGCGCGCGGTAGCGCAACACGGCCAGTCCCTCGTCACCGTCCTCGTCAACCTCTGCGCGACCATCGACGAGTTCGAGCACTTTCGTTGCCGGATCCTCCAGCAGGACGTCAAGCATCCCGGGTTCGGCACGACGTTCACTGTGGCGGTCAAGACGGCCACGTGAGAGGGCAAGGGAGGAAAGACTCGCTGCTGCACACGCCACGTTGACCACCCTAGAGGGCCGCACGGCATACGGTGAACGCGTGGAACGCACTCCGACCTTCCTTGCGGCCGTGGCCAGCGCTGGTGTCCCCGGGCTGGACCCGGTGAGCGTTGAGGCGCTCCCGAGCGTCCCTGAGCAGGACTACGACGTCGCTTTCGTTCAGGACTCCGAGCATCGCCGCTGGGTGGTGAGAGCTCCGCGCAGCGAGGCCGCCACCGCTCGGATGGACCTCACTGTCCCCTTGCTCCAGTTGTTGGCCCGACGTCTGCCCTTCACGATTCCGGCGCCGCGGGGCTTCGTCCAGCTCAAGGACGGCAGTCGCGCGATGATCTATCCCTACCTGCCCGGCCACAACCTCGACTTCGAGGAGATGCCGGCGGGCGCTGGTCCTGCAGCCGATCTGGGGCGAGCCCTCGCAGCCCTGCACAACACCGACCCACGCCTGTTCGAAGAAGCCGGGATGCCGAGTTATGACACCGACTCCTATCGGACCCGACGGCTCGCCGAACTCGATCGAGCGGCCGAGTCCGGCCGGGTTCCCACAGCCCTGCTCGCCCGCTGGGAGCATGCGCTCGAGGATGTGGCGCTGTGGAGATTCGCACCGACCCCCACGCACGGTGACCTCACCGGTGATCAGGTGCTCGCGGTCTTCGAGGACGACTCCGATGCTGCGACCGGTCGGATCCGCGGCATCACTGGTTGGGAGGACGCCAAGGTGGCCGATCCGGCCGACGACTTCGCGGCCCTGGTCGAGCAGGCCGACCCGGCGACGGTCGAGACCGTCCTCGAGGCCTATGCCCATGCACGGGTCGAGCGACCGGACCCCAATCTGTTGGTGCGCGCACGGTTGGCAGCCGAGCTGGCGGTGCTCGCCGAGCTCATGCGCGCCGACACGCGTGGCGACGAGCTGACAGTCGAAGGCCTCTCGATCCGACTGCGCCGCCTCGATGAGCAGGTGCACGCCGAGGATGCCTCCAATGACTACCGACGCACCTCGCTCACCCCGGTCGCGCTGAGGAATCGGGCCGTCCCCCCTCCGGAGCTGGCCGAGGAGGATGACGAGGACGAGGACGTCGAGTTCGACCCGACCCCTGTCGCAGCCTCCGAGCACGCCCAACCTGTGGCGACCTCCGGGCTCGGACTCGATCTTGATGGGGACGACTTCAAGCACGATGACGAGGACGTAGCCCTCGACTTCGGGGACCACCAGGGGGACGACGACGAGGACGAGGCGACCCCCGAGCAGCTGGACTCGGTCATCGAGGACGCCTCGCACGACGACGAGGTCGCGTGGTCGCCCC
The DNA here is from genome assembly GCA_039917755.1 of Knoellia sp. Classification (GTDB taxonomy): domain Bacteria; phylum Actinomycetota; class Actinomycetes; order Actinomycetales; family Dermatophilaceae; genus Knoellia. The sequence continues at coordinate 29,787 of JBDSIV010000086.1, read as the reverse complement.
GCTCCCTTGGGCCTGCAACCGGCAGGGAGGTGACGCTGGAGGACGATGCCAGCGAGGAGCTCCATCTGCCCGAGCAAGCCATCGAGCCAGAGCCCGACCTCACGCCCGAGGAACGCCCGCAAGAAGGTCGATGATCTCGCACTCGTCAGCAAGGTCGGGCCACACCGTCTCCCCTGTCCCGGCGTAATAGAAGGCTCCACTCACGCGCTGCAGTTCGACACCGCGCAGCCGCGCCCAGGCGATTCGGTATGCCGCGAGCTGCAGTGCGCGCATCCGCGCCACTTTGCCGCTCGGTCGACGACCGGTCTTCCAGTCGACGATGACCCACTCCGCACCTTCGACGTCGGCAAAGACGGCGTCGATGCGCCCACGAATGGCGACCCCGTCCACCACAGTCTCGAGCGCCGTCTCAATCTCGAGAGGTTCTCGAGCAGCCCAAGGGCTCGCGAGGAACCCCTCGCGCATCGCAGGGAGCTCGTCGTCGGCCATCGGGTCGTCGTCGGCGCTGCCGGGCAGGTCGAAGAGGTCGACGATCGCGGCACGCGCATAGTGCTCCTCAACCCACGCGTGGAACGCCGTGCCCCGGCGCGCCGCCCGGGCCGGAGCCGAGGGCATGGGACGACGGAGTTCAGCGGCGAAGCGCTCGGGGTCGCTCGCGAACGCCACCAGGGACGACGTGGACAAATGGGAGGGCAACTCCACGACGTCGTCGTGGCGCGCCTGACGGGTGGCGCGCTCGGCGAGGAGCACCTCCAGCTCACGCGCCCAAGGAGCAGGCCCAGTCGATGACGGATCGCCGGCTGTCGCGGCCCCGGCATCAGTGGCAGTGCAGGTCCTGGAATCGTCCCCGCCCGGGTCGGCCGCGAGGGCGTCACGCACAGCACGTGCCGCAGCAGCGGCTCGCGCCCGGCGATGGGCGAGGTGGTCCACCGGCCACGTGAACTCTGCGCCGTCCTCGGTGCCGGGTTTGACCAGGGCTGATCCGTCCTCCGGCGGCACCGGCAGGTCCTCCCACGCGCCGACGCGAACCCGCGACCCCTCAGTCGTGGCGAGCACCATCACCTCGTCAAGGAAACGCGAGGTCACCCGCGGCGTCTTGGGCCGGCTCCAGACGCTGGCCGTGAGCAGCAAGGCGTGGCGGGCCCGTGTGGCGGCGACGTAGGCGAGCCGGCGCTCCTCGGCTATCGCGTGTTCTCCGCCTGCGACGGCAAACTCCTCGAGCCGACCAGCCAGCTCATCCCACCCGAGCGCGCTCCGCCAGCCGAACTCGGGGAGTCCGTCACGGTCGCCGCGCAATTCATAGGGCAGCCCGCCGTCCTGCAGCCCTGCAAGCCACCCCTTGTCCTTGGGCGAGGAGATGCGCCACTGCCCCTCCTTGAAGCTCGGCGAGTGGAGGTTGTGGGCAGGGAAGGTGCTCTCGACCAGGGCGGGCACGGCGACCACGTCCCATTCGAGCCCCTTGGCTGCATGGATGGTCATGACCTGCACGGCATCGACGCTCGCCTCGGCGTAGCCGCGATCCAGGCCACGTTCCTCGTCGATGGCGGCCTTGATCCAGTCGAGGAAGCCGCCGAGGGTCGCCCGGTCGGCGCTGAGGGAGAACTGAGCAGCGACGTCACCGAAGGCATCAAGGTGGGCACGGGCCGCCGCCGGCGTGTATTCGGGGCGTGACAGCACCTCGATGTCGAGGCCGAGAGCCTTCTCGGCCTCAAGGACGAGGTCGGCGAGCGGGAGGAAGGTGAGCCCGCGCAACCGTCGCACGGTGGCAGCGAGGCCGGACAATCGATCACGCGCCAGGTCCGACACGCGCTCGCCCTCGTCGCCGACCCAGCCTCTCGGGGGTAGGGAGTCGAGCGCTTCGACGATGCTGGGCGAGTCCGCAGCATCCGGTGCGAGGTCCTTCTCGTGCCGAGCGAACGCTCCGCCGCGCAATCTCTGCTGCACTCGCGACCACGCAGCCAATGCATCGAGGTCGGCGATCCCGAGCCGCATCATCGGACCCGAGAGGAGTCGAACGAGGTGGTCACCGCGCGCCGGGTCCTGCACGACGTGCAGCAGCGCGACGACATCCTCGACCTCGGGCGTGAGCAACAGCCCGCCGAGCCCCACGACCTCGTGTGGGATGTCGTGCGCCTCCAGCGCCGCTGTCACCGTGGCGAATTCAGCCCGCTTGCGACACAGGACGGCAGCACTCACCCCTCCTCGGGCCCGCTGGGCAGCAAGCCATTGCGCGATGTGGTCGGCCTCGTCGGCGGCGGTTGCCAGCCGAGCCACGTCGACGGTTCCCACCCCCGCCACCGGCCGAGCAGACAGTGGTTCGACGGTCACCCTCGATGCTGCACGCAGCGGTTCGGCGAGGTGGTTGGCGACATCAAGGATGGCGCTGTCGTTGCGCCAACTCGTCGACAGGTCCAGCTTCTGGGCTGGCTCCGGATCACCGAACTCCACGGCGAACCGGGTCAACGTCGTCGCGCTCGCCCCGCGCCAGCCGTAGATCGACTGGTGGGGGTCGCCCACCGCAGTGACAGCCGATGTCTCACCCGGTGCGACGTAGAGCGCCTTGAGGAGTGCCAACTGGGCCTCAGAGGTGTCCTGGAACTCGTCGAGGAGCACCACCCGATGCCGGGCACGCTCGATTGCACCGATGTCGTCAAAGGTCATCGCAATGCGAGCGGCAAGTGCCATCTGGTCGGCAAAGTCCATGGCGTCGCGGCTGCGTTTGAGTTGGGCGTAGAGCTCGACGATGGGCAGCACAGCACGACGCAACCGGAGGTTGGTGAGCTCCCCCGCAGCAGGGTTGACGCGCTTCTTGGTGTCGCCTCGCTCGAGCTGCTCAAGGTGCCCGATCACTGAATCCAAGTGCGCAGCAACCCTCTCGGGAGTCTGGAGGTGCTCCGCCATCTCGCCGGCGAGATCGACGACGGCTGCCGTCACGGTCGACTCGGCCTTGTCGACCTCGTCCATCGGCCCGTCATAACGCATCACGGCCTCGTGGGCGGTCTGCCAAGCCGCTGCCTCGGACAGAAGGCGGGCGTCGGCCTCATAGCCGAGCCGCAGGCCGTGCTCACGCACGAGACGTCCGGCATAGGAGTGGTAGGTCGAGACACTCGCCGCGGCCCCGAGGGACGGCGCGCCGTCGACCTCCTGTGGGGTCCACAATCCCACCTTGCGCAACTGGGCGAGGCGGTTGCCGATGCGGTCAGCGAGCTCGGTCGCTGCCTTGCGGGTGAAGGTGAGTCCGAGCACGTCCTCGGGCTCGACGAAGCCGTTGGCCACGAGCCAGACGACCCTGGCTGCCATCGTTTCTGTCTTGCCCGAGCCGGCGCCGGCGATGACCAGCAGCGGTCGTAGCGGCGCCTCGATGACGGCAGTCTGTTCGGGCGTGGGGCGGTGCGGCTGACCGATGGCTTCGGCAACGGCTGCAGCGGACCACCGCACCTCGGGCGTGTCCGATGGAACCGTACGCGCGATGCCCACAGCTCTCACAGGGCTCGCCCCTCGGGCTGGGCCGGGCAGGAGCTGCGCACCGGACAGGTGCGGCACACATCGTCACTGGGGGTGGCCACGAACGTGGCGCCACCCATGAGCTCGCCCGTCTCGAGGACGAGCTTGCGTGCCCACTGCGGATCCTCATCCCGGGCGAGCGACTCCTGAACCTGCATCGTCGTGGCCTTGCCCGCGGCCTTGCCGAGGTGGAGCAGCGCTGCGCCAGAGGACTTCTGGGGCACGTCGACGTCCTCGAACCCACCCTCGACGACAGCCAGCTGATAGGCACCGAGCTGACCGTGTCGGGGCACATCGGCAGACTTGGGCTTGCTCGACCCTGTCTTGTAGTCGATGACCCGGACAGCACCATCGGGTCCAACGTCAAGTCGGTCCACCGAGCCGCCAAGAACGATGCGACCGAGCTCGACCTTCATCCGTGACTCGGCCGCGAGTCGTTGCCAACCCGCCGCGGTGTTCTCGTCGAAGAAGCGTGCGAGCCGGTCAACCATATGCCTGGCCTGGCGTCGTTTGAGATCAGTTGGCCACCCGGCAGGCAGGCCCAGCCGTGGCCAGCGCTCCTCCAGGGTGGCCTGCATCGTGGCGGCGTCGGCGTCGCCCTCGGCCGCGATCTCGTGGATGAGGGTCCCGATGTCGCGTTGGCCGATCATCGGCCCGTCGCCTCCGGCCTTGGTGAGTGCCCACTTGAGTTGGCAGGACGAGAACCCGTCGATGGACGAGGGCCCCACGCGCACGGTGTCGTCCGGGCCGCGGCGCGGTCGATCATCGGACAGGCCATGCAGCACCCACCATGCTGCCGGGTCGGCCCCCGGCACACCGGCTCGGGCCAGGCGCGCCAGCCCCGTGATGGCACCGCCGCGGCGTCGGGCATCCTCGGACACGACATCGCGCCGCAGGGCACCGACGAGGGCCGGCAGCGTGACCGGCCTCGCCCAGTCGCTTGCCGGGCGCGCCTCGGTGTCCTCAGGCAGCGGATCGACCACATCGAGGTAGGGAGAGGGCTGCTCATCCTCACTGCGCACTGCAGTGACGAGAAGGAAACGCGTCGCCCGCGACACGGCGACGTGGAAGAGTCGGGTCTCGTCGTGACGCACTGCAGCGAGCGCGGCGCGATGCCCACCCTCACGTCCGCGCACGACGTCGACAAGGTCCTGCGAGCCGAGTAGCGAACCACGAAGACGGAGGTCGGGCCAACTGCCCTCCTGGACACCGGCCACGACGACGAGGGGCCACTGGCGCCCCGCCGCAGACTGGGGGGTGAGGAGGGAGACTGCCTCGCCCGCTGGAGCGCGCGCCGCGAGGGTGTCGCCGGGCACGTCCTGACCGAGCACGTGCTGGAGGAAGGCCTCGGGCGAGGATCCCGGCAGCCGTTCGCCATAGGTCGCGGCCGCGCGCAGCACCGCCAGAACAGCGTCGAGGTCGCGGTCGGCTCGCGCGCCAGCAGCTCCCCCACTCAGGGCAGTCTCACGCCACTGTCCGGCAAGTTTGGAGGCTTCCCACATGGCCCAGAGGATCCCCTCAGCAGTCACGCCCGGCGCCCAGCGACCGCCGCCAGCGGTGCTGCACGCGTCGACACCCGCTCGGATCATCCGCCCGATGCGCTGCACGGAGCGGCCTTCGAGCCCGAGGCGGTCGTGAACTGCCGGGCGCAACAACACCTCGGCGATCAACTCATCGCTCGTGCGCGAACCACCCGCATCGAGTTCCTCGCGACGCAGGGCGCGACGCAACCGCCGCAGCTCGACCGGATCAGCGGCCCCGAGAGGCGAGACGAGGACATCGAGGGCCACCTCGACGGGCACCACGTCGGCCCGGCCCAGCGCGAGGTCGGTCACGACCTGCAGCAGCGTGAGCAGCGGCTTGACCGACGGCTCGTCACGCACCGGAAGCTCGGCCTCGGCAGCACTGACGGGCACCCCCGAGGACTGCAGCGCCCGACGCAGGGCAGCGCTGCGTGACTGCCCCCGCACGATGACTGCCATGTCGGACCACGGGAGGTCGTCGAGGAGATGCGCAGCGCGCAGCCGTGAGGCGATAAAACCTGCTTCCTGACTGCCCGATCTCAGCAGGTGCACCTCCGCGGATCCACCGTCGCCGCAGGCCTCGGCCCTGCGGTGGGACGCCTCTCCCAGGACGCCAATGTGCCCCGCAACAGCAGTAGCCACGGTGCGCAACCGCTCAGGGACACGATGGCTGCGCGGAAGAATCATGGTGGGGCCGTCACCGAGCACCGCCCACTCCCGAGCGAGCAACGCAGGATCACCGCCGCGGAAGGTCTGCGTGGCACTGTCGGGGTCCCCGAGGAGGACGACACCGGCCGCTGGTGCCACCCGTCGCAGCACCTCGAGCAGGCGCAGCGCGGCCGGAGTCATCTCCTGCGCGTCGTCGACGACGACGAGACGCAGGGTCGACGTGAGCGCGTCCGCCAGGTCCTCGTCGGCGGCGAGGGCGCTGGCGGCGGCCCCGAGAATCCAGGCCGGGTCAAAGGCACCGGGAGTGAGCAACGCAGTGACCTCGTCGTATTCACGCAGCAACTCGGCCCCCGCCACCCACTCGTCACGACCATGCAGTGTGCCCAGTTGGCCGAGCTCGTCGGGGTCCAGCCCAAGCTCGACGGCGCGCATGAGCAGGTCACGCAACTCAGCCCGGAAGGCGCGCGTCGGCAGCGCGAGCCGGACGCGCTCGGGCCAGCGAGGGCCGATGCTCTCGCCCGAGGCATGTCCGGCGAGGAGTTCACGCAGCACGACGTCCTGCTCCGGTCCGCTGAGCAGACGCGGCGGCGGCTCGCCCACCAGCGCCGCCGAGGCCCGCAGCACGCCAAAACCGAACGACGGGAAGGTCCGCGCCAGCGGTTCGGTCGACGTGCCCCCGACACGTGCCGTCACCCGGTCACGTAGCCGGGCCGCGCTCCGTCTCGACGACGCGAGGAGCAGGCACTGGTCGGGACGGATGCCGTCGCCCACCTGCGCAGCCACCAGCTCGACCGCGACCGTCGACTTGCCCGTGCCCGGCGCCCCGAGGACCCGCAGCACGCCGGTGCCCCGCCAGTCGACGACGGACTGCTGGACGGCATCGAGGACCGGCACGTCGGTCTCGGTGGTCGCGGCTCGTCGCAGGGTCAGCATGTGCCGATCACATCACGTCGGACCGACAGCCGCCCCAGCCCTTGGCGCACCCTCAGTAGGTCGGGAGGCTGGGGTCAACGTCCCGCACCCACGCGAGCACGCCGCCGGTCACGTCGACCGCGTCCACACCTCGTTCCCTCAGCAGCCGAACGGCCTCGGCTGACCGCCCCCCGGACTTGCAATGAACAAGCACGGGTATGCCGTCCGCAGCCTTCGCGAGGGCGTCACCTTCGCCGCTGCGCACCTGCGCCAGCGGGATCGGTAGCGCCCCTGGGATGGTCACGACCTGGCGCTCTCCAGGTTCGCGCACGTCGACGAGGAGGAAGTTGTCAGCACCGGCATGGCGATCGCGCAGCCGCGACGCCAGGGCAATGACCGAGATCGATGGGAGCACGAAGTCGCCTGCAGCAGAGCCGGATTCATCAACAGACGCTGACCCATCCACCAGTTCGTCGATGCCGAGGGGACGGCGCGGATCCGCCCCAACACCACACACGACACAGTCGGGATCGGCTGCGACGGCGAGCGTGCTCCACTCCTGACGCCACGCATCGTGCAGCAACAGTCGACCCACCAGTGGCTCGCCCGCACCGACGAGGAGCTTGACGACCTCCTCGGCCATGACCGCTCCGACCGCGCCCACGCTTGCTCCCAGGACACCGCCGGTGGAGCACGACGGCACCGCACCCGGTGGCGGAGGGTGCGGGAAGACGCAGCGATAACACGGCCCCTCCCCCGCCCACCACACACTGACTTGGGCGTCGTGCTGGAAGACCGAACCCCACACGTGCGGAACCTCGAGGCGGGTGCAGGCATCGCCCACGAGATAGCGGGTCGGGAAGTTGTCGGCGCCGTCGACGACGACGTCATGGTCCGCGACGAGGTCGAGCACGTTGTCTGCGGTGAGCCGAACCGCCACAGGTGCCACCGTGACACCCGGGGCCAAGGCCGCGAGCGCCGCCGCAGCCGACTCGACCTTGGGCCGACCCACGTCGGCCACACCGTGGACGACCTGACGCTGCAAATTCGTCGAATCGACGACGTCGTCATCGACGACCGTGATGTGCCCCACCCCAGCCGCCGCGAGGTACAACAGGATCGGTGACCCCAGCCCGCCGGCCCCGATGACGAGGACACGAGCCGCCCGCAGACGGCGCTGCCCCGCGTCACCGAACCCCGGAAGGATGACGTGACGCGCATAGCGGGTCCGCTCGGAAGGCGAGAGCTCCTCGCCAACTGGTGCGAGCGGCATACGCCCGCTTGTCCTGCGTGCGGCGTCCACGTGCCCACGATACGTCGGCCTCCACACACGGGACTCCGGCGTTCCGTACTATGACGCGCACCACACCGAACGCGAATCCCAGACAGGACGCCCATGGACACCAGCCCTCACCGCGGACAGCGCATGCCACGATCCGAGCGCCGGGCCCAGCTCCTTGTGGCAGCCCAGTCGGTGTTCGTGGAGCGCGGCTATCACGCGGCCGCGATGGACGACATCGCCGAGCACGCGGGGGTGTCCAAACCGGTGCTCTATCAGCACTTTCCCGGCAAGCTCGAGCTCTACCTCGCCCTGCTCGACGAGCACTGCGACACGCTGGTGGGCCTGGTGCGCGAGGCCATGGCCGAACCCGCCGAGGACAACCAGGACCGCATCCGGGGCACGATCAGCGCCTACTTCGACTTCGTGTCACGTGACGGGGCCGCGTTCCGGATGATCTTCGAGTCCGACCTCACCAGCGTCCCCCAGGTCCGGTCCCGGCTCGACAGCCTCGAACTCGCCTGCGCAGAGGCCATCGCCGACGTCATCGCCCACGACGCGGGGATCCCCGACGAGCACGCCATGCTTTTGGCCACCGGCCTTGCCGGCATGTCCCAGATCACCGCGCGGCACTGGTTGGCAGCGGAGTCCGGCCTCAGCCGTGACGAGGCCACCAGTCTCGTCACGTCGCTCATGTGGCGCGGCATCGGCCACCTGCCGATGGTGGGTGGGGAACGATCCGAGGCGGCGCACGGTTAGCCTCTCGGAAACAGGTCGTCGGCTTCTGCCGGCAACCCCCACGAATGAAAGGTGACTGACCGTGGAGGTCAACATCGGCGTGCAGAACGTCGCACGCGAGATCGCAATCGAGACCGACGCCTCCCACGCCGAGGTGTCCCAAGCCATCGACGCCGCACTCACCGACGGTGGGGTCCTGCGCCTCACCGACACCAAGGGTCGAGAGCTGCTCGTGCCTGGTCGGGCTCTGGGCTGGGTCATGGTCGGCCAGTCCGAAAAGAGCAAGGTTGGGTTCAGCCAGATCTGATCGCCTGAGTCGGCCAGACTCGGGGCTTATCACGAAGTGGTCATCACCATGAAACCGGCTCTGACCTGCCGGGATGCACGCGCCAGCTCGTGAAGAAAGCGCGGCGCGCTGTTCGCGATCGACACAAGATGTGGCATATGGTTCAGACGTCAACGTCATCATCACGATGACCAACCTCTTGCCCGACAGGGCCAGAAAGGAGCGGTTCCCGTGATCGGAACCATCATCGGCGCCATCATTGTCGGTGCCATTATCGGAGCACTGGCGCGCCTCGTTCTTCCAGGCAAGCAGAGCATCTCGACCGCGGTCACCGTCATCCTCGGCATCCTCGGTTCGCTCATCGGATCTTGGCTCGTCTACCAGCTCGGCTACAACAACGGCAACGGCGGATTCCAGTTCATCCCGTTCCTCGCCGGTATCGTCGTCGCCGCCCTCCTCATCGTGGGCTACGGCATGGCGACCAACAAGAAGCAGGTCTGACGCTTCTGAGCGCCTGACACAGCACAACGGCGAAGGCCCCGATCCCCTTGAGGGATCGGGGCCTTCCCTGTGCCGTGCGGGACCTCCCCGCGTCAGGCAGAGAGACCGAGGCGCGCCATGCGCTCGCTGTGCCGGTCGGTGAGCCGGGTGAACATCTGGCCGATGGCCGTGAGGTCCGCGCCGCCCCCGATGAGCAGCCCCGTCAGGGCATCGCGCTCGACAGCCACGGACTGGCCCTGGCTGAGCGCTTCACCGAGAAGTCGACGGCCCCACAGGCTGAGCTTGCCGGTGGCCCTGGGATCGGTCTGGATTGCGTTGCGCACGACGGAGACGATGAAGTCGCCGGCACCCTCATCCTCGAGCGCATGGTCCATGACCGCGCGGGTCTCGTCGTCGACGAACGAGGCCATCTCGCGATAGAAGTCCTTGGCAATGCCATCACCGACGTAAGCCTTGATGAGCCCCTCGACCCAGCTCTTGGGCCCGGTGCGGTCGTGGTAGGCAGTGAAGGGGACGACGAACGGCTGCATGGCGGCCTCGGCATCGATTCCGAGAGCGGTGAGGCGTTCGACCAGGTACTCGTACTGGCGATACTCCGTCGCGGCGAATCCCGCCATCTGCGCCTTGATGCGCAACGACGGTGCGAGGTCGGAGTCCGTGGCCATCCGGATGCAGGCCGTCAGCTCGCCGTAGGCGAGCACTCCCAACAGGTCCACCACCGCTGCCCGGTATGCCGGGTCCTCCAGTCCCGTCGCACCGTTCGTCTCCATGTTGCGCAGCCTAGCGACCGCCACCTCGGCGGGCGGACGGCATACGGCACGGTAGGCTGGGGAAGTCCACGGTGCCCGGTCGGCACGACGCACACCTCTGTGAGGTTCCCCTGCGGGAGCCCACCCGAAGAACTCCGATCGGCCCGCCACAGCGGCGAGAAGCCTCACGCGCGTGACGCCGCCGATCAGAGAGTTCCCATGACAGACGCATCAACCATGAATGCTGACCTGACCGCCGAGGCGATCCCCGACGAGGCCGCCATCGAGGCGACCAAGCAGGCGACGGCCGAGGTCCAGTCCTTCTCGGACTTCGCGATTCACCCCGACATCGTCTCGGCTCTTGCCGCGCACGGCATCACGACGCCGTTCCCGATCCAAGCCATGACCCTGCCTGTTGCCCTCGGCGGTCACGACATCATCGGCCAGGCCAAGACGGGCACGGGCAAGACGCTCGGCTTCGGCATCCCCCTCCTCAACAAGGTCATCGCCCGCGGCGACGACAAGTGGGATGCCTTCACCCACAAGGGCAAGCCGCAGGCCCTGGCCGTCGCCCCGACCCGCGAGCTTGCCGTGCAGGTGGCCGCTGACCTCGAGCGCGCCGGCAAGACCCTCGGCATCCGCGTCCTCACCGTCTATGGCGGTCGCGCCTATGAGCCGCAGATCGACGCGTTGGTCAAGGGCGTCGAGGTGGTCGTCGGCACCCCTGGTCGCCTCATCGACCTCGCCAAGCAGGGTCACCTCGACCTCTCGCACGCCAAGACCGTCGTGCTCGACGAGGCCGATGAGATGCTCGACCTCGGCTTCCTCCCCGACGTCGAAAAGCTCCTCGCGATGACCTCGCCGGCCCGCCAGACGATGCTCTTCTCGGCCACGATGCCGGGTGCTGTCGTCGCACTGGCCCGTCGCTACATGACGCAGCCGACGCACATCCGCGCCATGCAGGAGGGCGAGGGCGACACCTCGCAGACCGTCATGGCGGTCACACAGCACGTCTTCCGCGCCCACGCCATGGACAAGGTCGAGATGCTCGCCCGCATGCTTCAGGCCAACGGTCGTGGCCTGACCATTGTCTTCAGCCGCACCAAGCGCACCGCCGCCAAGGTCGCTGATGACCTGGCGGAGCGCGGTTTCGCGGCCGCTGCAATCCACGGGGACCTCGGTCAGGGCGCCCGGGAGCAGGCACTGCGAGCGTTCCGCTCAGGCAAGGTCGACGTCCTCGTCGCCACCGACGTCGCGGCCCGCGGCATCGACGACGAGAACGTCACCCACGTCATCAACTACCAGTGCCCCGAGGATGAGAAGACCTACATCCACCGCATCGGTCGCACCGGCCGCGCGGGCCAGACCGGTATCGCCGTCACGTTCGTCGACTGGGACGACCTGCACCGCTGGACGATGATCAACAAGGCCCTCGACCTCGGGATCCCGGACCCCGAAGAGACCTACTCGTCGTCCGATCACTTCTTCGAGCAGATGGACATCCCCCTCGGCTCCAAGGGACGCCTCAAGAAGTCCGAGCAGACCCGCGCTGGACTCGGCGCCGAGAAGCTCGAGGACCTCGGCGAAACCGGCAAGTCCGGCGGTCGTCGTCCGAGCGCTGGTGGTTCGCGTGACGGTGGTCGCGGAGGCCGCGATGGTGGCTCACGTGACGGCGGGCGTGGCTCGCGCGAAGGTGGACGGGGCAGCCGCGATGGTGGCTCGCGCGACACCGACCGTCCCCGCAGCGAGGCCCCGAAGGCCGTTGCTGCCGATGCCAGCACAGACGCTCCTCGCCGCAACCGAAGCCGTCGCCGCACCCGGGGCGGCAACCCCGAGACCGCGACTGACTGACGCACGACTGACTGACGCACGACTGGTTGCCCGTTCGGCTGGCGCCGGCACCGGCGAGCGGAACTCGCACAACGGGCAATCAGTCGGGGCCTCAGGCGGGGCTGATGGTCGAGGTGTCGATGACGTAGCGGTAGCGCACCTTGCCTGCGACAACCTCGTCGTAAGCTGCATCGACCGTCGTCGTGTCGCTCGCGTCGATCCTCTCGATCGTTGCGCCAATGCCGTGCTCGGCGCAGAAGTCGAGCATCTCCTGGGTCTCGTCCATGCCGCCGATGTTGCTGCCGGAGAGCACCTTGTTGCCGCCGATGAGGCTGCCCGGGTTGACCTCCAGCGCGCTCGGCGGCAGGCCGACGTTGACGAGGGCGCCATTGGGGCGCAGGAGGCGCAGGTAGGCGTTCATGTCGAGGTCGGCGCTCACCGTGTTGACGATGAGGTCGAAACTCCCACGTGCCGCCTTCATGGCGTCGGCGTCACTGGTCGCAATGTGATTGCTCGAGCCGAGTTCCTTGGCGTCATCTGCCTTGGCCATGGAGCGCGACAGGGTGCTGACCTCGGCGCCCATCGCTGCGGCCAACTTGACGGCCATGTGGCCAAGACCCCCGACGCCAACAACGGCCACCTTGCGGCCCGGACCGGCACCCCAACGCTTGAGTGGGGAGAAGGTGGTGATGCCAGCGCACAGCAACGGCGCTGCTTCGTCGAGTTCGATTCCCTCGGGGATGCGCAGAACCATGTGTTCGGTGACGACGATCTGCTGGCTGTAGCCACCGGCGGCCCATTCACCGTCGTAGTTCTTGGCGTTGTAGGTGCCGACCGAGCCCTTGCTGCAGAACATCTCCTGACCGTTCTTGCAGTTCTCGCACTTCCCGCAGGAGTCGACGAGGCAACCAACTCCGACGCGGTCGCCGACCTTGTGCTTGGTCACCGCGTCACCGACGGCGCTCACCGTGCCGGCGATCTCGTGGCCGGTGACGATCGGGTAGTGAGCGGCGCCCCACTCATCGCGGACGGTGTGGATGTCGCTGTGGCAGATGCCGGCGAAGGCGACGTCGATGCGGACGTCGTCGTCGCGCAGATCGCGACGTTCGATCTTGACGGCCTCGAAGGGGGCGCCGGCTGACGGGACGGACAGGGCGGAAGTCGTGGTGGGCATGAACCCACCGTAAACCCGCCAAGACCGGCACAGGAAACGCGCCGACCCAGCCCGTTCAGCTCACGGGCCTAGAGGCTCGTGACGAGTGACTTCGCAACCTCGCGATAGGCCCGCGCGCCCTTGGACGTGCGCGAGGTGGCCAGGATCGAGCGGCCCACGGCGGGGGCCTCGGCAAAGCGCACGGTGCGCGGGATCGGCGGAGACAGCACCGGCAGGCCGTAGCGCTCCCCCACGTCGGCCAGGACCTCTTGGGCGTGATTGCTGCGCCCGTCGAACAGGGTCGGGAGAATGCCGACGACCTTGAGCTTCTTGTTGAGGAACTTCTTGACGTCAGCCACGGTGTCGAGCAGTTGCCCCACGCCGCGGTGGCTGAGCATTTCGCACGGCATGGGGATGATGAGACCGTTCGCAGCGGTCAGCGCGTTGAGGGTGAGGACCCCGAGGCTCGGCGAGCAGTCGATGAGGATGAGGTCGTAGTCCTTGCGCACCCCCTCCAGCGCGGTCTGCAGGACGTATTCCCGTGCCGGACGCCCGAGCAGCACGGCCTCGGTCCCGGCGAGGTCGATCGAGCTCGGGAGGAGATGGACACCGTCCTCGCACTCGACGACGACGTCTCTGGCCTCCACCTGACCCAGGAGGACGTGGTGCATCGACTCCTCGACCTCATCGGGGTCGACGCCGAGGCTGAACGTCAAGCAGGCCTGGGCATCGAGGTCGACGAGCAGCACGCGCTTGCCGAGCTCGGCAAACGCTGCCCCCAAAGAAGCAACTGAGGTGGTCTTTGCGACGCCGCCCTTCTGGTTGGCAACAGCGATGATCGTGGCGCCGGAGGAGCGCTTGCGAGGGGGCACGAGGTAGTCCTTGCACAAATGGTGGGTATGCCGTCCGCCCCAGTCTCTCAGTCACCTCACTTCGCGACGACCACTCCTCAGGTGGTGTCGGACACGGGCGGGAGGACGAGCTGTCCGACGGGGCCTGGGTTCCAGGCAATCTCCCATCGGAACCCGTCGGGATCGCCGAAGTAGCCGGTGTAGCCACCCCACTCCCGCTCAACGGGATCAGACACCACGCTCGCACCGGCAGCGCGAGCATCGACAATCACGCCATCGACCTCGTCACGGGTGTGGACGTTGTGGCTCAACGTGATCGGGACGACGCCCGGACCCGATTGCGCAGAGGCGCCGATCTCGGCCTCGAAGTGTGCGCGATCCCAGAGCGCGAGGACGGTCTGCGGGCCGGCGCGGAACATGAGGACCTCGACCGGGTCATAGAACTCGGGTGTCCACCCCAGGCCCTGGGCATAGAACTGGTGTGACGCGGCCAGGTCCTGCACCGCCAGGGTGATGAACGAAACCCGCTGCTCCATGACAGACCTCACGTGATGTCGTTGTGGTCGACGATCATGCCCCATGGTGACAGGGACCACGGACAGCGACGACGCGCCCGGCGCGACTCAGCGGACGACGGTGCGAAGTTGCCCATCAATGCGTCGGGTCCAGCCGCGCGCATCGAGGTGTTCGAGCAACGGCACGGCCACCCGCCGGGTCGTGCCGAGTGCTTGCCGGGCGGCGCTGAGGGTGAACGGCTGCTCCAGCGAGGCCAGCTCACGCATCGCCACAGCGGGGCCGCTCGGCAGCAGGACGACATCGTCGGCCAGCCGCAACAGACGGCCGGTCCGCTGTGCGGCGGCGAGCCCCGTTGCGCCCAGCCCCAGCGCGGTCAGCTGGTCCCGCTCCGGCGACGCGAAGGGTGACTCCCGCAAGGTGCGCTCAATCGCCGCGACGCCGGCCTCCGCGGGCCCGAGCCCCTCTGTGCGCGGGTCGTGCACCCGACCCTGCGTCACGGCCAGACCAGCGGCCCGGGCGAGGTGCCGCACGAGGTCGGCTCCAGGCGGAGCCACCCCGACGGGCAGGCTCCCTCCGTCCCCGACCGCTCGCAGATGCACAGGGAGGCTGAGCCGGTGGAGGGCCTCGGCGCTCGTCAGCCCCGGGCTCAGCGGGGAAGCCTGGTGGTGCGTACCCACGGTCTCGCGCAGGCGTTCGGCCCACTCATCCACCAGTGCCGGGTGGAAGCACCACTCGCCGATGCGCACGCTGTCGGTGGGAGCGGGCAGACGCATCCGCTGGAGCAGTGCTCGATGGTCAGCGCCACGGGACACGAGCCGGAGGTCCGCAGGCTTCACGCTATCGCTGAGGGCCTCGCCCCGGCGGCTCGCTGCACCGCGGCGACGCAACGGCAGGGGGTCGATGTCGACCACACGCACCGCCCACAACGCGCGGTTGCCCGGGTCCCGCACGATCGCCTTGTCGCCGACCCACCACGGGAGCACCACCTCGCTGCTGAGACGGGCATGGCGCTCGCCGAGGGGCCGGACCTTCACCGAGACATCGGCGGAGCCGACATGGAGCACAGCCCTGTCCGGGAGTTCGGGCAGGACGAGTCCCGCTGTCCAGGAGGGAGACGTGTCCGAGCCGATAGCGCGCAGCTCCACATCGACCACTGACGCCAGTTCAAAGAACCCAGGACTGATCAGGACTGCAGCGCGCGACAGGTCGCGGGCCCCGATCCGACGCAGGTTCACCGCGACCCGGGCAACCGGGGCGACGCTCTCTTGCGGCTCGTCCTGACTGTGGAGGCCGCGCACGTCCACCTCGCGAGCCACGCCACCCTCGAGCAGGGTGAGCCGGTCGCCAATGCGCAGCGTTCCGGAGCCGAGCGTGCCAGTGACCACCGTCCCCGCCCCCGAGATCGAGAACGAGCGGTCCGTCCACAACCGAACAGGCGCCTGAGGGTCCGCGGGTGGCAGCCTGGTGGTGAGCTCGACCAGCGCCTGACGCAGGTCCTCGAGCCCGAGACCCGTGCGGGCGGAGACCTGGAGCGTCGGCATCATCAGTCCCGCTCGTGCCAGCCGACGCGAGGCATCGAGAGCCACCTCGTCACGTTGGTCCCTGTCCGCCAGATCGCATCGGGTGATCACGAGGACTCCGTCGCTGATCCCCAGCGCGCGCACGGCCGCGAGGTGCTCCTCGCTCTGCGCCTGCCAGCCCTGGTCGGCGGCGACAACGAAGAGGACGGCAGGCGAGGGCCCCATTCCCGCGAGCATGGTGCCGATGAAGCGCTGGTGACCCGGGACGTCGACAAAGGCGAGGTCCCCGCCCTCGGCCAGCTCCGTCCAGGCGAACCCCAGCTCGATGGTGAGTCCGCGAGCCTTCTCCTCACTCAGGCGGTCGGGGTCTCGACCAGTGAGTGCCCGCACGAGAGTGGACTTGCCGTGGTCGACGTGCCCCGCGGTGGCGATGACCCACCTCATGACGACGAGGACGTTCCTGCGTCATCCAGCGCTGCGCGTACGGCCAACTCGACGTCGGCGTCGCGATCAGCGGGGACGCAACGCAGGTCAATGAGGCCGCAGCCGTCCTCGACCCGTGCGAGCACCACCGGCTCCGAGCCCTTCGGTCGACGCAACCGTTCCACCGCGACGACGGGGACCTCGACGGCCCACCCGGGCAAGGGCACTCCCGGCGCACCCCCGCCTCCGACCCGTCCCACCACGGCGACGATCTCGCGTCCGAGCGCTTGCGCCAGGCGGGCCGTGCGGGGCCGCAACTGAGCGGCCGTCAGATGCAACGCATGGGTCACCGGGGGCACCGGACCCCGCAGCGTCGCCTCGAGGGCTGCGATCGTCAGTTTGTCGACGCGCAGGGCTCTGGCCAGGGGGTGACGGCGGAGCCGCTCAACAGCCTCAGCCTCGCCGAGGATGAGGCCAGCCTGCGGACCGCCGAGCAACTTGTCACCGCTGGCGGTGACCACGGTGGCGCCGTCACGCAACGACGACGTCGCGTCGGGTTCATCAGGCAGCGTCGCGTCGTGCGCCAGCAGGCCAGAGCCGATGTCGGCGATCACGGGGACCGCCGACCCGTCCGGTCGACGCACGTCCCGCAACTCGCTCACACTGACCGAGGCCACGAAGCCGTCAACGCGGAAGTTGCTCGGATGGACCTTGAGGATGCAGCCGGTGTCGGGGCCGGCCACCTCGACGTAGTCCGCGAGGTGGGTGCGGTTGGTCGTCCCCACCTCGCGCAGACGGGCGCCCGTCGAGGCGATGAGGTCGGGCAGCCGGAAGCCGTCACCGATCTCGACCATCTCCCCACGCGAGACCACGACCTCCCGTCCGGCGGCCAGCGCCGTGGTGGCCAGAACGAGGGCAGCAGCCCCGTTGTTGACGACGAGAGCTGCCCCAGCCGTCGGCACCGCCTCGCGCAGGGCAGCGAGCATCCCTGCACCCCGGCGGCTGCGGCCTCCCGAGTCCAGGTTCATCTCCACATCGACGTAGCCGGCGGCCTCGACGACCGCTTCGACAGCAGTGCGGGAGAGGGGAGCCCGCCCGATGTTGGTGTGGACGACAACCCCCGTGGCGTTGAGCACCGGAGTCAGAGACCATGCCCGCTCGGGCAGCCTCGAGACCGCGACATCGACCACGTCGCTCGGGGCGATCTCCCCCCGGCGGGCGCGATCCTGGGCCGACGTGATCGCGGCGCGCACCGCGCCAGAACCGAGGTGGTCAGCGGCGGCGAGAAGCCGGGGATCCCGCAGGAGGGCGTCGGTGCGCGGAATCGCGCGCCGGGGGTCGCCGTGACTCATCCTCGAGCTCCCTTCGTGCGTCGAAGGGACGAGCCCTACGAAAGTGTGGCGGAGACGGACGGGAATCGAACCCGCCAGACCGAGGTACTCGGTCTCACCGGTGTTGAAGACCGGGGGGCCCACCAGGAACCCAGACGCCTCCACGGCACAGCCTAGACAGTGGCTAGCCTGAAGCGCATGCAGTCACATCGCCTGACCCAGTTCGCGCGCGGCGGCGGCTGCGCCTGCAAGATTCCTGCGGGTGAGCTCGAACTGCTCGTGGCCGGCCTCCACGGGCCAGTCGGCACACGGCCCGACTGGAACGCCGAAGTCCTCGTGGGTCTGGACGACGGCGACGACGCGGCCGTGGTGCGCATCGAGGGTGGCACCGCGATCCTCTCGACCGCCGACTTCTTCACTCCGGTCGTCGACGACGCCTACGACTGGGGTCGCATCGCCGCAGCCAACGCGCTCTCGGACATCTATGCCATGGGCGGCACCCCGGTGATGGCGATCAACCTCGTGGGCTGGCCGCGCGAGCTGCTGCCGATGGAGCTGCTCCGCGAGGCGCTCCGAGGTGGCCTCGACGTGGCGA
Organism: Knoellia sp.; assembly: GCA_039917755.1. GTDB lineage: Bacteria > Actinomycetota > Actinomycetes > Actinomycetales > Dermatophilaceae > Knoellia. The sequence goes on along the minus strand of JBDSIV010000086.1, from coordinate 11,407 downwards.
GTGCTGCGGGCTGCCCGGTGATCGGGGGTCACAGCATCGACGGCCCGGAACCGATCTATGGCATGGCCGTCACCGGCACCGCCGACGCGGATCGGCTCATGCGCAACGACGCCGCCGAGGTGGGCCTCCCCATCAGCCTGACCAAGCCGCTCGGCCTCGGGGTACTCAACAACCGACACAAGGCAACCGGCGAGACGAGCCTCGAGGCCATCGCCGTGATGACCACCCTCAACCGGGACGCCTCGCGAGCGGCGTTGGCTGCAGGCGTGCGCGCCGCCACCGACGTCACCGGGTTTGGCCTTCTCGGCCACCTCTTCAAGATGGGCCGCGCCTCAGGGGTGGCCGCCCGCATCGACACGGCGGCTGTGCCCTACGTGGCCGGCGCACGCGAAGCACTCTCCGCCGGACACGTCCCCGGCGGCTCCCGCCGCAACCTCGACTGGGTGCGACCCCACGTGGCAGTGGCAGGTGGAATCCACGATGACGACCTCCTCCTGCTCGCCGACGCCCAGACCTCCGGAGGACTCCTCATCGTCGGCGAGGTCCCCGGGTATCCGGTCATCGGTGAGACGGTGGCCGCCGGGTCGCTCGGCGACGGCGTGGTCCTGTCGGTGGCCTGAACGCGACCACGGGGCAACGGGTCCACGACTCCCAGGCGCTGCAGGATGCTCAGGCGTGCTTCGGCGGTCGGGCGATGATGGGCAGGATCACGCCGACGAGGGCAATGATTCCGACGACCGTGAAGCCGACGGTGTAGGCCTGATCCTCCCCGATGAGCCTAGAGATGAGCAGCGGTCCGATGATCCCCCCGAGAGACCAGCCGAGCAGCATGAGGCCATAGATGGCTCCAGAGTGCTTCACCCCAAAGAAGTCACCAGCGGTGGCAGGCAGGGTGCCGAAGGCTCCGCCGTAGCAGGTGTAGACGAGGGCGCACAGGACATAGAACATTGCGGCGCTGCCGGCGTGCGGAATGGCCAGCAGAGCCACGCCCTGGATGGCGAGGATGCCGACGAAGGCCGGCCGTCGGCCGATCCGGTCAGAGACGGCCGCCCACAGGATACGACCACCGCCGTTGAACAGGCCCATGATCCCGACCAGGGTTGCCGCGCCTGCGGCGGAGAAACCAGCGACGTCGGTGGCCGTACCCGCGGCCACTGAGATGAGCGAGATTCCCGCGGTGACCGAGATCGTGAGGATCAGCATGAGCATGTACCACTGCGGTGTGCTCAGGGCCTCTTGCGGGGTGAAGTCACGACCAGCAGCGTTGGCCGGCTTGACCTTCGTCGAGTCCGCGGCAGGGGCACCCACGGCATACCCGGGCGGGGGGTTGCGGAAGACCGAGGCGCCGATCAACCCGGCGATGAGGTAGGCGATGCCGAGCCAGAGGAAAACCTTGGTCGGGTAGCGTTGGTAGTCAGCGTTGCCCGCGATCATGCGTTGCGCTACGGGTGAGGTGATGACGGCACCGAAGCCGAAGCCGCCCACTGCGACTCCAGTGATGAGTCCCCGCTTGTCCGGGAACCACTTCTGCAGCATGGCGATCGGCACGATGTAGGCCAAGCCGAGTCCGAACCCGCCCAACACGCCATACCCCAGGATGAGCAGCCACAGGTCGCTCGCGTCACGCGCGAGGCTGGCGAGCATGATGCCGACCGAATAGATCGTCACGCCGACCATGGCCACGATTCGAGGTCCCCGTCGGTCCTGGATACGGCCGCCCAGGAAGGTGCCGACAAAGATCATCCCGATGGCGACCTCGAAGGGGATCGTGGCCTGGACCTTGCTCAGTTCCAGAGCGGAGGGTTCGGCCTGGATCGCCTTGCTGAACGTGCTCCACGCGTAGACCGCGCCGATGGCAAGCTGGACGAGGACACCGCCTGCGAGGACCAGCCACCGGTTGCCGCCGGAGGTCGTGGTCCCCTCGCTTTCGTGCTTGTGCGTGCGTGTGGTGCTCATGCTGCAGCCTCCTGGGTTTTTCGGGTGGTCACCGCACGGTGACGATGCTGTCGTGGAAGGTGCCCTGCTCTCGGCGTTCCTCGAGACGTGCCTTCTGCAGGTCCACGGTGTACTTCGGGTCCCGGGCTGACTCGAGCCCAGCTTCGACGAAGCCGAACCGGGTGAGGGCCGACGCACTCGCAAGCGCTGTGCCGGCGACGATGCCCACAAGCCTGTTGCGGCTCGCAAAGAGCGTCCCCACACCCCCGGCGATGGTCAGGGCTTTGGCAAGGCGCAGCATCGAACCACCCTTGCCGGACGTGACCGGTTCCTCGATCCCGAGCTCCTCCAGGCGCGCCTCCAGTCGTTGCATGGCGAGGAGATCGCTGGCGACACCAATAAGCGCCAACCGCCGTGCCGGCCCAGACTGCGCGACCGGCGACAGGATCATCTGGATCCCACCGGAGGCCAACGCGGCCGAGCCGACAAAGACGAAGGGAAGTTGGCTGCGACTCTCGTGCCACACCGGAGTTGCGGTGTCCGACAACAACACTGCGGTGTATGCCGCGAGCGGAGCCGCGAAGAGTGCCTGACCGATGCTGGCCGGAGTCTCCACCGTTCTGAGAAGTCGAGTCAGCGCACCGACCGTTCCGCCCGATGCCTCGGGCAGCATTCGCATCACCTCGGCGGCCGTCGACGCACCGGTGAACGCGGCATACCCGGAGAAGATCCAGGTCCCCACCGACATGGGTGAGGTGAGCTTGACCGTTCGCAGCATGTTGAGAAACCGCTCGGGTCGTCCGAGGTCGGAGACGAGCGTGACGCCACTGAGGGCGACCGCCGCCATGGCAGTCAGGCGGCTGCGCCGTCGCAGCACGTCGAGACCTGTGGCGGCCGCTCCAGAGCCCAGGAGCCCCGAGCCCGCTGCCAGCCCGCCCAGGAAGAGATAGGTGGGGATCTCGCTCTTCCAGGGCATGGGTTTGACGACGGCTCGACCGTAGTAGCTGGAGAACTCCGCTTCCGGCACGGCGGCCGCCTCTCGGCGACCCCCGCCGTCACCGGTGAGCCAGCTGCCACCCCCCTTGGCAACGGACCGCGCCGCACCGGTGACGGAGCTGCGCAGACCCTGCCGGCGACGCGGACGGTCGGCCTCCGGGGGTCGGTAGCTGTCGAAGGGTGCGGTCGTCACGGCCGTCTCCCGACGAAGGCGAGAGCTGCCGCGCCCAACATGCCCAAGCCGGCATACCCGGCCGTGCGAAACATTTCGGGCAGGCGTGAGGTAGCACAGATCGGGTCCGGGGGCAGCCCGTAGACCTCGGGCTCGTCGAGCAACAGGAAGACCGAACCGGTGCCACCGACCCCGTCATTCTCATTGGCGCCATAGAGACGGGCCTCGGTGAAACCCTGATCGTGCAGCTGCGCCACCCGTTCCTTGGCGGACGCGACCATGTCATCGTGCTCGCCGAACTTGATGGACGTCGTGGGACAGGTCTGCGCACAGGCGGGCATCTGGTCGTGCTCGAGCCGGTCGTAGCACAGGGTGCACTTCTGGGCGATGCCGATGTTGGGGACGTGGCCGTCACTGCGCACCGTCGTGCTGCTCTCCGAACGACGCTCGATGACCCCGAACGGGCAGGCACCCACGCAGTAGCCGCACCCGTTGCAGACATCGGCCTGCACGACGACCGTGCCGTGCTCGCTGCGAAAGAGCGCACCCGTGGGGCACACGTCGAGGCAGCCGGCGTGCGTGCAGTGCTTGCACACGTCGGAGGCCATGAGCCAGCGGAACTCGGGCAGGGCGCCGACCATCGGCACTCCCTCGAGAGTCGTGCCGTAACCGGCAACCTCGTCGACGATGGCCTTGGTCTCGGTGAGCATGTCGCCCAGGCTGGGGCCGTGGTCCTCCATCGGCGCCGGGAGCGCGCCATAACCGGCGGGGGCACCGCCCAACGGAGACGGGTCCGAGACCGGTGCGCCAAGGCTTGGCATGCCGAGCTCCACGAGCCGTCGCCCGGACTCACGGGCCGCGGTGATCCGATCCTGGTCCTGCTCGACGAAGGCGACGTGCCGCCACGTGCTGGCGCCCAGGTCACCGGTGTTGTCGTAGGAGTTCGCTGACAGGCTCAGTCCGTCGACCGGGACCGCATTCCACTCCTTGCACGCCACCTCGCAGGCCTTGCACCCGATACAGATCGAGGTGTCGGTGAAGAACCCCTTGCGACTGGGTGCGTCCTGCCAGCCTGCGTCACTGGCGGGGTCGGTGTGCCCACCGAGTTGTCGTTGCAGGTAGCCCATCAGGCTCCTCCTCCACTCTCGTCGTCGCGCTCTCGGGTGGCTGCGCGGCGGGCGGCCATCTCAGGAGGTACCGGGTTGGCTTGCTCGTTGCCGGTCTCGACGGTCGTGCCTGCGCGGGACTGGTACTCGGCGACGAGACGGAGCAACTCCTCGCCTCGTGGTCGTCGGCCGGGCCGGATGTCGCAGGAGCCGACCTTGGACTCCTGGATCTGCACGTTGGGGTCGAGCACCACTCCCAGCAGATCGTTCGCTCCGTCTCCCTCGACCACGGCGTCCTTGCCGACGCCCCAGTGGTAGGGCAGACCGATCTGGTGCACCGTGTGACCGTTGATGGTCAGCGGCTTCATCCGGTCGGTGACGAGCACCCGGGCCTCGATCGCGCTGCGGGCCGAGACGATCGTGGCCCACTCGCCGTTGACGAGACCACGATCTTGCGCCAGTGATGGGGAGACCTCGCAGAACATCTCCGGTTGCAACTCGGAGAGGTAAGGCAGCCAGCGGCTCATCCCGCCAGCCGTGTGGTGCTCGGTGAGGCGGTAGGTCGTGAAGACGAACGGATAGACGTCGGAACCCGGCGCAGATCCTGACGGGCTCCACAGGTTGTCCTTGCGCGGGAAGACGAGCCGGCTGGGGTTGGCCTGCTGCGCGTAGAGCGAGTTGGCGACGGGGGACTCCTGGGCTTCGTAGTGCGTGGGCAGCGGCCCGTCGACCATGCCCCGAGGCGCGAACAGCCACCCCTTGCCATCGGCCTGCATGATGAACGGGTCGTCGCCCGCGATGGCGGCCGGACCTCCCACGTCCGGGTCGGGGCGGAAGGACGGGTCGCGGTCGATCGGGAAGTCCGGGACGTCCTTGCCCACCCACTTCTTCTCGGTCTCGTCCCACCAGACGTATTTCTTGCGCTCGCTCCACGGGCGCCCCTGCGGGTCAGCGGACGCGCGGTTGTAGAGGATCCGCCGATTCATCGGCCAGGCCCATCCCCACTCGGAGGCGACCTCATCCTGTTCCTGACCGGGCACGCGATTGGCGGACCTGTTGACCCCGCCGGCATAGACACCCGTGTAGATCCAGCAACCACCGGAGGTCGAGCCGTCCGCCCGCATGTCAACGAACTTGTCGAGGAGCTCACCGGCTCGCTCGCCGGTCAGGTGGTAGCCGTTGATCTCGCGTAGCACCGCTGCGGCGTCGGTCTCACCGTGCTCGTTCTTCGGGTAGTCCCAGGTGAGGTCCAGCAGCGGCCGGTCACGCTCCTCGGTGGAGTCAGCCAGACGTTGGCGTAGGCGCACCCCGAGCTCGTGGAAGAACTCCAGCTCGCTCTGCGCATCGTCGGGCGGCGGGACAGCCTGGTGGTGCCATTGCAGCATGCGTTGGGTCTGGGTGAAGGTCCCCGACTTCTCGACATGGTTGGCGGCGGGGAAGAAGAAGACCTCGGTGTCGATGTCCTCGGGGCGCATCTCGCCGGAGGCCACCTCGGGCCCGTCCCGCCAGAACGTCGCGGTCTCGATGAGCTGGAAGTCGCGCACGACCATCCACTTGAGGTGCGACATCGCCTCGCGCTGGAGCTTGCCGTGTGCGGAACCGACCGCCGGGTTCTGGCCCAGGACGAAGTAACCCTCGACCTTGTCGTCGAGCATCTCCATCGTCGTCTGGTAGGTCCCGTGGGCGCCGGTCAGGCGCGGCAAGTAGTCGAAGCAGAAGTCGTTCTCCGTCGTGGCCGCGTCCCCCCACCAGGCCTTGAGCAGGCTGGCGGTGTAGGCGTCCGACTGCGTCCAAAAGCCCTTCTGCAACGGCGAGGAGATGGTTGCGAGGTAGTCCTCATAGCTGTCGTGCACCCCGACCATCGGCATGGGCAGGTAGCCCGGCAGGAGGTTGAACAGTGTCGGGATGTCGGTCGAGCCCTGGATGCTCGCGTGACCGCGCAGCGCCATGATGCCGCCGCCGGGACGACCCATGTTGCCCATGAGCAGCTGGAGGATCGCGGCGGTGCGGATGAACTGGGCGCCCAGGCTGTGTTGGGTCCACCCCAGGGCATAGGCGAAGCAGGTGGTCCTCTCCCGGCCCGAGTTGTCGGTCAGCGCCTTCGCGACCTCGTGGAACTGGTGCACCGGTATGCCGCAGAGCTCCTGGACCACCTCGGGTGTGTAGCGCGCATAGTGCCGCTTGAGGACCTGGAAGACCGAGCGCGGGTGCTCGAGGGTCTCGTCACGGATGACGTTGGAGTGTGCCAGTGCCGGGCCGGCTGCCCCGTGGTCGTGCCCCCCGGCCCGGGCGGACTTGGTCGCGCCCTCCTCCCCCTCCTCGGAGGGGCTGCCGATGTCCTCCCCGCGGCTGGCATAGGCCCAGGAGGACATGTCGTACTTGCCCGTGGCCGGGTCGTAGCCCGAGAACACCCCGTCGAGGTCCTCGGTGTCGACGAAGTCCTCGCTGACGAGGGTCGCAGCGTTGGTGTAGGCCACGACGTAGTCGCGGAAGAACAGGTCGTTGCTCAGCACGTGGTTGATCAGGGCGCCGAGCAGGACCACATCGGAGCCCGCCCGGATCGACACGTGGGTGTCGGCGATCGCGGAGGTGCGGGTGAACCGCGGGTCGATGTGGATGACCCGCGCGCCACGCGCCTTGGCCTCAGAAACCCACTGGAAGCCCACCGGGTGGCACTCGGCCATGTTGGAGCCCTGGATGATGATGCAGTCGGCGTTGGCCATGTCCTGCAGGTACTGCGTGGCGCCTCCGCGCCCGAACGAGGCTCCCAGACTGGGAACCGTGGAGGAGTGTCAAATACGCGCCTGGTTCTCGATCTGGATGGCGCCCGCTGCGGTGAACAGCTTTTTGATGAGGTAGTTCTCCTCGTTGTCGAGGGTGGCTCCCCCGAGTGAGGCGATGCCCATCGTGCGTCGCAGTCGACGCCCCTTGTCGTCGAGCTCCTGCCAGCCGTTGCTGCGAGCATCCAGGAACCGGTCGGCCACCATGTCGATGGCCTGGTCCAGCTCGATCCGTTGGAACTCGCTCGCGCGCGGCGCGCGGTAGAGCACATGGGTCTGGCGCGTCGCAGAGTTGACCAGCTGCTCGCTCGCCGCCCCCTTGGGGCACAACCGGCCACGGCTCACCGGCGAGTCGGGATCACCCTCGATCTGGACGACCTTGTCGTCCTTGACGAACACCTTCTGGCCGCACCCGAAGGCGCAGTAGGGGCAAATGCTCTGCACCACCCGGTCCGCCGTCGTGGTCCGCGCCTCCACCTCACGGGTCTTGCGGGAGGTGACCGCGGCCCCGCGGCCGAGGAAGTCACCGCTGGCGAGCTGCCGCAGCACCGGCCAGCCCAAGAACGTGGAGTCTTTGCGAGCCATCGTGCGAGCCTTTCGACGCAGACGTTTGCGCTGGTCGGGCCACCGTAGCGTCTCTGGCCCCCTCAAAGGAGAAAGCAGCGGCACACTTTTCAGGTCTTCGCCGGCGTCGTCGCAGCGGGGTGCTCGAGGGCCGCCCAGCCGGACTTCTCCGGTCCGGCCGCCTGCCCCTCGGGGCAGTGCGCCCGGAAGTCGCACCAGGTGCAGATGGGGCCGACCACGGGCGGAAAAAGGGTCGACTCCATCCCGCGTTCGGCGAAGTCGGCATCTGCCCGTTGCGCGTCCCTCGCGATCGACTTGGCCTCGTCCACCTTGCGGGTCAGCGACTCGGGCGTGTGGGTGTGGGAGATGACCTCACCAGAGGTGATGTGATGCAACTCGACCCGAAAGCAGGGGCGCCGGAACATCTTCCAGACGGCCGCGGCATACAGGGCCATCGGCAAGGAAGTGCGGGCGTCATGCTCGCCGAGTGGCTTCTGGCTCGTCTTGTAGTCGACGACAACGAGCTCACCCTCGCGCTCGTCGAGGCGGTCTATGCGTCCGGTGACGCGCAGCGCGCCGCTGACGAACGAGACCGTGCGCTCGATCCCCCGTGGAGGGTCATCAGGGTCGACCCCAGCAAGATAGGCGACGACGTGCTCCTGCGCGCGCTTGCGCCACACGGCCGACTGCTCCGGATCCCGGAAGCCCACGTCGATCCAGGACGTCCGCACGAGTTCCCGCCCGGCTGAGGCGGCGCGGCGCTCGCGCGGCAGGTCCCACCAGTCACGCAGGGCATTGTGGACCGCCAGCCCGAAGGAGGTGTGCGCCCGTTGCGATCGCTGCTCGGGACGCGGCTTGTCGAGATATTGCATGCGGTAGCGGCGGGGGCAGTCAAGATGAGCGAGCAGGCGTGAGGGACTCGCGGCATACAGCTTGGGCGGCATGCCCGCGAACTCGCTCTGGACCGGTCGCCCGGCCTCCACTTCGGTCACCGGTCAAACCTAGCCAGCCGGACCGACAGCGCGACCCAGTCATCCACAGGCGCCGCGGCCTCAGCTGAAGACGACAGTGCGGTCCTCATTGAGGATGACGCGACTCTCGCAGTGCCACTTCACGGCGCGAGAGAACACGCGTGACTCGACCTCTTCGCCCGCGGAGACGAGGTCCTCAGCCTCCATGCGATGGTCGACACGGTGGATGTCCTGCTCGATGATCGGGCCCTCGTCGAGGTCTGCGGTTACGTAGTGCGCCGTCGCCCCGATGACCTTGACGCCACGAGCGTAGGCCTGGTGATAGGGCTTGGCGCCCTTGAAGCTCGGCAGGAACGAGTGATGGATGTTGATGACCCGACCATCCAGCTCCCGGCAGAGGTCGTCGCTGAGCACCTGCATGTAGCGGGCCAGGGCAACGAGTTCGACGTCGTGCGCGGTGACGAGTTCGCGTAGCTGCTGCTCGGCCTCGACCTTGGTCTCACGCGTCACCGGGATGTGGTGGAACGGGATGTCATAGGAGCGCGCCATCTGCTCGAGATCGGTGTGGTTGCTGACGATGCCGACGATGTCAGCGTTGATCTGCCCGGACTTCCAGCGGAAGAGGAGGTCGTTGAGGACGTGCCCGAATCGGCTCACCATCACCAACGTCCGGTATGCCGTGAGGGCGGGCCGAAGTTCCCACGTCAGGTCGAATTCGTTTGCGACAAAAGCAATGGCGTCCTGCCAGCCACTGAGGTCAAGACCGTCCGCGGGCGTGGCGAAGCGCACCCGCATGAAGTAGCGCCCGGTGCGGTGGTCGGAGAACTGTTGGCTCTCCTCGATGTTGGCCCGGTGCTCGAAGAGCCGCTGAGTGACGGCCGCGACGATGCCTGGCCGGTCAGGGCAGGACAGAGTGAGGACGAGGTCACCGACCCCGTCCTCTGGTTCGCGTCGTTGGACGCCTTCAGTCATGGTCGGATCACCTTCACGCCGTGGGATTGCTCGACGATACGTGACCACTCGCCCGGGTCCGTCGTGAACTCGCCGAGCCGGTTGAGCTTGCCCGTCCCGTGGTAGTCGCTGCTGCCCGTGACGACGAGGTCGTGGCGCTTGGCCAGCCGAATCGCGCGCTCGACGTCGGCGGGTTCGTGGTCGCGGTGATGTGCTTCGAGGCCGGCCAGCCCTGCGGCAGCCAACTCCTCGACCATCTCGTCGGAGACCGTCGCCGTCCGCATGGCGAAGGGGTGCGCGAGCACAGGCACTCCACCGGCATGGCGCACGAGTTGGATTGCCGCGACCGGGTCGGGGGCGTAGTGCCCGACGTAGTACTTGCTGCCGTCGTGCAGCAGGTCCTTGAACGCCGCGTCTCGATTCTCGACAACGCCCTTGGCGACGAGCGCGTCGGCAAGATGTGGTCGGCCGAGGGTTGCTCCGGGCGCGACCTGAGCGCGCACCTCCTCGATCGTGATCGGTATGCCGTCGTCGGCCATCCGCTGGACGATCCGGTCCATGCGACTCACCCGACTGTCGCGAGCGCGGGCCAGCTCGATCGCCAGGCGCGGGTCGTCGGGATCCGGCAGATAGCCGAGCAGATGGATGCTGCGGTGGTTGCGGCTGGACGAGATCTCAATCCCGCGGACCAGCTCGATGCCGTGGTGAATCGCGGCCCCGACCGCCTCGTCCCATCCCGCCGTCGTGTCATGGTCGGTGATGGCCAACGTCGTCACCCCCGCTGCCTTGGCCGCGGCGACAAGCTCAGCGGGGCTCTCGGTCCCGTCGCTCGCGTTCGAGTGGGCATGCAGGTCGATCTTCACGCTCGTACCCTATGCGTGTAGGACAGCGTGAGCAGGGCCACGACACCGCGGTCGCACAACGTTGACAACCTTTGCGGCCGGTCGCCCGTATCAAGGGCGTCCGGTTCGTAGGCGGGGAGAGGGTGGTGTCATGGCACAGCGCGATGACGGGTCGTTCGACGAGTTCATGCACGCGAGCTCGGCGCGGTTGCTCCGTCTGGCCTGGCTCCTCACCGGTGGGGCCTCGAGCGCCGAGGACCTCGTCCAGGAGACCCTCGAAAGGGTCTATGTGGCCTGGCCCAGGATCGAGCCCGGTGGCAGACACAACTACGCGCGCCGGATCCTCGTCAACCTGCACACGGACTCGCACCGTCGTCGCTGGCGGGAGAAGCTCACCTCTGAGATGCCAGAGGCCGGGCGGGCCGACCGCACCAACGAGGTGGCCCTGGCCGACGAGCTGACCGCGGCACTGGCCCAGCTGCCTGTGCGCGAACGACAGTGCGTCGTGCTGCGTCATCACGTCGACCTCTCCGAACGTGATGTCGCCGACGCCCTCAACATCAGCACGGGGACGGTCAAGTCCTCGACCTCACGCGGCCTCGCTCGACTGCGCAGCCTGCTTGCCACTAAAGGAGTCCGTCATGTCTGACCCGGTCCTTGACCTCCTCGCCGCTCCCCCCTCGCCGTCCATGTCGGTCGATGAGAACGCCGTGTATGCCGGTGGGCGCCGTCGCCTGCGCCGGCGGGCGCTGCGCCGCACCGGATTCGGGCTCGGTGCCGCTGCTGCGGCCACCGCTGTCGCGTTCGCTGTAGTCGGTTCGGGCGTCGGCGGCGAGGCTCTCCCGGCCGGGCCGTCACCATCCGCGTCGGCGACGTCGAGCCAGCGCGTGTCCGCTTCCCTGTTCGACGGCGCGTGGTCGGTCGAGGTCCGCCCCGGCGCTCCAGCCGACCAGCCCAACGTCGTGTTCTACAAGGGCTCGGGCGCGACGCGCCATGAGCTGGCCGGATCAAGCGCTGATCCCACGGTCATCTCGATGGGAACTGGCAGCGGCGCCGACGGCATCATGCTCGGCACCGCTCCCGCCTCCGC
>JBDSIV010000085.1:0-3650 GCA_039917755.1 Knoellia sp. | reverse complement strand
GGGTAGGCGCCGACCGTGCCCTCGGTGGTGAGCGTCGGCTCGCCGCCGAGGACCACGGACACGTCGGTCGAGGTGCCACCGCCGTCACAGGTGAGGACCTTGTCGAAGCCCGCCTTCTGGGCGATGAGCGCGGCACCGAGAGCGCCGGCCGCCGGACCGGACAGGACCGTGGTGATCGGCTGGTGCACGACCTCATCGGCGGAGAGGACGCCACCGTTGGACTTCATGATGTAAAAGGGGATCTCACGTCCGCTGTTGCCGGTGAACCCATCGAGGCGGCTGTGGATGTTGCTCACGTAGCGGCTGACGTTCGGCTTGACCGCGGCGTCGACCAGTGTCGTCATGGAGCGCTCGTACTCGCGGTACTCGCGCAGTACCTCACTCGAGATCGACACGATGGCCTCGGGGTGCTCGCGGGTCAGGATCTCGCGCATCCGCAGCTCGTGCTCATCTGCGGCATAGGAGTGCAGGAAGCAGACACCGATCGTGGTGATGCCTCGCTCCTTGAACCAACGGGCGGCCGCGACGGCACTGTCCTCGTCGAACGGGCGAATCTCGTTGCCTTCAAAGTCTATTCGGCCACCGACAGTTCGAACATGGTCGGCCGCAACGATGCGAGGAGGCTTCACCCAGAAGTAGGAGTTGCCATAGCCGTCGGGCACCGCCTGGCGGGCGATCTCCAGCATGAACTCGTAGCCCTCGGTGGTGATGAAGCCGAGCTGTTCGACCTTGCCCTCGAGGAGCTTGTTGGTCGCGACGGTGGTCCCGTGGCAGAACGCGGTGATGTCCTCACCCGCCGCTCCCATGAGCCCGAGCACCTTGTCGATGCCGGTGATGAAACCATCGGCGGGATTGCTGGGCGTGCTCGGAGTCTTTGTGGTGACGAGATCCCCCGAGTCCTCGTCGAAAGCCACGACGTCCGTGAACGTCCCGCCAGTGTCAATACCGATTCTGATCCGTCGTTGCGCCATGACAGAGATTCAAGCCGGGTATGCCGGGTGCTCGCCTTGTCAATCTCTGCCAACGGATCGCCGTGGTCGGCGCACAACCCGACAACCCACGTCTGGTTCCCCCCTTGCGAACTTCACATTTGCGCGGGAAATTTCCCTCGCAAATGTGAAGTTCCCCAGGCGGGTTCAGGCGCGCGCGTCGATCGTCAGGTCAGGTGCGGCCGCGATCAGGGCCCGGTCGGACGTGAGGAGCTGCAGGCCCTCGACCAGCGCCTGAGCCAGCAGCATCCGGTCAAAGGGGTCGTGCCGGATGAGGGCTGGGAACCTGACGAGTCCCTCCGCCTGGGAGCCATTGAGCGGCATCTCACGAAGGCCTGCCGCGACGGCGGCGTCACTCAAGGGACCCGGGAGGTGCAGTTTGCCCAGCATCTGCTTGATGGCGAGTTCCACGACGCTCACTGGCGAGAAGTAGACGGGCGCTGCGGAAGCGGTGAGGGTCTCGCGGGCAACCGGCCCCAGACGGCTGCCCCCAGTCACGAGCCAGAGCAGGGCGTTGGAATCGAGGAGGATCACTTGTCCCAGTCCTTGCCGAAGAACATCTCCTGGATGTCGGGGTCGATCCCTTCGAGGACGGAGTCGTCGTGCTCGAGCCCGATCCACCCCTCGACCCCGAAGATGATTTTGGGCTCCTCGTGGACGACGAGGTCGACCACGGGCTTCCCGGCGCGGGCGATCGTCACCTGTTCACCGGCAAGAACCTTCTCGATGAGTTTGGACAGTTGTGACTTCGCCTCGTGGACGTTGACCTGAGTGGGCATGCATCTAGCCTAGCCAGACTTAGCCAACCCATGCCTCGCGGTGGAAACTTCACTCATGGGAGGGAAGATTCCCTCCTGTCTGTGAAGTTCCCAAGCAGCGGGTGGGTGCGGAAGTCAGTCGCCTTCGGGCTTGTGGTCGGGGCGCGGGCCGCCATGGGGGAAGGACGTCTTCGCCGGCGACTCGAGTTCGTCGCGGTAGTTGCGGATGAGGTCGAGGTTGCGGTCGCGCAGGTGGTCAAACCCCTGCGAGATGTTGGACCCGGGCGTGAGCGACGACAGCGCTGTCGCCGGGTCGAGTCGTGCCGACACCCAGCCCTCGTGGGAGGCGGCCTTGGCGATGATTGTCGCGTTGGGCGTGACGATGTGGCTGTTGCCAAAATAGATGACACCAGCAGGGTCCATCCCAGTGGCGTTGGCGCCGATGACGAACACGTGGTTGTCATAGGCGCGGGCTCGCGACGTCAGCTCCCAGATGTCGGCCGAGCGGAGCAGAGCCGACGGGCGAAGGATGATCTCGGCTCCCTGCACAGCTTGGATCCGGGACAGCTCGGGGTAGTCACCGTCGAAGCAGATGATCATGCCGATGCGGCCAATGGCGGTGTCGCACACCATGACCGTGTCGCCGGGGGTGACCCAGCCGCCACCGTCGACGGCCTCGGTGCAGAACGGATGGGTCTTGCGATAGACCCCGAGCAGCGCCCCATCGGTGTCGATGAGCACTGAGGCGTTGTAGACCACCCCGCGCTCCGGACCGCGCTCATAGGTCCCCACGCAGAGCACGATCCCGAGTTCGCGGGCGACGTCCTGGAACGGCTCGGTCATGGCGCCCGGCAACTCGCTGACGAGGTCCCACAACTCCTCGACCGAGCATCCCGGGGTGAAGCCGGTCGTGGCCGATTCGGGCAGCACGACGAGCTCGGCACCCGTCTCGGCGACACACCGGCGCACGAAGTCGACACATCGTGCAATGTTGGCCGCCACGACCTCGGGGCTCAACGGCCCCGGGACGGGCGCAACCTGGATGGCAGCAGCAGTGAGAGCACGCATCAGCGACGACCTCCGATCAGCCAGCCGACGAGGACCCCGGCCAGAGCGACCCCCGCGCCGAAGAGAGCGCCGGGGACAAAACCTGGACCACTCGCGGACGAGGGTGCGCTACCGGCATACGACTGGGTATGCCGTCCGCCCGCCACCGCGGTCGTCCCGCCAGCCGCTGCACCCACCGCTGCGCCTGCGGCACTGGGCTCGGTCCCGGCAGGGCGTTCGCCGGCGATGTCGGCGTCCAGGGACGTGAACATCTGGCCGGCCATCTTGCGAGCGACGCCGGCGAGCATGCGCTGTCCCACCCCACCGATGGGGCCACCCACTTGGGCATCGGCCTCATAGGTGATCGCGGTTCCGCCACCCTCTGCCGGCGTGAGCTTCACGTCGACCGTCGTGGCGATCGTGCCCGGGGCACCGGCACCGTCGGCCTTCATGATGAAGGCGGTCGGCTCTGTGACGTCGGAGATCTCGACCTCGCCGTCATAGGAACCCTTGATCGCGGCTACCCCAGCCATGACGGTCATCGCATAGCGACCCGGGGACAGCTCGCGCAGAGACTGGCAGCCGGGGATGCAGCGGGCCAGGACGGCTGGGTCGTGGACGGCCGTCCAGGCCTGGTCGGGGGAGGCAGCCATGGTGGCGGTGCCGGAGATCTTCATGCGGACTCCTTGGTGGTGCTGATCTGACTGGCGGTCACGGCGGTCTCCGCCGTTTCGGGTGTTTTTGGGAACGTGGCGCGCTGGCGACGCAGGTCCCACAACTCGTCAGGGCTGATGGGCATCGAGCGGATCGCGAAGCCTTCTGCGTCCGAGATCGCGGAGGCGATGGTCGCGGACAC
>JBDSIV010000084.1:0-13625 GCA_039917755.1 Knoellia sp. | reverse complement strand
AAGGTAAGCCGGAATGTCTCGCTCCGCGCGCTTCGACGTGAGCGCCCGCACCCGCGACATCGCGCCCTTGAAGAACTCCTCACGGGCATTGGGGTCGGTGAGGTCAGTCGTGGGGGCGAGCTCCTCGACGGTTCCGAAGCGGTAGAACACATTCGGCGCCAGCACGACGTAGCCCCAGTTCGCGATCCGCTGAGCCATCTCGGCAATCCGGGGCCGCAGGCCGATGGCATCCATGAAGAACAGCACTCCCGGGAGGTCGGCGCCGTTGGCCTGGGTGCGGCCGGCCGGGGTGAGGCCGGCAGCAACAGCCGTGGGACGAGCAACATACACCTCGGCCGTGCGGCCCTCGGACATGGCAACGGTGTGGATCTGCATGCTGCACATCGTCGCTCCTTAGCCGACGATGCGTGACTCCCGGTCGTAGTTCTTGCCGAGGAACTGCGGCACCAGGGCCCATCGGAACGCGAAGATCATGACGAGCAGGGTCGCGAGGTAGGGAAGCATCGACACGAACTGGTGAGGCATGCCGATACCGCTGACCTGGGCACGCTGGGCCAGCACCTCCATGGCCGCGAAGAACGCCGACCCCGCCAGGATGAACTGAGGACGCCACCCGCCGAAAAAGGCGAGAGCGATCGCGAGCCAGCCGCGACCCGCGACGATGCCGTCGGCATAGACACCGGAGAACACCATCGGCAGGTAGGCGCCACCCACGGCCATGAGCGCGGCGCCCAAGGTGCCCGCCCACATGCGCGTGCGGGCCACGTTGATGCCCAACGAGTCGGAGGCCTTGGGGTTCTCACCAACCGAGCGCAGCCGTATGCCCGCGTCGGTGCGATAGAGCCACCACCACAAGAACACGGACAGGCCGATTGCGATGAAGACCATGGCGTCCTGACCAAACACGAGGTCAGGCAGCGGCTTGATGCGCGGCGGCTCGTCGCGACCGATGACGACGCGATACAGCAGCGAGGCCGTGCCGCCCGCGAGGAAGAACAGGGCAAGACCGACGACGAACTGGTCGAGGCGCAGCGACGTCGTCGCCCACGACAGGATGAATCCGACTGCGGCACCGGCCAACGCAGCCGCGATGATGCCCATGACATTGCCGCCGGCCTTGAGGGAGACGAGGTAGCCCACGGCCGCCCCCAGGAGCATGAGGCCTTCCTGGGCGACGTTGAAGATGCCGGCGCGTCCACTGAGCATCGTGCCCTGGGCCACGAAGAGGAACGGCACCATCGCGGTGATGGTCAGGGTGAGGAACTCGGTCATGCTGCCGCTCCCGTCGTGGCGGTGGCACTGGTCCGGTCGGCCGATCGGCCAGCCCGGCCAGCTCGAGCACGGCGCAATCGGTCGGTCGCGACGTCGGACATGAGCAGGAACAACAGGATGAGGCCCTCGAGGATGAGGACGATCTCGACGGGCGCACCCGACACGCGCTGCATCGACCCGGCGCCGACCTCGAGGACGGCGATTCCGAACGCGACGAACGGCACGGCCGTGAGCGATCCGCGGGCGATGAGACCGATGATGATGCCGAGGAGCAGGAAGTTGGACTGGATGCCCTCGAGCGTGCGCTGGTGGACGCCTGAAACCTCGATGGCACCGGCCAGTCCGGCGAGGCCACCGGCCACGATCATCGACATCACGGCGACGCGTCCAGTGCGGATGCCATGCAGTTTGGAGGCACGCTCGTTGAGCCCGACCGCCCGCAGCTCGAAGCCTGCGACGCTGCGCTTGGCCATGACTGCGGCCACGACCGACACGAGCAGGACGAGGAGGACGCCGGTGTGCATCGGCGGTCGACCGATGCCGGGGAGCACGGCACCCGCACCGATCGGCAGGGTCACGGCCCCGCCAGCACCCGGGTCGGACCAGACCACTGACGCGACATAGTCCAACACCTCGAACGACACGAAGTTGAGCAGCACCGTCGAGAGGATCTCGTTGATCTTGAAGGACTCCATCAGCCAGGCCGAGATGGCGGCCCACACGGCACCGGCGAGCGTGCCGACGATGATGACGAGCGGCAACAGGATGACCAACGGCAGATCCGAAAGGGTGATGCCGACAGCGGCTGCCCCCACCGAACCGAGGATCATCTGACCCTCGCCACCGATGTTGAACCGGCCGGCACCGAGCGGAATGGCGAACGCCAGCGACAGCAGGGTCAGGGGCGCCCACTTCTGCAGGGTCTGGACCATGCCGGTCTCGTTGCGGAACGAGTTGGTGAGCACTGCTCGGAACGCCTTGGACGGGTCATGTCCCAACAGGGCGATGAGGATGCCGACGACCACGAACGCGGCCGCGATGGCAAGGACATAGGGGATCGCGGCATACGCCACGGCTTTGGCTCGTTGCGCCAGCGGCGGATCCACGGCAACGTCCTGGACCTGCGCGGTGTCGTTGCTCACGCGCCCAGTCCTGTCATGAGGCGACCGAGGTCATAGGGGTTGGCTTCGCCGCGCGCGAAGTCGCCGACGAGTTGGCCCGAGTAGGCCACGGTCACGCGATCCGAGAGCGCGAGCACCTCGTCGAGATCCTCGGAGATGACGATCACGGTGCAGCCCTGCGAGGCCGCCCGACGCACGCGGTCATAGACGAACTGCGTGGAGCGCAGGTCAAGTCCACGGGTGGGGTTGTGCAGGAGCAGGAGCTTGGGGTTGTGGGCGAACGCCCGCGCGAGGATGACGCGCTGGATGTTGCCACCGGAGAGCTGTCCGCAGGGGGTGGCGGCGCTCGGCGTCTTGACGCTGAACTCCTTGATCGCCGCGACGGCCTCCTCTCGGGCGACGCGCCAGTTGATCATCCCGGCTTTCGCCCTGGTCCGGTGCGAGCCGAGGACGAGGTTCTCAGTGATCCCGGCTCCCGGGAGTATGCCGTCGCGCTGCCGGTCTTCGGGGACATAGACCACGCCTTTGTTGAGCCAGGTGGCGGTGGGGCGTCCGACGAGCTCCTCACCGTCGACGGTGAGCGAGCCGGTGGCCGAACGGGTCCCGGTGAGGGCTTCGGCAAGCTCACCCTGGCCGTTGCCGGCCACACCGGCGATACCCAGGATGTCGCCGGGTCGCAGGGTCAGCGACACGTTATCGACCAGCGGCTTCCCACCCGACCCAGCGACGGTGAGACCACGAACGGTGACCCGCGCAGGGGATGGGGTCACCGAGTCCGTCGCCTCACCCTCGGGGAAGGTCTGGCTCGACAGGTCGAGCGTTGCTTCACCGAGGTCTTCTTCACCGAGGGCGACGTGCGCGGTCCGGGCCAGAGCGGCCCCCTCGGCGTCTCCCTCGGCAACCTCACCGATCATCGTCGCGGCGAGGTCATCGGCGGTGGTCTCTGCCTGGTCGACGGTGGCGATCCAGCGGCCGTCACGCATCACCGTCATCCGGTCACAGACCTCCATGGTCTCGCGGATCTTGTGGGTGATGAGGACGACCGACATGCCGTCATCGACGATGGCCCGCATCGACGAGAACAGGTCGTCGACCTCTTGCGGGGTGAGGTTGGTGGTCGGCTCGTCGAGCACGAGAACCTTGGCCCCGCGATAGAGCGCCTTGAGGATCTCGACCCGCTGACGCACCCCGACGGGCAGGTCGGCGACCCGGGCATGCGGGTCGACATTGAGCCCGAAGCGCTCGGACAGCTCGGTGATCCGTTGGGCCGGGGTCTGGGGGGAACCATCAGGGGCGGTGAGCTTGGACGAGTCGGTGCCGAGGGCGATGTTCTCGATGACGGTGAAGACGTCCACTTGGAGGAAGTTCTGGTGAACCATTCCGATGCCGGCCGTGATCGCGTCCTTGGGCGAGGTGATCTTGACGGGGTCGCCGTCGATCTCAACAGTCCCGGCGTCGGGTGCGTAGAGGCCATAGAGGACGTTCATGAGCGTCGTCTTGCCTGCACCGTTGCCACCGAGCAGGCCGTGGATCTCGCGGTCGGCGACAATGAAGTCGACCCCATCGAGAGCCACGACCGGCCCGAAGGTCTTGCGAATGCCGGACATGCGGAGCAAGGGTCAGCCGATCTTCGTGGTGTTGAGCTCGACCTTGACCGCGCCGGACTTGACGTCGGACATGGCCTTCTCGACTGCAGCCTTGGCGTCGGCGGGGACGCCATCAGCGAGCTTGATGGTCACGCCGGTGTCGAAGCCGAGGGGGTAGTTACCCTTCTCCTCGCCACCCTTGATCTTCGCGAGGACCTCGGCCAGGGGCTTCTTGAAGTCGTATTCGACGGTCCCGGCGTAGTGGGGGCCGGCGGCGGCGGACTTGTCGGTGTACTTCGCGGTCACCCAGCCGTCGCCGGCCGCGCGACCCTCGAAGGCCTGGAACGTGCCGGTCGCGCCCTGGTTGAGCGAACCAACAATGACATCGGCGCCCTGGCCGAGCAGCTGCGTGGTGAACTGCTGCGCCTTGGCAGCGTCGTTGAAGTCACCGGTCCACACGGGCTTGATGGTGGTGGAGGCGCTGGAGTCCTTGACGGACTGCTCCATGGCGTGGACCTCGGCCATCGAGAACGGGAGCGACAGGCCGCCGACGTAGCCGACGGTGCCGGTCTTGCTCAACTTGGAGGCGAGGACGCCGATGCCATAGAAGCCGAGGTGGAACTGCCGGTCGATCGTCCACACGTTGGCGGGCTGGTCCTTGGGGATGCCGTCGTACTCGGCGATGAAGTTCACGTCCGGGTTGCTCGTGGCGACCTTGGCGGTTGCGTCGTAGAACTGCGACCCATGGGTCCACACGACGGTGGCTCCGTCGCCGACGGCCTCGGTGAGGCGGGCCTCGACGTCCGGGACGGCGACCTTCTCGGTGTAGGAGACCTCGGCACCGGCGGCCTTCGCCGCGTTGAGGGCATCGAGGCCGATGGCGTTGTAGTCGGCGTCGTTGGTCGGGCCGGAGAAGATGGCGGCGATGACAGCCTTGCTCGCGCCGCCTCCACCGCCGGTCCCGGTATTGGTGGCGTCATCACTGCCGCCACCGCAACCCGCCAGCACGAGGGCCGAGATCGAGGCGAAGGCGAGGGTGGTTGCGGCGCGTCGAGTGACACGCGCGAAGGTCGTCGTGGACAGGGTGGAACGCGAACGGATCATGGCAAGTCCTCTGGTGGCCGAAGCTCCTCTGGGTCTGAGGCGCTCTCGCGGTGTGCGCAGCAGTCTGTTGCGTCGGCCACCTACCGCTCATTGGCAGCACCTGCCAAGGGATCACCCCGCTGTTGGCAGTCTCGACCGATGGGAGCGTGGCGTATGGTCATCTTGAGGGCCAAAGGTGCCAACGTTGTGTCTCCAAAGGACGTATGCCGCCCGCGCGACCTCTGCTCGACGCGCGTCGCCTGCTCACGGCCGGCCATCCGCGGCCCAGCGGGCAGTCCGTCAGTCGGTGAGCGAGAGCGCCATCGCCTCGTCCATCAGTTCTTCCTCCGCCGACTCCTCGTCGTCAAGGTGCGACAGAGCTGCGCGGCCGGCATACAGAACAATCATGCCGAGCACAACGGCACCAGAGCCGACCCAGAAAGGCACGTGCACGCTGATCTCCTCGCCCAGCTTCCCGGCCAGCCATGGAGCCACCGCGCCGCCGCCGAAGCGGACGAAGCTGTAGGCCGCTGACGCCACGCCACGCTCAACCGGGGCGGCCTTCATGACGGACTCGGTGATGAGGGTGTTGTTGATGCCCAGCGCGAACCCAGCCAGCACGACACCGGTGATGAGCACCGGCTTCGAGGTCGTGAAGATCGCCATGGCGGCGAGGATCACCCCGAACATCGTCATCGCAAAGAAGATCGAGGGCAATGTGCCGAATCGGCGTTGCAGTCTCGGCGCGACGAAGACCGACGAGATGGCCAGCAGCAGCCCCCACCCGAAGAAGATGAACCCGATCTGGATGGCGCCCATCTCCAGGGCGAATGGCGTGAACGCGAGCAGCGTGAAGAAGCCGAAGTTGTAGAGCATGGCCGTGAGGGCCACGACAAGGAGCGCACGGTGCTTGAGGGCGCGGAACGGGTCGGCCAGGCTCGTGGGCTTGGCGTCGGGAGGGGTGGCGGGCAGCATGACGGACGTCAGCACCAGCGCCAGCACCATGAGGACGGCGACGCCGAAAAACGGTCCCTTCCAGGACAGTTCACCGAGAAGGCCACCGATGAGGGGGCCGGTCGCAATGCCGACACCGAGCGCGGCTTCGTAGAGGATGATCGCCTGCGCCGTCGATCCCCGGGCCGAGCGGACGATGGTGGCAAGAGCGGTGGCCACGAACAGGGCGTTGCCGAGGCCCCACACTGCGCGGAACATGACGATTCCGTTGACGCCGTCCTGCATCCCGGCCAGGGCTGAGCCGACCACGATGATGGCGAGTCCGGTGAGCAGGGTGCGCTTGGCGCCGATCCGGCTCGAGACGGCACCGGTGATGAGCATGGCCAGACCCATGACGGCCATGTAGCTCGTGAAGAGCAGCGACACCTGCGATGGCGACGCACCGAGATCGTCGGCGATCGGCTTGAGGATCGGGTCCACCAGGCCGATGCCCATGAACGCGATGACGGAGGCAAACGCCACCGCCCAGACGGGTCGTGGCTGACGCCACATCGAAGTTTCACTCATCTCTTGGCTTCCTATATTTGATGGCTATATATCGGCGTATGCCGCGGTGCTGGCTTCCGCTTCCCACCTGCCTCCCCTTTCGCGGGTGACCCGTAAAAGGGCGCCGGAGCAAGGGGACTGTCCTCTTGCTTGGGACGCGCATCCCTTGCTTGGGCGCTAGGTGACGAGGCGGTCGACGATGCGGATCGCCCTGGTGAGGGTGGCAGCGTCGCGCTGACTCAGGCCCGCGAGCAGGGGGGTGATCGCGGCGCTGCGCGAGGCACGCGCCACCGCGAGCTCCCGTTCGCCCTTGGGCGAGAGGTCGATCAGGGAGGCGCGGGCATCGTCCGGATCAGGGGTGCGGGTGAGCCAGCCGTGGGCCTCGGCGCGCTGGATCTGCGAGGTCATCGTCGGCTGGCTGGAGTGATCGGCCTCGGCGAGGTCGCCGATGCGAGCCGGGCCGATGTCGCTCACCAGGGCGAGGACCCGGATCTGGGCCGGGGGAACCTCGAGGTGCGCGTTGCGAGTGGCCCACCGGTGGAGCCGTGCCACGGATCGCAGGAGGTCGTCGCCATCCACGCCCGTCGTCTTGCTGCTCACCTGCTGCACCGTGCTCACTCCACCAGAATACTTAGGTATGCGATGTATATCAACCGAGGCGCACGGTCCCCGGCTTCACCACTCGAGCCCCGATGCCAAAGGGCAGCCGCCCATCACGAGTGCGGAGGTGCGGCAGCACGGGCACCGGGAACCGCTGGCCCGTAGCCGGGTCGATCTCCACGACCGCGCACCGCTCGAGGGGCTGACCCACCTCGACGATCGCATCGCCCACCTGCAACCGCTCCCCGGGCAACGGGTCCTCGTCGGCACACAGGGTGACCGTCGCCCGGAAGCGGACATCGAGAGCCGGCGGGACGGCATACCCACTGCGTGTGATCGCCTCGCAGAGGCGTTGAAGAGCGCCGGTCGTCACGATCGAGATGGGTTCGGCATAAACGACATCGCCACGTTCGACGCGCGCCAAGACCACCTCGCGTCCCAGGTGGTGAGAGAATATCTCGCTGAGGGCACTGTCCTGCAACCGAATTCGCGCCCCACGACCCCAATAGTCAGCGACGTGTATGCCGTCCGCAGCGTCGACTGTCGTCGCTTCCGTTCGCTGCCCATCAGGGGTCGTCACCGCAAGACGGTCGCCGAGGTCGAGAGTCACGAGCTCCACGAGCGACGGGTGCTCGACGGTACGCAGGACGCGACGAGCGGCCCCGTCGACGAGGCAGAAACTGCGATCGCCGACGGGGCCGTGGTCGTCGAGCTCGATCTCGTCCCGGTCGGTGTGACGGGTGCCCTTGACGAGGGCGAGGCCGAGCCGTTGGACGGTCGGGGTCACTCGGAGAGGGTGGCCTCGAGGGTCATGGGCACAGCCTTGAGTGCCTGGCTCACGGGGCAGTTCTCCTTGGCGTCCTCGGCCGCCGCTTGGAAGTCCTCGGCAGACATGCCGGGCACAGAGCCCACGACCTTGAGCGCGATCCCGGTGATCCCGGTGCCGGGGACGAACGTCACGGCCGCAGTGGTGTCGAGCGTGGTCGGCGCGGTGCCGGCCTGGGCCAAACCGTTGGAGAAGGCCATGTTGAAGCAGGACGAGTGCGCTGCGGCGATGAGCTCCTCGGGACTGGTCTTGCCGTTGGCCTCCTCGGCGCGCGAGGGCCAGTTGACGTCGAACGTGCCCACGCCGGACGACTCGAGCGTGACCTGCCCGGTGCCGGACATGAGGTCGCCCTCCCAGTGGTTCGAGGCGGTGCGAGTGGTTCCAGCCATGAAGCGCTCCTTGGTCGTGGGGGTTCGTGCGGGTGAAATTCTCCCCCAACCCTTGCGCGCCGGTGTCCAGGACACAAGGGCGGGGTCCGCTTCACGCGTGTCCGCGGACCGCCCAGGCCACTGCGGTGACGTCGAAGGGCGCTGCCGGCAACCCTCGACGACACTCCTCGCGCAGCGCGTCACGTGCGGCAGGTTCCAGTGATGCGACGTGGTCCCCGGCCGGCCCGACGCCCAGCGTGTAGGGCTCCCACCACTCCTCGAAGCTTCGGTGCGTCACCGTCACGCAGATCTCGCCGAACTCGACCTCGGTCAGGCCAGCCTCGGTGGCGAGCTCTGCCAGCTGGCCCTCGCGAGCACCGGGCATCCCGGACTCGTTGTCGACGTTCGGATCGAGCCGGCGCGCTGCGGACCAGAGGGGCTGCAAAGGCGAACGCTCGCCGGCGAGATCCCAGACGCACGCCGCGATCGTGCCACCACGTCGGGTCACGCGGGCCATCTCGGCCAACCCGGTGACCGGATCCTGCATGAAGCTCACGACGAGCTGGGCGAGCGCCCGGTCGAACTGGGCGTCGTCGAAGGGCAGTTGTTCGGCGGGCGAGCGGTGCACCTCGAGCTCGGGGAAGCGCTGGCGGATCGAATCCACAAACGGCGCCGAGGGGTCGACGGCGACGACCCGGTCGACGCCGAGGCGGTCGATGAGGACGGCACTGAGTGCCCCGGGGCCGCAGCCAACATCAAGGGCGCGTTCACCAGCGCGCACGCCGGACCAGTCGGTGAACACTGTCGCCAACGGCTGCGAGTAGCGGCCCATGAAGCGTCCGTAGGACTCACCACCCACATCGAATGTCACGCTCGAGACGCTACGCGTCGGGGGGAGTCACGTCGAGAATGTGTTGTATACATTCGGGCTGCTTGCACACAACTACTTGGGAGTATGCCGTGACCGCTCGTCCGTGTTTTCACCTCGCCATCCCCGTCGATGACATCTCCGCGGCGCGGACGTTCTATGGCGGAGTTCTCGGGTTGACGGAGGGGCGCTCGGCCGAGGTCTGGATCGACTGGAACTTCTATGGCCATCAGGTCGTGACCCACCAGGTGCCGGTCCACCCCGGACCCGCCGGACACAATCGGGTCGACGCGCATGAGGTGCCGGTCCCGCACTTCGGTGCCTTGCTCGCCCCGGGCGATTTCCACGACCTCGCCGCGAAGCTGAAGGCCGCCGGGGTGAAGTTCGTCATCGAGCCCTACCTGCGGTTCGAGGGTCAGCCCGGGGAGCAGTGGACCATGTTCTTCCTCGACCCCTCGGGCAACGCGATGGAGTTCAAGGCGTTCGCTGACGAGTCCCAGATCTTCGCCACGTAGGGGCCGTTGCCGATGACCCCTGAATCCCCACCGTCGGGGGGCCGGGTCGGTCCCAGGAGCGCTTTTCTGCCACCTTTGCTGAGCCGAACGCTCCTGTCGGGACCTTCGACCCTGTGCGCGCCTCGAGGCGGTCGCCACAGTGGGAGGACAACCCGCACAGAGAGATGAGGTGGTTCCGATGAGGAACTGGGGCGACATGGGCAACGGCAACGGCATGATGGGCTTCGGCTGGATACTCGGCACGCTCTTGCTGATCGGTGTGATCAGCTTGATCGTCTTTGCAGCCATGGGCATGATCCCCAGGGCCCGGCAAGGACCCACCCCCGGGCCCACCACCCCCGGGGCCCTGCCACCCGAAGGCGGCCAGACCCGCTCCGCGGCGGAATCTGAACTGGAGCTGCGTTTTGCGCGCGGTGAGATTGACGCGGTCGCGCTCGTCGAGGCACGTTCTGTCCTTCGACAGCAATGAGCCGGTGATGAACACGACCGCCAGAACGTCGCGACGGCACCCGGTGGTCGTCGGGATTGGGTCACCTCGCCTGTCCTGGCTGGCACTGACGTGGGCCGTTGAGGAGGCCACCCGACGGCACCGCCCCCTGCACGTCATCCAAGCAGGCAGCATCGTCGACCGCACGCGTTCCCTTGGGCGGGATGGGCCTGGACAGCCCCTCACGCCAGCGATGGTCGCCGCCCTGGCCCGGGCACGAGAGCTGTCACCGGGGATTGACGTCACCAGCGAGGTGTCTGACCAGACACCCGCTCACGCGTTGACTGAGGCCTCGACCTACGCCTCCTGCGTCGTCGTGGGTGGGAAGGCGCAAGGCTTCCTCGCCGCAACCGTCCTCGGATCGACGTCGAGCGAGGTTGCGGTGCGCGCAGAGTGTCCGGTCGTGGTCGTGCGCCGACCGGTGGAGATCTCGCCGGGGCGTTCCAGCGTGGTCGTGGGTGTCGACGGTTCCGCGCTCTCGACGGCGGCGATCGGCTACGCCTTCGCCAAGGCGGCGGACTACGGCGTTCCCCTCACCGTGGTCCATGCCTGTCCATCGCGAGCCCACAAAGGCTACGTTCCCCCGTGGCGCGCCGCCGACCCGGCGGCCGGGGTCGAGTCGGAGCGGGCGGCCACGGCCGAAGAGTTTGCTGGCTGGTCCGGGGAGTTCCCCGATGTCCGGGTCAACGCGCACGTCCTGCGAGGAGATCCGGTGACGGCACTCGTCGACCACTCCCGCGGAGCAGCGCTGCTGGTCGTGGGCACCCGAGGCTTCTCCGGTGTGAGCGGTCGGTTGGTCAGTTCAGTGAGCCAAGCCGTGATGGGCCGAGCACATTGTCCTGTCGCTGTCGTTCGGTCGGGCAGTCCGGCCTGAGTCGCGTTGACTCGAGCAGGGCCAGCCCCCACAGCAGGACCCGCCGATGTGCTCCGGGTCGGCAGGCTTGAGGCGTAGTCTCCGGACAGCGGGACCCTTCAGGTCTCCCCAGCAAAGGACTGATCATGTCCGACAAGTCACCACGCCACGCCCTCTCCAAGAAGTCCGGCAAGTCCATCAAGGAGAAGCGGGCTGACAAGCGGTCCAAGTCCACCGAGTCCACCGGAATTGAGACGTCGCTGCATGGCAAGAAGCGCTGACACCAGCCCTCTGCTCACCCTCGGAGTCATGGCTCACTCCCGCAAGGAGAACGAGCGCCGCCTCCCGATCCACCCCGCACACATCGAGCGCATCGCCCCCGAGTTGCGCGCTGCAATTTTCGTCGAGGAGGGCTACGGCCTGCCGTTCGGTGTCTCGGACGAAGCCTTGGCGCAGTCCCTGGGCGGAGTGCGCACCAAGCAGCAGCTGATCGCCGAGTGCGACATCATCCTGCAGCCCAAGGTGCAGTCCGAGGACCTCGCGGAGTTGCGCGACGGTCAGATCGTCTGGGGCTGGCCGCACTGCGTCCAGGACACCCCTCTCACCCAGGAGGCGATCGACCGCAAGCTGACGCTCATCGCGTTCGAGGCCATGAACCACTGGGCGCGTGACGGCAGCTTCCTCCTGCACGTGTTCCACCTCAACAACGAGCTCGCCGGCTACAGCTCGGTGATCCATGCCCTCGCACTGTCGGGCACGACCGGCACCTACGGTCGCAAGTTGCGCGGGGTCGTCATCGGCTTCGGTGCCACCGCCCGTGGCGCGGTCACGGCACTGAGCGCTCAGGGCGTGGACGACGTCCGTGTGCTCACGAGCCGCAAGGTGGCCGCCGTCGCATCACCGATCCACTCGGTGCAGATCGTCCACCTCGACCACGACGACGAGGACCCGTCGCAGACTCGAGTTGTCACCAATGAGGGCCGGATCCCGCTCGCTGCCTATCTCGCGGACAACGACATCGTCGTCAACTGTGTCCTGCAGGACCCCACGGCCCCGTGGACGTTCCTCGAGGAGAAGGACCTCGACGCGTTCCGACCGGGCAGCCTCATCGTCGACGTGTCCTGCGACGAGGGCATGGGCTTCAGCTGGGCCAAGCCGACGTCGTTCGAGGACCCGACCTTTGTCGTGGGCGACAACACGACCTACTACGCCGTCGACCACACCCCGTCCTATCTGTGGAACTCGGCGACGTGGGTCAACAGCGAGGCGATCCTGCCGCACCTGCGCACGGTGATGACCGGGCCACAGGCGTGGGCCAAGGAGACCACGATCGACCGAGCCATCGAGATCCAGGACGGTCAGATCCGCAACCCGGCGATCCTGTCGTTCCAGGGTCGCGAAGACTCCTATCCCTACGTCCAGGCGAACGCCGACAGCAGCGGCGGCGCTGACACCGCTTAGCTGCTCAGACCTCACACCTGCAGGATGCGAGCGGCATTGTCATGCAACACCGCTCGCATCCAGTCGTCTCCGAGGTCAAGGTCGACGAGGGCAGCCACAGCGCTCGGGTAGGCATAGGGGATGTTCGGGAAGTCGCTGCCGAACAGGATCCTGTCGGCGTGGGTCTCAAGTCGCGTCAGGACCTCACGAGGGAAGGGTGCGAGCCGCACCAAGAACGGCGTGAACGCCATCGTCGTGTCGAGGTGGACGTTGTCATAGCGCTCCACGAGGTCAAGGAACTCGACATACTCCGGTGCTCCCATGTGGGCGATGATCAGCGGCAGCGTCGGGAACCGTTGCAGCACTTCGGAAAGAGGTCCGGGTCCCGTGAACCGCCCGGGGTGAGGACCACTGCCGCAGTGGATCACCACGGGGGTGCCGGCCTCAGCGAGCTGCCCCCACACCGGGTCGAGCAGCGCGTCGCGCGGGTCATAGGCACCGACCTGGACGTGGGCCTTGAACACGCGAGCGCCCGCCTCCAGAGCAGTGGCGACGTCCGCACCGGCCGACTCCTCGGGGAAGAACGTGGCCGTGTGCAAGCAGTCCGGCGTGCGCGCAGCGAAGTCCGCCGACCAGCCGTTGAGCCAGGCTGCCATCTCGGGCTTGTGCGGATAGAGCATCGACGTGAACGCGATGACCCCGAAGCCACGCAACTGCTCAAGTCGCTCGTCCTCATCACCGCGATAGGTGATCGGCCACTGCGGACTGCCGAGCTCCTGGACGCGGTCAAAGAAGGCCCACACCTTGGTCAGCACCGGCTCGGGCATGAAGTGGGTGTGCACGTCGATGATCCCGGGGAGGCCGAGACGGTCAATCGTGGCCCGTAGCAGCGTCATCAGGACTCCTGAAGTCGCAGTCGGCGCACGACGTCCACGAGTTTGGCACCCTCGGCCGGGGTGAGGTTCGCCCCGAGGCTGTCGAGAAGTTCGGGCAGGGTGTCGAGGTCGTCGGGCGCGATGGCCCGATGCTCGGTCGGATGGCCCGGGCGGCGGATGGTGACAGCCTCGTGAGTGAGGGCTGCGATCAGGGCAGTGCCGTCCGAGTCC
>JBDSIV010000083.1:0-11786 GCA_039917755.1 Knoellia sp. | reverse complement strand
CCACAACGGTTCGCCGGTTGCGTGAAGAGCTCTTGGCCCGTCACGGCATCGACGGCGACTTCGAAGAGACCGAGGACCGTGCCCGCAAAGGACAGTCCCTCAGTTTGGGCACAGAGATCGCCCCCGGCCTGTGGGAGTTCGCGCTGCGCCTGTCCCGCGAGAACCGGGCCGCCCTCGAAGCCGCCATCGGGCCCCTGTCCGCACCTGCCCCCACCCCCGCCAACGAGCATGGCCCCGCCGAACCCGACACCCGCCCCCACGACCAACGCCGCGCCGAAGCCCTCATAGCGGTCATCACCCGCGCCCAAAAAGCCGGCAACAACACCTGGTCCTCGACCAAGGCCCAAATCTTCGTCGGCATCAGCCTTGAGGACCTGCAACGCCGCGCCGGGGCCGGATCATTGCTCGGTGGGCTGTCCACCGGTGACCTCGTCAGCGCTGAAACCGTGCGCAAGTGGGCCTGCGACGCCACGATCATCCCGATGGTGCTCAACTCCTGCGGTGAAGTCGTCAACCTCGGTCGCGCCGAACGCTACTTCACCCCCGCCCAGATCAAACGTCTCTGGCTGCGCGACCGGCACTGCACCTACCCCGGCTGTGACGCCCCCGCCTCCTGGTGCGACGCCCACCACCTCATCCACTGGCTCGACAACGGCCCCACCGACCTGACCAACGCCGCCCTGCTCTGTCAACGCCACCACACCACCGTGCACACCCAGCGCTACCACGGCCGGGTCAAGATCGGCGAAAACGGGCAACACCACGTGGTCTGGGACCGCACCCGCGGCGCCTACGACACCGCCCTGAGCACCCTCGCCCTTGAGCACGCCGCCGGTACAACCACCACGTCCGACCCACCCCACCCACAAGCCTGCGGCGACAACACCAGCCACCACCGACCATGACCCCGCCCCACACCCCGACGCCCCACCCGGCATCGGGGCCACCCGGCTGTCCGGTGGGCCCGGCACAGGGCAGGCGGCACGCCACCCCACCAGTTCGCCGTCGAGGTAGGCCACCAAACCGCTGGTCCAGGCTCTGCGGATGTCCACGGTCACTCTGTTCGCGACGCCGATCCTCGAGTTCCGAACGCCGCCTGCAGGTCCGACCGGCTCGCCTCATTGGCGGGCCTGATCAACAACTCGGACCCAAATTCATGGGCGCGCTCAACCACGCGTGAGCGCGTGGCCGGCCGGGGTGCTCAGGCGCGTCCAGCGGCCGCTCGTGGCGATGCTCGCTTCAGTGCCCGGTGACAGGAAACCCAGGGCGTATGCCGCGAAGGCCAGTGCCGCTGGAACCGGCGCCTCCCCTTCGGCGCCGCTGATGGGCCGCAACCACACCTGCGCACGCAAGGCCGTGACCGCGAGCGCACCGGCACCGTCCGGCGTGCCGTCAGCAACCTCGGCAATACCCTCAGATGCGCTGCGCTGCAATGCTTCTGCACCCATCGAGCCCAACGGCTGCCACCCGGAGCGCGGGGGTGACATGGACGCCCATTGGGCCGTCATGGTCATCGGGGGCACGCGCAGCACTGCCCGCTCCCCCGGTCGGGCGACGCGATCACTCACTGCCGCGAGGGGCACCACAACGTCGAGCGCAGCCGGCTCGGCAAGTTCCGAGGTTCGTAGCCCGATGGTGGTGCCGGTCCCCATGAGACCAGAGCCCGGAAGCACGCCGACCCACGACGCAAGGACGAGCCCTACTGCCTGGAGCCGCACAGCACCGTCAGCGTCAAGCGCACGGGCGCGGGCGGCATACCGGCCAAGGTCCTGGAGGGACTCCCCATCGGCGAGAACAAGCTCGGAGGGAACGACAGCGCTCACCGGCGTGACCACCGGAACGCCACCGGATCTCCAGCGTGGGCCCCAAGGACCACCTTGTCGTCGGCGGACAGTCGACGGGGACGCGACGTCGCGAAGTCATAGAGCACGATGCCGGTCTCGGCGATGGCATAGGTTCGTTCGCCGAGCGACTCAGGGTCGCGCACGGCATACCCCAGGGTGAAGCCGGCGCCATGGACTCCAGTGACCCACATGTCGACCTCGATCGGCTGCGGACGATAGGTCAGCGGAGCGACGTATTCGATCTCGTGGCGGGACACGATGACCCCGGCGTCGAGCAGCGAGACCTCCTCACCGAACCACTCACGGAAGCCGATGACGCGGGCGTCCTCGAGGAGGCGGAGGTACTGGACGTTGTTGACATGGCCATAGGCGTCCATGTCGGACCAGCGGAGCGGGACCTCGGTGCGGTAGGGGCGCGCGCCGGGTTCGGTGACGGGTTCGTCCTGCGACATGCCCCCAGTCTCGCAGCCCCGACGCGCCCTGTCCGGTCTGGTCCCACCGGCCGCCATAGGCTTGACGGATGCCGATCTCACCGACGACGTCCGCACGCCTCGACCACCTGCTCGCCGTCGGTCAGCGCACGCACCGATTGCCCTCGGTGGCAGCGGGACTCATCCGCGGCGGAGAGCTCGTATGGTCTGGTGCCGTCGGCACGGTGGACGGACGAGCGGATGGCTCTGTGGTCGACGCCGACACGCAGTTCCGGATGGGATCGATCACCAAGACCTTCATCGCGGTCGCCGTGATGCGCCTGCGCGACGCCGGTCGGCTGGAGTTGTCGGACCGCTTCGGCGCACACGTTCCCGGCAGCAAACTCGACGACGTCACGATCGAGCATTTGCTCACCCACGCCGGCGGAGTCCAGTCCGAGTCGTCGAGCGACTGGTGGGAGCGCACGCCTGGCGGGGGCTGGGACGCGCTGGTCGCCTCGGGGGTCGGGACGCGCTTCCGCTCTGGACGACGCTTCCACTACTCCAACACCGGGTATGCCGCCCTTGGTCGCCTGCTTGAGGTGGTCCAAGAACGACCGTGGTTCGAGGTGGTGCGCGACGAGCTGCTCGAGCCGTTGGGGATGACGCGGACCACCCTGCGCCCGACGGGGGCTGCGGCGCAGGGGCTGGCGGTGCATCCGTTCGCGGACGTGCTGCTGCCCGAGCCCGAACACGACGCTGGGGCCATGGCACCGGCTGGACAGCTCTGGACGACGGTGAGCGACCTCTCGCGCTGGGCGGCCCTACTGGGCGGACACACCTCGGGGGTGTTGGCTCCGGAGACGCTCGCCGAGATGCTCGAGCCGCACCACGTTGTGGATGAGCCGGGTCAGCCGTGGCTCGGTGCTCACGGGCTCGGCTGGCAGGTGTGGAACGACGCTGGCGCGCGGACGGCTGGGCACGGTGGATCCATGCCGGGATTCCTCGCGATGCAGCGGGTCCATCTCGATGCCGAGGGCGGCGACGGACCCGCGGGTGAGGTGGGCGACGGGGTTGTCCTGGTGACCAACACGACCGCGAGCCCGGCCCTGAAGAGTCTGCCCAAGGACCTCCTGCGGGCACTGCGCGAGCTCGAGCCGGGAGTTGTGGAGCCGTGGGTGGCGCGTGGGGCGCCGGAGGTGCTGGAGCTCGCGGGGACATGGCACTGGGGACCTGCCGTGGAGACAGCTCGATACGTGGGTGAGCACCTGGTTCTCGGGACGCCCGGGACCGGGCGCGGATCGCGCTTCCGCCGTGTGGGCGACGGTGTGGATGAGTGGGTGGGGTTGGACGGCTACTACACGGGCGAGACGCTGCGCGTTCTCCGCCGCGACGATGGGTCGGTGTCGCACCTCGACCTCGCGACCTTCCGCTTCACCCGCACGCCCTATGACCCCGAGGCCGACGTGCCCGGGGGCGTCGACGAGCAGGGCTGGCGCTGAGCTGAGCGCTGCCACGGCCCCATCCTGTGGGTGTCGGGGCACCCGCCTACGGTGGGGTGACCATGACGAACGCATCTAGGCCCACCACGCTCGCCACTTCGCTCGCCGCCGAGGCGACGACCGCTCTGCGCCGGCTCGTCGGGCGCGACGACGTC
Source organism: Knoellia sp. (assembly GCA_039917755.1). Classification (GTDB taxonomy): domain Bacteria; phylum Actinomycetota; class Actinomycetes; order Actinomycetales; family Dermatophilaceae; genus Knoellia. The sequence goes on along the minus strand of JBDSIV010000083.1, from coordinate 7,875 downwards.
GCCTTTCGCGACGGGCAGCTCGAGGCCATCACGGCGCTCGTTGCCGATCGGTCGCGCGTTCTCGTCGTCCAGCGCACGGGGTGGGGCAAGTCGGCCGTCTACTTCGTGGCGACAGCTCTGCGTCGTGCTCAAGGTGCCGGCCCGACCGTCATCATCTCTCCCCTGCTGGCGCTCATGCGGGACCAGATCGCCGCGGCCGAGCGCGCCGGCATACGCGCCGTGACCATGAACTCCGCCAATGCGCAGGACTGGGACGAAGTGCGTCAGGCGCTGGCAGCTGACTCCGTGGACGTGCTGCTCGTGAGCCCCGAGCGGCTCAACAACCCGCGCTTTCGCGATGAGCAACTACCCGATCTGGCACGCCGCTGCGGCCTCCTTGTCGTCGACGAGGCGCACTGCGTGTCCGACTGGGGACACGACTTCCGGCCCGACTACCGCCGCATCCGCGACCTGCTCACGGAGTTGCCCGAAGACGTGCCGGTCCTGGCGACCACCGCCACCGCCAATGCGCGTGTCGTCACCGACGTCGTGGAGCAGTTGGGGGTGGGCGGCCGTGACGTGCTCACAGTGCGCGGCGGACTGGCTCGTGACTCGCTGCGGCTAGGGGTGCTCAGCTCGATGTCTCCGGAGCAGCGCCTGGGGTGGCTGCTGGCGCACCTTGACGACCTGCCCGGGAGCGGCATCATCTATGCGTTGACGGTGTCGGCTGCCGAGGAGGTTGCTGCAGCACTCTCCGAGGCCGGCCAGCGGGTCGCGTCCTACACCGGGCGCACCGACCCCGCCGACCGCGAGCGTCTCGAAGCCCAGTTGCGCGACAACAAGGTCAAGGCGCTGGTCGCGACCTCGGCCCTCGGGATGGGCTTCGACAAGCCCGACCTGGGTTTCGTCGTGCACCTTGGCGCGCCCGCCTCACCCGTCGCCTACTACCAACAGGTCGGTCGTGCGGGCCGCGCCACCGAACGGGCCGATGTTCTCCTGCTTCCCGGTCCCGAGGACAAGGACATCTGGCTCTACTTCGCGTCAGTGTCGATGCCTCGCCAGGAGCAGGCCGACGCGGTGCTCACAGCCCTCGCCGAGGCCGGGCGACCCTTGTCCACCCCGGCGATCGAGGCCATCGTCGACGTCCGCCGCACCCGCCTTGAACTGCTCCTCAAGGTGCTCGATGTCGACGGCGCTGTGACGCGCGTCCAAGGCGGGTGGACGGGCACGGGGCAACCCTGGACCTATGACGCCGAGCGCTACGAGCGCGTGGCCCAGTCCCGCAAGGACGAGCAACAGCTCATGCTCGACTACGAGCAGACGACCGAGTGCCGCATGGCCTTCCTCCAGCGGACCCTCGACGACGACACCGCAGTGCCCTGCGGCAAGTGCGACCGGTGCGCTGCTCCTTGGTATGCCACAGACGTGCCCGACAACGTCGTCGGCGCAGCCCGCACCCGGTTGGCCCGGGTCGGAGTCGACCTCGATCCGCGCGCGCAGTGGCCGACCGGCATGGCCCGCCTCGGTGTCCCCGTCAAGGGCAAGATTCCGGCCGACGAAGCGCTGACCCGGGGGCGCGCGCTGGCCCGACTGAGCGACCTCGGTTGGGGGCAACGTCTGCGACAGGTCCTGCGCGACGACACTCCCGCTACGCCGGAGTTGCTCCGCGCGTGCGTCGGTGTGCTCGCCGAATGGGACTGGGCACAGCGGCCTGGCGGCATCGTCGCGATGCCGTCGCGCAGTCACCCTCAGCTCGTCCAGTCGCTCGCTGCCGGACTTGCCGAGATCGGTCGCCTGCCCCTGCTCGGAACCCTCGACCTCGAGCACGGCGGTCCCACTGGTGAGCCCGGCGGCAACAGCGCCTTCCGACTGGCTGGCGTCTGGGAGCGGATCGTCGTCGGACCCGACCTCGCGCAGACGCTGGCTGAGGTCCGCGGGCCCGTGCTGCTCGTCGACGACCTCATCAGCTCACGCTGGACGCTGACCGTGGCCGGACGCGCGCTTCGGCGGGCAGGGGCAGAGGGTGTCCTTCCCTTCGCGCTGGCGGTGGACGGCTGACGTCGACCGGTCGTCGGGTGCGTGACGAGTCGGGTTTGCAGGCAACCCCGAGTCGTCACAGGCCCCCCGACTGGTGGTGACCCACGGAGGTTCTGCGTCGCCCCGCTAGAGGCATGCGGGCCTCGCCAGTTCCAGTGCCGTCGTGGATCTCAGCCTGTCGAAGACCGCGGCATCGACGATCACCCCGGCGTCTCTGAGCGCGAGGACCGACGCGCCGACAAGCCCGTCGACGGCCTGGATGACCCGCAAGTCACGTCCCTCGGACGCCAGCGCGGCAAGCATTCCCTCGCGCAGTCGAGGCTGAGCCGACATCACACCGCCACCAATCACCAGCGGTCCACTGACATCGTCGACGTAGACGTCGATGAGCGACTGGGCCAGACCCCGCGCGGCCTCTGCGACGATCTCGGCGCTCACCTCATCGCCCTCGTCGAGGAACGCCACCGGCGCGAGGGCCGCCACGGCCAGCGGTGATCCGGCGTAGACGACCTTGACCAGTTCGTGGCTCGCGACCGGACGACCCCGCAGCAGGGTGAGGTCGGGCTGGATCCCGAGCGCGCCCAGGGCGGGTTCGACCATGGTGGTGGGTGCCCTTCCGTCCATGGCCGCTGCGACCGCCCGGGCCACTCGGCGACCGATCCAGAAGCCGGAACCGGTGTCGCCGAGCAACCATCCGAGGCCGTCAGCCACCTGCACCTCGACGTTGTCCACGATCCGCACGGCCGTCGCCCCGGTGCCCGCCACCACGCTGTAGCCAGAAGTCTCGTGGCTCCCCGAACAGAACAGGGCGGCCAGGTCGCCCTTCACCGTTAGCGGTGAGGTCATCCCCGCCTCCGCAAGCCGCCGGGTGAGGAACCCGGGGTCGAACACGGCGCCTCCAGCGCCAGCGAGGGTGACGCTGCTGATCTCGCGAAGCGCAACTCCGGCGACAGCAGCCGCCTGGGTCATCGCGAGCATGACCTGGTCGAAGGCCGCCTCCGGTCCGCCACCCACCGGATTCCCGCGGCCCGCCCGGCCCGTGCCCGCACACGCGAGGGAGTCGTCCACGACGGAGGCCCGGGTGCGGGTACCTCCGGCGTCGATGGCAATGAGGATCACGGCCTCATCCTGCCTCCTTGCCCTCTGTGGCCCACCGAACCCGCCCACCGAACCCGCCCACCGAATGCGCCCACCGAACTCGCCCATGGCAGCATCACGTGCAAGAGGTCCCACGACCAGAGAGCGCATCCATGTCAGCCAGTACGCCGCAGACAGCCCAGGCCGATCTCGCAACGGAGGTCAACAGCCGCCTCTCCCGCCTCCAGTCGTTCGTCGCCGACGGAGGCCTGGACGAGGCCGTGGACCTGCTCACGCAGTCCGTGCGCTCCAACGGGGTGATCCAGGCATTCGGGACCGGTCACTCCGAGGGCTTCGCGATGGAGATTGCCGGGCGAGCCGGAGGCCTCATTCCCACCCGGCGCATCACCCTGCGCGAAGTTGTTCTCGTGGGGGGCCGTGACGCCGAAGACTTGTTCTCCTCCGAGCTCGAGCGCGACCCCACCGTCGTCGAGGAACTCCTCTCGCACACCGAGATCCATCCTGAGGACGTCTTCCTCATCGCAAGCAACTCCGGGGTGAACTCCTCCATCGTCGGCATGGCGCTGGCCCTGAAGGAGCGTGGTCACACGGTCATCGCCGTGACCAGTCTCGAGCACACCCGCGCCGTCGAGCCCAAACACGAGAGCGGCAGACGACTCAGCGAGATCGCCGATGTCGTCATCGACAACCTTGCGCCCTTCGGCGACGCAACCCTCGACCTTGCTGATGGCGTCAACGTTGGCGCCGTCTCCTCACTCACCGCTGCCTACATCGGGCAGGCCCTGACCGTCGGGGTGGTCAGCAGGATGCTCGAGGCCGGAGAAGTGCCACCGGTCTTCCTCTCGGCCAACATCCCCGGCGGGGACGAGCACAACCGGGTCCTGCAGGACCGCTATGGCTCGCGGATCAGGTCCTTCTGATCGACCATGCGTGACGGCGGCGTCACCCTCACGGTCACCAAGGGCAAGAAGGCCTGGATCGCTGGTCCGATGAGCAGCGCATAGAGCACCGTCCCCAGCCCGACCACGCCACCGAGCAACCACCCGATGGCCAGCACCGAAATCTCGAGCGAGGTGCGCACCAGCCGGATCGACAGACCGGTCCGGTGCGCCAAACCCGTCATGAGTCCGTCGCGCGGACCGGGGCCGTACTGGCTGCCGATGTACAGCGCTCCGGCAAGGCCGTTGATCACGATCCCTCCGAGCAGGAAGACCCACCGCAGCCACAGAGCCGACGGGGTGTCGAGCACCGCAAGCATCACGTCGGTCGCAATACCGATGACGAAGACGTTGGCCACGGTGCCGAGCCCGGGCCACTGCTTGAGCGGGATCCACAACAGCAGCACGAGCGCGCCCACGATGATCACGACCGTGCCAAAGCTCAGCCCGATGTGCTGCTGGACGCCGTAGTGGAAGACGTCCCACGGGTCGAGCCCCAGCTGGGCGCGGATGAACATGGCCATCGCTGTCCCATAGAGCCAGAGCCCGACGAAAAGTTGGATCAGGCGACGGACGCTGCGACCGGCGCGCAACTGCTCCATCGGCGTCATCGGGATCAGGTCGACACGCCTGGAAGCGCCGGCGCGCAACGTCTGGATCGGGCTCATGAACGTCATCATGGCGTACAAGTGGCCTGATCTTCCATAGCCAATTGTGGGACAGTGGCCACATGGCTGCCCCCTCGATCACCGCCGCCCGCGTCGCCGAACTTCTTGCTCCCACGGACGGCGACGGGCCGGCATACCAAGCCGTTGCCGACGCCCTCCGACTGCTCATCGCGGACGGTCGCATCGCTGTCGGCACCCGGCTTCCCAGTGAGCGTGACCTCACGAGCGCGCTGGCCCTGAGTCGAACAACGGTGAGCAGCGCGTATGCCGTGCTGCGCGAGCGTGGCTATCTCACCTCTCGTCGTGGCTCCGGGAGCCTGGCGAGCCTGCCTCTCGGAGCTGTGCGCCGCGACACGGGGTTGCACCTGTCGGCCCAGGTCCCCGCCGGGACCATCGACCTCACCTGCGCCGCCATGCGTGCACCTGCCGGGATGACCCAGGCTGCTGAGGCGGCCATCGCCGCCTCACCGGGCTACCTCAGTGGCAGTGGCTACCTGCTCAATGGGGTGCCCGAGCTGCGCGAGGCCATCGCGACGCGCTACACCGAGCGCGGCCTCCCGACGACGGCTGAGGAGGTTCTCGTGACCACGGGCGCCGTCGTGGGGATGGCCATCGCGGTTCGGGCAACGCTCGCCCCCGGCGACACGGTCGTCGTGGAGACGCCGACCTATCCCAATGTCTTCCCGACCTTGACCCAACTACGCGCGCGGATCGCCGCCGTGCCGGTCGAACCGTCGGGGTGGGACGTCGAGACGATGGCTTCGACGATCCGCGCATCCGGTGCCCGGGCGGCGATCCTGCTCCCCGACTTCCACAACCCGACCGGCAACCTCATGTCCGACGATCAGCGAGCCGTCGTGGCAAGAGCGTTGCGGCGAGAGCGCATCACCGCCATCATCGACGAGACGGTCAACGAGATCTCGCTCGACCACAAGGGGCGCATGCCGCTCCCCTTCGGCGCCCATCATCCCGACACGATCTCGGTCGGGAGCGCCTCGAAGTCACACTGGGGCGGGCTGCGCATTGGGTGGATACGCGCCACCGGCCCGACCCTCGAGCGCATCGGCGCTGCGCGCGTGCCGCTCGACATCGGTGCTCCCGTCATCGACCAACTCGTGCTCCTTCAACTCATGGAGGTCGCCGCAGGGATCACTGCAGAACGCCGACGCGACCTGGTGGCGAGCCGCAATGCGCTGGCCGCCGCCCTGCATGAGCGTTTGCCGCAGCTGAAGTTCGTCCTACCCACGGGCGGTCTGTCCCTCTGGGTGGAACTCCCCGATCCGGTCGCAACGGAGGTGACGCTGGCCGCAGAAGACGAGGGCCTGCTCATCGCCAACGGTCCGCGGTTCGCCGCTGCTGGAGGTCTCGACCGGTGGATCCGGTTGCCCTATGTCCTGTCGCCGGACGAGCTGGTCGAGGCCGTGGTGCGCCTCGAGCGGGCGTGGAACCGGGTGGCCGCCGGCGCCCCCGTTCGCCGACGTGGACCCACCGAGCGCGCCCACGGCCCTCTGGTGGCCTGACCTTTCGGTCGGAGTGCACTGGTGGGTGGTGGAACGTGGCTCGGGGATCGTTAGGGTGACGCCTGTGACCGACCCTGCGCAAACCGCCCTCACCGACCTGCTTGGCGTCCTTGATCTCGAGGAGATCGGGTCGGCCGAGATCAACGTCAGCAGCGTGGGCGGAGATCCTGCCATGGCTCCGACCTATGCCCAGCAGACGACCCTCTTTCGCGGACAGAGCCAAAGGATGCCCCACGGTCGGGTCTTCGGCGGACAGGTCCTCGCCCAAGGTCTCATTGCGTGCGGTCGCACCCTTGAGTCGGCTGAGGGCCACGCACCGCGTCCGATCCACTCGCTGCACGCCTACTTCATGCGACCGGGCGACGACACCCAGCCGATCACCTTTTCCGTCGAGCGGATGCGCGACGGCCGCTCCTTCTCAACGCGTCGTGCCCACGCCATCCAGAACGGCCAGCCGATCCTGTCGATGAGCTGCTCGTTCCAGGAGCCTGCCGGCGGTCTCGACCACCAGGACGAGATGCCGGACGTGCCGGGACCTGAGGGCCTGTCGTCGCTCGGTGACGCCTTCCGTGGGATCGACGACCCCGGTGCCAAGCACCTCGCGGAGGGCCGCGCCATCGAACAGCGCCACGTCGAGGGCAACCTTTTCCTCTCCCCCGGTGAGGAGAACTCGGCGCACCAGAGCGTGTGGATGCGCGCGGTCGGGACACTTCCGGACGACCCGCTCCTGCACTCAGCTGTGCTTGCGTACGCGTCCGACTACGCGCTGCTCGAGCCCGTGCTGCGTCGCCACGGTCGCCAGTGGGTCGGTGGAGGCCTCAACGTCGCCAGCCTTGACCACGCGATGTGGTTCCACCGTCCAGCTCGCGCCGACGAGTGGATCCTCTATGCCCAGCAGTCACCCTCAGCGCAAGGAGGGCGCGGCCTGGGCATCGGACGGATGTTCTCGGCCGATGGCACGCTCGTCGCCTCCGTCGCGCAGGAGGGCATGCTCCGCGTCCGCGACTGAACGGGCCACTGACTGCTCGTTCGCGTCGTCAGGGAAAGACGAGATCCGGTATGCCGGGTGCGGACACCGTGACCATGTCGCGGTCGAGGTCGGCCGAGACCACGATTGAGCGATGGGTCATCACGAAGAGCCGGCCGTCGTCCTCCACCGCGCAGTTCACGTCGGCAAACCGCGTTTCGGATGCGCCAAGAACGCTGCGCCGCAACGTGATCAGCTCGCGATACCAGCCGAGCAGCGAAGCGTGCGGCTCCGCTGACAGCTCGTGCCAGCGCAGGACGCTCGCGTCGCGGGTGGCGCGGGACTGCGGGTCGGGGACGTCGATTGCGGCCCAACCATGGCCTCCGAACTCGGCACGCCGTCCAGCCCGCACGACTTCGGCCATGCCCTCGTCGGTGAAGTCGGTGAAGAACTGCCACGGGGAGGACGCAGCGAACTCCTCCCCCATGAAGATCATCGGTGTGCCCGGTCCAAGGAGATAGAGCGCGGCGCCAATGGCCGTGCGGCCAGGGGTGAGCGAGGCGCTGATCCGGTCACCCGTTGCCCTGTTGCCGACCTGGTCGTGGGTCTGCAGATAGGTGACCAGTCGCCGCCCGTCCAGGGTGTCGACGTCCACCGGCTTGCCCCAC
>JBDSIV010000082.1:0-2847 GCA_039917755.1 Knoellia sp. | reverse complement strand
GCTGGACGCGGCGGTGAGCGACGAGCGTGGTCTCGACGCGGCATACACGTTGTCGAACGAGGCGCGCGAGCACCTCGTCCGCATCTCCGGCGGAGATGCGCGCCGCGCCCTCACCGCGCTCGAAGCTGCCGCGGGAGTGGCGCTCGACGACGCCCCCGCGGGCAGCAGCGACCAAGCCCCCATCGAGATCACGCTCGCCCACGCCGAGCAGGCGGTGGCCCAAGCAGCCGTGCGCTATGACAAGACCGGCGACCAGCACTACGACGTCGCGTCGGCGTTCATCAAGTCGATGCGCGGCTCTGATGTCGACGCAGCACTGCACTACCTCGCCCGTCAGCTCGAGGCGGGCGAGGACCCACGCTTCATCGCTCGGCGCATCGTCATCTCGGCAAGCGAGGACGTCGGGATGGGCGACCCGACCGCGTTGCAGACGGCGGTCGCGGCGATGCACGCAGTGGCCCAGATCGGGATGCCCGAAGCGCGAATCATCTTGGCGCAAGCCGTTGTTCACAACACGCTGGCTCCCAAGAGCAATGCGGCGTATGCCGGGATCAATGCCGCCATTGCCGACGTGCGTGGCGGACGTGGAGGCGCGGTCCCACCTCACCTTCGTGGGAGCGGGTATGCCGGCGCGTCCCGTCTCGGGCACGGCAAGGACTATGTCTATGCGCATGACGAGGCCGACGGTGTGGCCCGTCAGCAGTACCTTCCGGACGACCTGCACGGCACGGCCGACTACTACCAGCCGACCGATCGCGGTTTCGAGGCCCGGCTCCAGGAGCGCTGGACCTGGCTCAAGGATCGCCTCGGTCGCAGCTGACCCACCCCGTTCGGGTGGAGCTCAGATCCCGCCGAAGGTGGTCCGCGCGATGCCGCCCTGGTCGGTGCGCTGGGTGAATTGGCGCGGGTCCCTGATGCGACCGCAGCGCGTGCACTGTTTGGCCAGGACGGTCGGGTCGATGGACTGGGTGTGGATCGTGCGCTCGTGGTGCCGGCCGATGTAGCAGAGCGGTGTTCCCGAGCCGGCGAGAGGGCGCAGCACCTCCCAGCGCAGGCGGGGTGCTCCGAGGACGGTCGACACGGCATACCCGGCCCGTCGCAGGCGGGGCAGGGAGGCGAGGTCGGCCTCGAACTCGGCGACGTAGCGTCGTCGGACCTGCTGAGGGAGGATATGGATGGCGAGGGCGAGCAGGCTGTCGGCGAGTCGGTTCATGACATCGCTCCTTGGGGTCGTGCGTGGACGAGGGCTCGCGCAGCGAGGCGGGCGCGCGTCGCGTCTGCGCGGGTGAGGGCCTCGGCGGCCGAGGCGAGGCCGTGGTTCGTGAGGCGATAGAGCCGTCGGCGGGGGCGTCCGACGTCGGCGGGGTCGATGTCCTCCCAGCTGCTGTCCACCCATCCGAGCCCCTCGAGCCGGGCGAGGATCGGGTGGACGGTGCCGCTCGGCAGGGCGGTGAGTGCCCCGATCGCCAGTCCGTAGTGGACATCGTCAGGCTGGTCCAGGAGCACCTCGAGGACGGCCCTCGTCGGGCCGGTCATGCGGGGTGCTGCGCTGCCCATGGTCTAACTCTACCTAGGGTGTCAAGGGAGCGAGGGGAAAGCCGACGACGGTGGCGCATGCCCGACCCGTAGGATTCCCTGTGCCCATCCCGGGTCCGACGCACTCGACTCGAACGCATCTCAACCTCAGGACTGACACGACATGGAAACCGCTGAGATCCGGCGCCGCTGGCTCGACTTCTTCGAGAAGAACGGCCACACGGTGGTGCCCTCCTCGCCGCTGATCCACGACGACCCCAACCTGTTGTTCGTCAACGCCGGCATGGTGCCCTTCAAGCCGTATTTCAGCGGACAGGAGACCCCCCCGTGGCAGCGAGCGACCAGCGTGCAGAAGTGTGTCCGCACCGGTGACATCGAGGAGGTCGGCAAGACCTCGCGCCACGGCACGTTCTTCCAGATGAACGGCAACTTCTCCTTCGGCGACTACTTCAAGAAGGACGCCATCCGCTTCGCGTGGACCCTGCTCACGACGTCGCAGGACGAGGGTGGCTACGGGCTGGACCCCAATCGCCTCTGGGCGACGGTCTATGAGGACGACGACGAGGCTGAGCGTCTGTGGGCCGAATACACAACGATCCCCGCGGAGCGCATCGTGCGTCGCGGCAAGGCCGACAACTATTGGCACATGGGTGTTCCGGGTCCCGGTGGTCCCTGCAGCGAGATCTTCTATGACCGTGGCGCCGACTACGGCCAGGACGGCGGCCCGGCGGTCGACGAGGACCGCTTCATGGAGATCTGGAACCTCGTGTTCATGCAGTTCGAGCTGAGTGAGGTGCGTTCCAAGGTCGACTTCGACGTCTCCGGACCGCTCCCTGCCGAAAACGTGGACACCGGCATGGGCCTGGAGCGCATCGCCTCGGTCCTGCAAGGGGTCGACAACCTCTATGAGATCGATGAGGTCTACCCGGTCCTCGCCAAGGCCGCCGAGATGACGGGCACGTCCTATGGCGCCCATTCGGGCCACTCCGCTCAGGAGTCCCACCCCGACGACGTCCACCTGCGCGTCGTGGCAGACCACGTGCGCTCCTCGCTCATGCTCATCGGTGACGGTGTCACTCCAGGCAACGAGGGTCGTGGCTACGTCCTGCGCCGGATGCTGCGACGCGCCGTCCGCTCGATGCGACTGCTCGGCTTCGAGGACCCGGCACTGCCGCACCTGCTGCCTGTCTCGATGGAGCGCATGAAGCGCTCCTACCCCGAGCTCGAGACCGGCTTTGACCGGATCAGCAAGATCGCGTATGCCGAGGAGGAGGCTTTCCGACGCACGCTCGCCTCGGGCACGACGATCCT
>JBDSIV010000081.1:0-12976 GCA_039917755.1 Knoellia sp. | reverse complement strand
CACACCATCGAGATCCTCAAGGGTCTGCGCGACCGCTACGAGGCGCACCACCGCGTCTCGATCACGGACGCAGCGCTCGTGGCAGCAGCCAACATGGCCGACCGCTACATCAACGACCGCTTCCTGCCGGACAAGGCCATCGACCTCATCGACGAGGCCGGCGCCCGATTGCGCATCCGCCGCATGACCGCACCGCCGGACCAGCGCGAGTTCGACGAGAAGATCTCGGCCGTCGTGCGCGAGAAGGAGTCGGCGATCGACGGTCAGGACTTCGAGAAGGCCGCGCGTCTGCGCGACGACGAGAAGAACCTGCGCAACGAGAAGACCCAGCGCGAGACCGAGTGGAAGAGCGGCGACCTCGACGTCGTCGCTGAGGTCGACGAAGAGCTGATCGCCGAGGTCCTGGCCGCGGCAACGGGCATCCCCGTCTTCAAGCTCACCGAGGAGGAGTCCAGCCGGCTGCTCCACATGGAGGACGAACTGCACAAGCGCGTCGTCGGCATGGACGACGCCATCAAGGCTCTCTCGCAGGCGATTCGTCGCACCCGCGCCGGGCTCAAGGACCCCCGCCGTCCGGGTGGGTCGTTCATCTTCGCCGGACCCACGGGTGTCGGCAAGACCGAGCTCGCCAAGACGCTCGCCGAGTTCCTCTTCGGTGACGAGGACGCGCTCATCCAGCTCGACATGTCCGAATACAGCGAGAAGCACACCGTGTCGCGCCTCTTCGGGTCACCTCCCGGCTATGTCGGCTACGAAGAGGGCGGCCAGCTCACCGAGAAGGTGCGGCGCAAGCCGTTCTCGGTCGTGCTCTTCGACGAGGTCGAGAAGGCTCACCCCGAGATCTTCAACTCCCTGTTGCAGGTGCTCGAGGACGGTCGCCTCACCGACTCCCAGGGTCGGGTGGTCGACTTCAAGAACACCGTCATCATCATGACGACCAACCTCGGTACGCGTGACATCTCCAAGGGTTCCCTCGGGTTCTCCGCGGGCCCGGAGACGCAGAGCAGCTACGACCGGATGAAGAACAAGGTCATCGACGAGCTCAAGCAGCACTTCCGTCCCGAGTTCCTCAACCGCGTCGACGACACGATCGTCTTCCCGCAGCTCTCGCAGGACGAGATCATCCAGATCGTGGACCTCGAGATCGCCAAGCTCGACAAGCGCCTCAAGGACAAGGACATGGGCATGGAGCTCACGCCCGCGGCCAAGACGTTGCTTGCCAAGCGCGGCTACGACCCCGTGCTCGGGGCGCGACCGTTGCGTCGCACCATCCAGCGCGAGATCGAGGACGTGCTGTCCGAGAAGATCCTGTTCGGCGAGCTCAAGGCCGGTCAGATCGTCGCGGTCGACGCCACCGGCGAGGGCAAGGACGACACGTTCATCTTCGAGGGCGCGCAGCACAGCGGCGCCATCGAGGTCCCGGTCGTCACGGCCGGCGGTGGCTCTGCCCCCGCGGCTGCCGGTTCCGAGTAGTCGAAGGCCTCACCCAGCCACACACACAGGCGGGGTATGCCGGAACGCAAGTTCCCGGCATACCCTGCCTATGTGTTGTCCCCCAACCATTTTCGCCCCAGAGGGCGCGAATGGCGCGGGCGTTCTGAACCATTCGTGCCCAATGCGACGAACGTGTTTGAGACCGGGCAGGACCGTCCGCGCTGCGTGCGCGGGCGGCCGGTCTTGCGTATGCCGCGATACTGGCTTCCATGCCCACCGCACCTGACCAGCCTGCTCAGCCCGCTCAGCCCTCCGGCATACAGCTCCGACCGGCACGCACCGCGGACGTGCGCGCCATGCGGGCCCTCGTCGCGCCTCTGGCCGAGCAGCGAGTGCTTCTGCAGAAGGAGGCCGTCGCCTACTACGAGTCGGTGGCGGACTTCGTGGTCGCCGAGCGCGATGGTGAGGTCATCGGGTGTGGGGCGGTGCACGTGCTGTGGGAGGACCTCGCCGAGATCCGCACCCTGGCCGTGTCGAAGACCGCCTTGGGCCAGGGGGTCGGGACGATGATCCTTGACCAGTTGGTGGCCCGAGCCCACGAGCTCGGAGTGCAGCGCCTGTTCTGCCTGACGTTCGAGACGTCCTTCTTCGAGCGGCACGAGTTCACGCCGATCGAGGGGCGGGCCGTCGCGCCCGAGGTCTATGCCGAGCTGCTGCGCTCCTATGACGAAGGTGTCGCCGAGTTCCTCGACCTCGAGCGGGTCAAGCCCAACACGTTGGGCAACACGAGGATGCTCCGCGTCCTTTGACCCACCCCGGACTTATGCGCAATCGGTCGCATCGTCGCACTTGTTGCGCGATCCCGTCGGCCGACGGATTGCGCAAGACATCGGTCACGGACGGGGTTGGGGTCGGCGGACCCGGATCGAGGCCAGGAGCACGATCACGAGCAGGCCGCTGATCACGCCGAAGCCCAGTTGCGGGATGAGCGGGAGCGCGATACCGAGCCCACCGCCGATGACCCACGCGATCTGTAGGACCGTCTCGGACCAGGCGAAGATCTGGGTGCGCACGTTCTCGGCGATGTCGCGCTGGATGATCGCGTCGCTGCTCAGCTTGATGATCTGGGCGCACAGACCCGCGCACAACCCGAGGATCAACAGGGTCACGAGCGAATAGGCGACCGCCGTGGCAAGGGATGCCCCGACGATGACGAGGAGAGCGGTCGCGACGAGGCGGTCGGGCGGCAGCTTCCGGGCGGCGTTGCCGACAACCGTGCCAAGGGCGTTGCCCGCTCCGGCCGCCCCCACCACAAGGGCCAGGACCAGCGTGCCGCTGTGGCCCGGGATCGGGTGCTCGCGCATGAGGAAGGCCATGAAGAGGGTGAGGAAGCCGGTGAGCAATCGGGCGCCCATCGCACTGACGAGGGCGGCCCGCACGGCGACCGGCAACGCGAGGACACGCGCGCGCAACGTGGCGCCGATCCCACCGACGCCGCCCACGCGCCCCTGCCCCCCTGCGCGCACGACGATCGCTCCGGATCCGACCGGGCGTGTGACCACGGACTGGGTGTCCTCGATGTCGAACTCTCCCACCGAAGAGTCCACGCGCTCGGGGAGCCGGATGGCCAGGACCGTGCCCACGACATAGATCGCGAACGCCAGCCTCAAGGACCATTCCGGGCCGATGCGTGACACCGCACCAGCGAGCCCGCCGCCGACGGCCATCGCCGCGACTCCCGCGAGCGCGATGCGAGAGTTGGCATTGACGAGCGTGAACCCCGGTGGCAGCAGACGTGGGATGGCAGCCGATCTCGTGACCCCGTAGGCCTTGGACGCGACGAGACAGCCGAGCGCCGCCGGGAAGAGCCAGACCGAATTGGTCGCGACAGCCCCGGCCAGTACCCAACAGAGGAAGGCGCGCAGGGCCAAGGTCGTCCCTATCGCCCATCGACGGCCGTGCCGGAACCGGTCGAGCAGCGGGCCGATGAACGGCGCAAGCAACGCGAACGGCGCCATGGTCAGCAGGAGGAACTGCGCCACCTGGGCCCGAGCTTCGTCAGTGGGGATGGCAAAGATCGTGCCCGCAAGGCTGACCGTGAGAGCGGCGTCACCGCAGATGTTGACGAAGTGGAGCTCGACGAGGCGGGCCAGACCGCTCTCACCGGCACCCGAGGACTGGACATACGCCCGCGTCCTCTGGGTCCCGGCACGACCGCCTCGGCCTGCGATGCGTGCCCCGCTGACGGTTCCGCGGCCCATGAAACGGAACGCTTTGGTGGCACCGGCTCGCACGCCATAGGGGTCGGGCGGGGTTCTGCGCCCGCTGGCCCCGGTCGGGCCAAGGGGTTCGGGGGGTGGCGTGTGCGCCACTCGCTCCCCAGCCTCAATGGGTTCTGGAGGTTCGGGAGGTTGAATGGATTCGGTGGGTTCGTCGCGTGCGCTCACCCCGCTTCCTCCTCATGCCCCGGCAGGACGAACTGGTCCCCGCTCAGAGCCTCGACCAACCCATCCTCGATGAGCCCAGCAAGACAGCGGTCCACCTGCGCCTCGTCACGTCCCGGCGCAAGAGCGGTGCGCCCCAGGGGATGTGGGACCTCGCGCAACGCCTGGACGATCATCCCGCGCACCTGCCGATCGGTGCCGTGCCACTTCTGCCCCTTGCGGACAGGCCCGTCGTATGCCGGTTGGCCGGCACGCGTCCAGGCACACCGAGCGCGGACCGGACAGTCCACACACCGGGGCGCCCGGGCCGTGCAGACGAGCGCTCCGAGCTCCATGACTGCAACGTTCCACACGGCCGCGTCGTGATCAACGACCGGCAGCAGGTCGCGTGCGAGGTCAACCTCGGCCCGGGTCAGGGACGGCGCTGCCTGCGCCACACCGGTGACGATGCGCGCCTGCACCCGGCGCACATTGGTGTCGACGACGACCGACCGCTCACCGAACGCGAACGCCGCAACGGCAGCCGCCGTGTAGTCCCCGATGCCGGGCAGCGCCAGCAAGTCAGCGTGGTCCCGCGGCACCTCACCCGAGTGCCGATCCACGATCGCTGTAGCCGCCTCGCGCAGTCGCAACGCCCGGCGCGGGTAGCCGAGCCGACCCCACGCGCGCACGACCTCACCGGGTGACTCGGCCGCCAGATCAGCCGGCGTCGGCCATCGCGACATCCACTCGCGCCACGCCGGTACGACCCGGGTCAACGGCGTTTGTTGCGCCATCACTTCAGAGACGAGCACGCCCCACGGTGAGCACGACGGATTGCGCCACGGGAGCGGGCGGGCGTGCACGGCATACCAGGCAGAAATGTCCTGGTGCAGGGAGCTCACGTCGACCTCGGACGGGAGCAAGGTGCTCGCCACAGCAGCCGCCCGGGTCAGACGTAGCGCTCGAGGATGCTGCTCTCCGCGAGACGCGACAGGCCTTCGCGCACGAGGCGGGCCCGGCCCTCGCCGACGCCCTCGACACCCATGAGGTCATCGACACCAGCGGCGAGGAGCTTTTGGAGGCTGCCGAAGTGCTCAACGAGACGGTCGACGATGGCGCCCGGAAGGCGCGGCACCTTGCTGAGCATGCGGTAGCCGAGCGGGCTGACCGATGAGTCGAGCGCGTCACCGACGACGGTGAAACCGAGGGCTTTGGCGCCCCCCGCCGGGTCGAGCAGCTCGGTGGCGTCGATGTCGGTGAGATTGGAGATGGCCTGATCGAGGTCGTATTCACCTCGTGACTCGTGGAGGTAGTCGCGAATGACGAGCCCGAGGTCGTCGGACAGGCCGCCCGTGAGCTCCTCGAGCTGAAGGCTGAGCAGGCGTCCGTCAGTGCCGAGCTGGAGGACGTAGTCGCCGATCTCGTCCTTGATCCGGCGCACCATCTCGAGACGTTGCAGGACGTTGGCGACGTCGCGAACGGTGACAAGGTCCTCGATCTCGAGCGCGGACAGGGTGCCGGTGACCTCGTCGAGTCGCTGCTTGTAGCGCTCGAGCGTCTGCAGGGCCTGGTTGGCGCGCGACAGGATCGCGCTGGAGTCCTCGAGGACGAAGCGGTTGCCACCGACATAGAGGGCGACGATGCGCATCGACTGGCTCACCGACACGACGGGGAAGCCGGTTTGCTTGGCGACGCGCTCGGCGGTGCGGTGGCGTGTGCCGGACTCGCTGGTCTCGATCCTGGAGTCGGGCACGAGCTGGGTCGCGGCGCGCAGGATGCGGGTGCCGTCGCGGTCGCACACGATGGCGCCGTCCATCTTGGCGAGCTCGCGCAGTCGGGTCGCGGAGAACTCGACGTCCAACTGGAACCCGCCACTGGAGATCTCCTCCACCACCTTGTCCATGCCGAACACGATGAGGGCACCGGTGCGGCCGCGCAGAATGCGCTCGAGTCCATCGCGCAGGTCGGTCCCGGGCGCGACAGCAGCGAGCGTCGTGCGCATCAGTTCGTCATCCACCAGCGGCGTGACCACGTGTGTCCCTTCGGTCTTGTCGCACTGGGCGCGCAGTCAGGTGCCCCCGTGCTTCTCAGCGAGTCTAACGGCGCGGGTATGCCGTTCGGTGCGCCCAAACGCCTGATGTCCCGCCCTGATTAGACCAGCTCTGCTGGGCGTCGGTCGCGCGCGCACAAAGGCGTCCGCCAACATTGCCACCACGTCAGCGGGCGCGGGGGTCAGCGGGCGCGGGGGTCAGTGGGCGCGGCAGACCGGGCAGTGGGCGTCAGTAGGCGTGGGCGGGTGATGCCGCCAAAGTCACGGCCTCGAGGACAGTGGCGACCTCGATGACCCGCAGCCCGTCGGGCACCGGCCCGCCGCCCAGGACGCCGGGCGGGACGATCGCGGTCGTGAAGCCCAACCGTGCCGCCTCGGCCAGGCGGCGGTGCGCCCCGGTGACTGGTCGCAGCTCTCCGGCCAGACCCACCTCCCCGAACGCGACCGTGCCCACGGGCAGCGGCTGGTCATTGATGGCACTTGCGAGCGCCAGGGTCAGGGCGAGGTCGGCCGCAGGTTCAGTGATGCGCACGCCACCGACGGTCGAGACGAACACGTCCTTGCGACCGATCGGGGCCTTGGCGCGGGTGCCGAGCACGGCGAGGATCATGCCGACTCGCGAGGAGTCGAGCCCACTGGTGGCCCGGCGCGGGTTGGGGATCTCGGTCTGGTCGACGAGCGCCTGGACTTCGGTGACAAGCGGTCGTCGGCCCTCGAGCGTCACCGTCACGCAGGTGCCGGGGACGGCCGCGGTGCGGTTGGACAGGAACAACCCACTCGGGTCAGCGAGTCCGGTGATGCCGACGTCGGACAGGTCGAAACACCCGACCTCGTCGGTCGGGCCGTAGCGGTTCTTGACCGCACGAACAAGCCGCAACCGACTGTGCCGGTCACCCTCGAACTGGATGACGACATCGACGAGGTGCTCGAGCACACGAGGCCCGGCGATGGAGCCGTCCTTGGTGACATGACCGACGAGCAGGCAGGCGATGCCGCGGGACTTGGCCGTGGCGATGATGCTCGCCGCAACCTCGCGCACCTGCGAGACGTTGCCGGCCGACCCCTCAACCTCGGCGCTGCTGATCGTCTGGACCGAGTCGATGATGACGAGCTCGGGCTCGACCTGGTCGATCTGCCCGAGCACGGTGGCGAGGTCGGTCTCGGAGGCGAGGAAGAGGGTCTTGGCCATGGCCTCGATCCGCTCAGCCCGGCTGCGCACCTGCGCGGCCGACTCCTCACCACTGACATAGAGAACGCGGCGCTCCTCGCCGGGGTCCCCACCACGGGCGGCTCGCCCAGCAACGTCGAGCAGCAGGGTCGACTTGCCGATGCCGGGCTCTCCGGCCACGAGCACGACGGCCCCGGGCACCAACCCACCGCCGAGCACCCGGTCGAACTCGGGCACCCCGGTCCCGCGAGCCTGCGCCCGACTCACGTCAACCTCACCGATGGGGACAGCCGGGCGCTCCACCGACTTCGCCGCGGTCGTCCTCGCAGAGACGGCACCGATCTCGGCCACCGACCCCCACGCCTGGCACTCACCGCATCGTCCGACCCACTTGGCCGTCGTCCACCCACATTCGGTGCACCGGTATGCCGGTCGCGTCGCCTTCGCTGCCATGGGCGCCAACCTAAACGAGCCCTCTGACAAGACCTCGACTTAGTGCGCGTTGGGAGAGTTGCGAGCGCAGCGAGCGAACTCTCCCAACGGGCAAGTCGAGCAAGGGGTGGTGGAGAGGTTGCCAGTCAGGTGCCAGTGGGGATGGGCCTGCGCCGGGCATCGCCAGCCGGCACGACGCTCGAGATCACCGTGCCGTCCTCGCGCACGACCTCGCTCGGAGCCTTGGGCGAGCCCGCAATCCTGGGACCCTGACCCGCAAGCGCCACCACGACCTGCTCGACGGGCGTGACAGTCACCGACTCACCACGCACTTCGAAGGTGACGGGGCCCTCGCCGTCCTCGACGAGAAGCTCCAGCTCGCTCGGCCGGACCGTGACCCGCACGCGAGTGCCACGCAGGCAGACGCGATAGGTCAGCGAGTCCCAGCCCCGCGGGAGTCGAGGGTCGATCGCGAACTGCCCCTCGCCGTGGTCCTGTCCATGGTCCCGGAACCCACCAAAGCCGGACACGAGCGCACTCCACACCCCACCGGTCGAGGCGACGTGAACCCCATCGGCCGTGTTGGAGTGACGGTCGGCGAGGTCGACGAACAGCGCCGAGAGGAAGTAGCGATACGCCAGATCCTGATAGCCCACCTCGGCCGCGATGATCGACTGCACCACTGCCGACAGGGTCGAGTCGCCGGTCGTGATCGGGTCGTAGTACTCGAAGTCGGCAAGCTTCTCGGCGGGCGTGAAGTCCTCCCCCTGCAGGAACAGCGCGAGCACGACATCGGCCTGTTTGAGCACCTGGAAGCGATAGATCACGAGCGGGTGGTGGTGCAGCAGCAACGGCCGCACCGACGCGGGCGTGTTGGCCAGATCCCACATCTCACGCTCAAGGAAGTGGTCGTCCTGCGGGTGGATGCCGAGATGCCCATCGAACGGGATCGTCATCCCCTCGGCGCAGTCGGCCCACTCACGGATCTCGTCCGGTTCCAGACCGGTCCTGCGGACCATTTGCTCGTATGCCGTGGGCTCACCTTGCGCGAGCGCCTGCACCGCCTCGACCGCTCGCCGCAGATTGAAGCGCGCGAGAACGTTGGTGTAGAGGTTGTCGTTGACGACCGCGGTGTATTCGTCGGGCCCGGTCACACCGTGGATGTGGAAGGTGCGCCCACCTCCGGGCTTGGCCCGCCAGAACCCGAGGTCTGCCCACAGCCGCGCGGTCTCCACGAAGATGTCGACGGCCTCGCGATCGAGAAAATCGTCGTCCCCGGTGGCACCGACGTACTGGCTCAGGGCATAGGCGATGTCAGCATCGATGTGGTACTGCGCTGTGCCAGCCGCGTAATAGGCCGACGCCTCATGACCATTGATGGTGCGCCATGGGAAGAGCGCACCCTTCTGCGAGAGCTCACACGCCCGAACTCTGGCCGACTCGAGCAACGAGAGACGAAAGCGCATCGCGTTGCGGGCGGCATACGGGATCGTGTAGGTGAGGAAGGGCATCACATAGATCTCGGTGTCCCAGAAATAGTGGCCGCCGTAGCCCGAGCCGGTCACTCCCTTTGCTGGGATGCCGTAGGTCTCGGCGCGCGCCGACGCTTGGGCCAGCGCGAAGAGGTTCCACCGCGTCGCCTGCTGGATGGCGGACTGCCCCGGGATCTCGATGTCGGCCCGAGCCCAGAAGTCGTCGAGCCAGGCCCGCTGCTCGTGGAACTGCTGCTGCAGACCTGCCTCGGCGACGCGGTCAAGGGTGCGCTCGCAGCGGTCGATGAGTTCGCGTGGGGGGACGCTGTCGGCCGTATGCGCCGAGACGAGCTTGGACAGCCGGATCGTGGCGCCCTGCTGCGCCTGAATGCGATAGATCATCTTGGCCGAGTCGTCGTCGTTGTGGACGGTGGCGCGATAGGGGTTGGCCGTCTCGAGGATGTGGTCCGTGACCAGTCCCAGGGTCATCCCGCTGTCGGCGCACTGGTAGCCCAGCACCAGGCGGCCGGTCTCGACGTCACCCTCGCTCATCTTGGGCAGGAGCACCCGGCCCCGGAACGACTCGGCCTTGCGCGGATCGGCAATGCCGTCACGTGGGGCCTCGGGACCCTCCTTGGGCAGATCCTGACGGTTGAGGACCTGCGAGGAGATCTGCACCGGTCCATCGCCGTCGAGCAGGGTGACCTCGAACGTCATCATGGCCAGGTGCCGCTGGGTGAGGGAGACCATGCGGGTGCTCTTGACCTCGACACGCGTGCCGCTGGGCGTGCGCCAGAGCAGCGTGCGCGAGAGGACGCCGGTGCGGAAGTCCAGGGTCCGCTGGTAGTCGAGGAGGTCGGCGCTCGAGAGCTGGAGCGGCTCGTCGTTGACATAGAGGCGAATGACCTTGGCGTCGGGGACGTTGACAATCGTCTGCCCGACCCGGGCGAAGCCGTAGGCCTCCTCGGCGTGGGTGATCGGCCAGGTCTCGTGGAATCCGTTGATGTAGGAACCGTTGACGTGGGCGTCGCGGCTCTCCTCGTAGTTGCCGCGCAACCCGAGGTAGCCGTTGCCGACGCTGAAGAGGGATTCGGTCACGCCGAGGTCGGAGGCGTCGAACCTCGTCTCGGTGAGGGCCCACTCGTCGAGGGGGAAGCGGCTGCGGTCGAGTGGGTCGTGGTCGACGTCGAGCGGCATCGCGTTCACAGCAACTCCTCGAGGTCGGTGACGACGAGGGTGGCGCCGGCGTCGGTGAGGGCTTGGCTGCCCGCACCCCGGTCGACGCCGATGACCAGTCCGAACTGGCCGGCGGCACCGGCCTGCACTCCGCTCAGGGCATCCTCGAGAACGACCGACTGTGCGGGCGTGACGCCGAGCTCCTGGGCTGCGACGAGGAACGTGTCGGGGGCGGGCTTGCCGGCGATGTCGCGCTCGGACGCGACGGCCCCATACATGAGGAAGGAGAAGAAGTGGGCAACACCGGCCTTCGCGAGGACGGCGGGGGCGTTGTTGGACGACGAGACGATCGCCATCGGCAGCCTGCGCTCGGCGAGGGCCTCGAGCAGGCGCACGGACCCGGGGTAGGCCTGCACACCGTCGCGCGCAAGGACCTCGTTGAAGGCGTCGTTCTTGCGATTGCCGAGCCCACACACGGTCTCGGCGGATGGGTCGTCGGACGGGTCGCCCTGCGGCAGGTCGATGCTCCGCGAGTGAAGGAAGGCCGCGACACCTTCGTAGCGAGGCTTGCCGTCGACGTGAGCGAAGTAGTCCTCGTCGGTGTAAGGCTGCTCCTCACCACGCTGAGTGAGGAACGCGTTGAACATCGCCGACCAGGCCCGCATGTGGACCTCCGCGGTCGGGGTGACGACACCATCGAGGTCAAAGAGGGCAGCGGCGTAGTCGTCCCAGTTCATCCCGAAAGCGTAGAGGCGGGGTGGTTGGGACCGTGAAGCGCGCTCATCCGTGGCGTCGCCGCAGCGCGTGACCGGCGGCCAGGGTCAGCGAGGCGCCGGCACAGGCCAACCACAATGTGGCCTCACCCCGTGCGAGCAACGGCGATCCCACCAGGGGTGCCACCACGGTCGCCACTCCCCACGACAGCCCGAACACCGTCATGACCGCGGCACCCAGCCCGGGGCCACCCATGCGCGCCGCCGTGGCCTGATAGGTGCCGAGGAGGAACGCGCCACTCGCACCCTCCAGCACCGCGCCCATAATGAGACCCGCGACCCCACCCGTCGCCCAGAGCCCGAGCCCGGCGGCGAGCGCAAGGTGACCGATGACGAGGGCGGTGGCGGGCGGCATACGCTGCTCGACCCGGGCCAGAATCCGCTGAGCTGCGATGGCGGCGGCGGCAGCCACGGCGAGGACCCAGCCTGTCGTCGACGTCGAGTGCCCGGCACGATCGATGGCCAGCGGCAACATGAAGACGACGACCATGACGAGCGTCGCATAGAGCGTGCCAACTCCCGTCCACACGAGGAGGCGCGCGCTGAGGGCCAAGCGCCATGGCGACGGATGCCGCTCGACGCGCACCGATGGCAGCAGGACGAGAGCGGCCGCGGCGGCCAGCGCAGCCGAAATCGCGTCGCAGATGAAGATCGCTGAGACACCCCACCGGCCGAGCACGACCGCGAGCAGTCCGGAGACCACTCCCGCAACCGACAGGGTCGACCACAGGAGGGCGAAGGCGGACGCCTGCTTTGCGGGTTCGATGGTGTCGGCGATGACCGCCTGGGTGGCCGGCTCGATCAGCTCGTAGGCCAGGCCCAGCACGAGGACCGAACCCACGACCAGACTCACGGTCTCGGCGACTCCGATGGCGAGCAGCGCGCCAGCACAGGCCAGAAGGCCGCCGACGATCGTCCAGCGCGCACCGAGCCGGGTGGCGAGCACCCCTCCCAGGATGCGACTCGGGATGGTGCAGGCGCCGAAGACGGCGAGCACCACCCCCACGTCGCCGAGCGACATGCCGAGATCACGTACGAGACGCAGCCCGAGAAAGCTCATCCCGAACCCACCGAGCCGGTTGACGACGCGCACGGCCACGACAGCCCGCAGCACTGAGGACGGTCGGGTCAGGGTCATCGCGAACGGCACGACCAGACCGTATGCCGTCCCGCCGACACTCGTTGCGCTCAGCTCGACCACGTAGCGGCGGGACTGGGGCGGGGAATTGGGGCGGGGCAGGTCGTTCTCGCTGGGGCACGTCATTCTCGCCGGGGCACGTCATTCTCGCCGGGGCAGGTCGATCTCGCTGGGGCACGCCGTTCTCGCCGGGGCACGTCGCCCCAGCACCATGCGCCGGCGAGAACGACGTGCGCGGACGGGAACTGCAGGTCACGCAGCAGCGCCCGGCAGGCAGCAGCGTCCGGGACGCAGCAGCGCCCGGCACCCACGAGGGGAACCGGGCGCTGTCACCTGCTCGGTGAGCGTCAGACTGAAAAGCCTGTGTCAGCCAGTGGCTGCGATCAGCCAGCCACGACGTTGAGCGTGACCTTGGCCTGCACCTCGGGGTGCAGACGGACGAGGGCCTCGTGGGCACCCGTGGACTTGATCGGGGTCGGAACCTCGATCTTGCGCTTGTCGACATCGGTGCCAATGGCGTCCTTGACGGCGGCCGCGATGTCAGCGGAGGAGACGGCACCAAAGAGGCGTCCCTCCTTGCCGGCGTGCGCGGGGACGGTCACGGGCTTGGCCTCAAGGTTGCCCTTGATCGACTGGGCCTCCTCGAGCGACGCGACGGCGCGGACCTCGCGGCCCTTGGCGATCGAGTCGACCTGCTTCTGCGCGCCCTTGGTCCACTGCGTCGCGAGACCGCGACGGAAGAGGAAGTTGCGGGCGTAGCCGTCCTTGACGTCGACGACATCACCGGCGGTGCCGAGGCTGGAGACCTCGTGCGTGAGAATCACCTTCATTGTTCAGCTCTCCTTCTGGCTAGGTCGCGCGTCAGCGGGACGAGCTGGAGTAGGGAAGGAGCGCCATCTCACGGGCG
>JBDSIV010000080.1:0-7896 GCA_039917755.1 Knoellia sp. | reverse complement strand
GATTGCCATGTGCTGAGTTCCTCGTCCTTGGTCAGTTGGCCTGGGCAGCGAGCTCGGCGGCCTTGGCCGCGGCGCCGTCCATGGTCGCTTCGATGGTCACGAGCGGGTGGTTGCGCTCCGCGAGGATCGCACGCCCCTCCTCGACGTTGTTGCCGTCGAGACGGACGACGAGCGGCTTGGTCGCGGCGTCGCCGAGGGTGTCGAGCGCGCCGACGATGCCGCGGGCGACCTCGTCACACGCGGTGATGCCGCCGAAGACGTTGACGAACACGGCCTTGACCTGCTCATCGCCGAGGATGATACCGAGTCCGTTGGCCATGACCTCGGCGCTGGCACCGCCACCGATGTCGAGGAAGTTGGCGGGCTTGGAGCCGACCGACTCGCCGGCGTAGGCGACGACGTCGAGCGTGCTCATGACAAGGCCCGCGCCGTTGCCGATGATGCCGACGTTGCCGTCGAGCTTGACGTAGTTGAGGTTCTTCTCCTTGGCGGCTGCCTCGAGCGGGTCAGCGGCGGCCTTGTCCTCGAGCGCGAGGTGGTCGGGCTGACGGAAGTCGGCGTTCTCGTCGAGCGTGACCTTGCCGTCGAGGGCGATGATGTCGCCGTCGTTGGTCTTGACGAGCGGGTTGACCTCGACCAACGTCGCGTCCTCCTCGCGGTAGACGAGCCACAGCTTCTCGAGGACCGGAACGATCTTGGCGCCGGTCTCGGCGTCGAAGCCGGCCGCGTCGACGATCTCCTGGGCTTTGGCGGTGTCGATGCCCACGTTGGGATCGACAGCGATCTTGGCGAGGGCCTCGGGCCGCTCGACAGCGAGCGTCTCGATGTCGACGCCACCCTCGACGCTGCACATGGCCAGGTAGGTGCGGTTGGTGCGGTCGAGCAGCACGGAGAAGTAATATTCCTCCGCGATCTGCGCGCCCTGGGCGATCATCACCTGGTGGACCGTGTGGCCCTTGATGTCCATGCCCAGGATCTCGGTGGCCAGTTGCTCTGCCTCATCCACAGACTTGGCGACCTTGACGCCACCAGCCTTGCCTCGTCCACCGGTCTTGACCTGGGCCTTGACGACGGTGACGCCGCCGCTCTTGGCTCCGATGGTCTCGGCGGCCGCGCGGGCCTCCTCAGGGGTGGTGGCGACTGCTCCTGCGAGCACGGGTACACCGTGCTTCTCGAAAACATCGCGTGCCTGATACTCGAAAAGATCCACGGATTCGTTCCGTCCTCACGTCGTCTGCTGACCACTGGCCCTGCCGGAGGTGAGCCTAGACCCGCCACGGCGGTTCGTGCTGACAGGTCTCGATCTGGTGACGCCGGACAGGTGGTCCTCATCGCATCCACCACTGCCACAAGTCGGCGACTAGCGTGTCCCCACCATGGATGCACCAATGACGACGCACCCGATCGAGAACTGCTCGTGATTGACCGCGCACGCCACGCCGCGATGGCCGGAGCCTCGATCGCCCGGGGGTTGGGGACCCTCCTCACGCCGCGCGCCATCGTGGGCATGGCCATCGAGAGTGCCTGGATCACGACCCACCTCGCGACCTATCCGCTGGGCATCTTCCAGGCGCGCGCCGAGGGCCTGCACGGCTACCGGATCGAGCACCTCGCGCCGGTCCAGCGCGGCCTGCTCATCTCTCATCTCGAGGCTGCGGGGACGCCGATCCTGCTCGTCCACGGTTTCATCGACAACCGCTCGATCTTCACGCTGCTCCGCCGAGGACTGACCCGTCGCGGGTTCGGCTCCGTCTATGCCATGAACTACTCCTCGCTCACCGCCGACATACGCACCGCGGCCGCCCAGCTCGGCGAGGAGATCGAGGCGATCGTTTCGGACACCGGCTACGAGAAGATCCACATCGTCGGCCACAGCCTCGGTGGGCTCATCGCCCGCTACTACGTCACCCGACTCGGGGGCGACGCCCACGTCCACACCCTCGTCACGTTGGGGACTCCCCACAAGGGCACCTACAGCGCGTATGCCCTGCCGAGCAGGCTCGGCGAACAGATGCGGCCCGACAGCGGGCTGATCCGCGAGCTCGACGAACCCGCCCCCGGGTGCACGACCCGCTTCATCTGTTATTGGTCCGACACGGATGTCGTGATCGTGCCGCAGGGCAACGGCGCCCTGCGCCACCGCGACCTCTCGGTCCGCAACATCCGCCTCCATGGCGTCGGTCACCTCTCGTTGCCGATCGTCGGAGACGTCGTCCACGGCATCTCCACTGCGCTTGCCGAGCTGGACCAGGAGGGCGGCACCGTCACCGCGGGCGTCACTCCGATAGCCCGTCGCACCCGCCACGACGGCGGAAGCGAGCACGGAGCACGCGACTCGGGCGGACGGCATACGGCGCAGGCTCGCCCCTGACCGTCCCTGAAGGTGACGCGAGGTGCCCACGGGCGAGCGCGACACGCCCACTGGGACTTGGGCGACATTCGGTATCGCTGCAGGTCAGAGCAATTCTGTGGACAACGAGTTTGTATAACGGTGAGGTCACGGTACGGTTGTGCCTCCCGTGTCCCCTGCACGTGAGGTACCCCTGTTTTGACTTCCCCCTATCAGGGGCGTCACCGAGGCCGCCATCGCAAAACTGCGACGAGTCGTGTCCCGCGCGCCCTCCACCCTGGCTTCGTGTTGCCCGCTGCCGCTGCTGCTGCGCTGGTCATCACGGCCACGGGTGCCACCGTTGCCGAGTCCGCCCCGCTGACGCTCAGTCTCACGGCCGCCCAGGCTCAGACCGCTCGCGACCAGGTTGCCACCGAGGTCGCTCAGCAGGCTGACCTGTCCACCCGCCGCCAGCAGGTCTCCATCCAGACCGCTGCCCTTCAAGGCCGCGTCACCGAGCAGAAGCGCGTTGCTCGCGACAAGGCCCGCGTTGCTGCCACCGTGAAGGCGAAGGCCGTTGCTGATGCGGCTGCCAAGGCCGCCGCCAAGGCCAAGATGGAGCGCGAGGGCAAGCGCTGGGTCATGCCGATCGACGGTGCCACGTTCACGTCGGGCTACGGCATGCGTTGGGGACGCATGCACTGGGGCAACGACTTTGGCACGCCCGTCGGCACCCCGCTGCACGCGATGTCGCGCGGCACCGTCACCTTCGCCGGTCAACACGGCAACATGGGCACCCTGGTCCGGATCACGTACTGGGACGGCACCGAGACCTACTACGCCCACATGAGCCGCTTCTCGGCCAGCACGGGTGACTCGGTCATGCCCGGTGACGTCGTCGGATTCACCGGCAACTCTGGTCACTCCACCGGCCCGCACCTGCACCTCGAGATCCACCCCGATGGCGGCGATCTGGCCGTCGACCCGGCACCGTGGCTCGCCAAGATGGGCCTGCAGTGAGCTGACAGTTCCTGCACCATCGGTCAAGGGCGGCACCCGTTGTGGGTGCCGCCCTTGTGCGTATGCCGTGTGCGTGCCTTCGCTTCGCCGCCTCCCGGCCCGCTCGTTCCCGCGCCCCACCCGTCTCAATTTTTGCTCCTGGGGAGGGATCCTGAAGGGTCCGGAGGGATCATCGCCCTCCGGACCCTCCAGATTCCCTCATGGGGAGCAAAAATTGGGACGGAGGGGTGTGCGTGCCTCAGAGCTTTTCGAGGGGGGCGAAACGCAACAGAAAGCGCTTCACTCCCGTCTCGCCGCCGAAGTCGACCTCGGCCTGGGTCTTGTCGCCGTCACCCATGGTGCGCACGACGCTGCCCATCCCGAAGGTGTCGTGAGTGACCCGGTCGCCGGGTGCAAGCGGGATGATCGGCCGGTTGCCGGGTGAGCGCACGCCGGGTCGGGCCGCGAGCGAGGCGACGGCTGGCCGCTGGCCGCGCTGGCCGATCGCGGCAAGGCCGCTCAACTCGCGCTCCCAGGAAAGCAACTCCGCAGGAATCTCGTCGAGGAATCGGCTCGGCGGATTGTATTGCGGTGCACCCCATGCCGAGCGCACTGCAGCCCGCGACAGGTGGAGTCGCTCGCGCGCACGAGTGATACCGACGTAGGCCAAGCGCCGCTCTTCCTCGAGTTCCTTGGGGTCAGCCAACGAGCGCTGGTGCGGGAACGTGCCGTCCTCCATGCCCGTGAGGAACACGACCGGGAACTCGAGCCCCTTGGCCGTGTGGAGCGTCATCAACGTGACCACGCCCTGCTCCTCGGCTTCGGCAGAGTCAGGGATCTCATCGGCGTCGGCAACGAGCGAGACCCGCTCGAGGAAGTCCTCAAGGAGGTTGACCTCGCCGGTCTCTGCGCGGGCTTCGTCGAACTCGCGCGCGACGGCGACGAGCTCGGCAAGGTTCTCGATGCGGGTCTCATCCTGCGGGTCGTGGCTGGCGCGCAGCTCGCCGAGGTAGCCGGACTTCTCGACGATGGCCTCGAGCAGGTCGGCAACGCCCGCGTCGTCGTCGTCACGGACTGTGCCGAGGTCCTCGAGCAGGGCCGTGAACCCCTTGATGCAGGTGATCGAGCGGGTGGCGATGCCGGGCGCGTCCTCAGGGCGACCAAGGGCCTCGACGAACGAGATGCGCTCGCGCTCGGCCAAGGCTGCGACGACGGCCTCGGCGCGATCACCGATGCCACGCTTGGGGACGTTGAGGATGCGTCGCAAATTGACGGTGTCGGCCGGGTTGGAGAGGACTCGCAGATAGGCGAGCGCGTCCTTGACCTCGCGCCGCTCATAGAACCGCGTACCGCCAACAACCTTGTAGGGCAACCCCACTCGCACGAAGACCTCTTCGAGGGCTCGGGACTGCGCGTTGGTGCGATAGAAGACCGCGACATCGCCGGGCTTCACGCCGTGCTCGTCGCCGAGCTTGTCGATGGAGCGCGCGACGAATGAGGCCTCGTCGTGTTCGTTGTCCCCGACATAGCCGATGATCGGGGCACCGGATCCGGAGTCGGTCCACAGGTTCTTCTTGCGACGCGACTCGTTGCGCGAGATGACGGCGTTGGCGGCGGTGAGGATCGTCTGCGTCGAGCGGTAGTTGCGTTCAAGCAGGATCGTGCGCGCGTCCGGGTAGTCGACCTCGAACTCGACGATGTTGCGGATCGTCGCCCCCCGGAACGCATAGATCGACTGGTCGGCATCACCGACGACGACCAGCTCGCTGGGCTCGACGGAGTGTTCCTTGCGGTCCGCGCCCTGACCCACGAGCTCGCGAATCAGCTGGTACTGCGCGTGGTTCGTGTCCTGGTACTCGTCGACCATGACGTGCCGGAACCGCCGCCGATAGTGCTCGGCGACGTCCGGGAACGCCTGCAGCATGTGGACGGTGAGCATGATGATGTCGTCGAAGTCGAGGGCGTTCGCCTGCCGCAAACGACGTTGGTATGCCGTGTAGGCCTGCGCGAGCAGGCGTTCCGTATGGGTGCCCCCCGGGTTGTCGGCGCTGGGCTCGGAACCCACGCGGGCGGCATACGTCTCTTCGTCTATCAGTTCGTTCTTGAGGTTGCTCACCTGGTGGCTGAAGGTGCGCGGGTTGTAGCGCTTGGGGTCGAGATCCATGTCGCGGATGACCATCGACATGAGGCGTTGGCTGTCAGCGGCGTCATAGATCGAGAACGTCGACTTCATGCCGACCTTGTCGGCCTCGCGGCGCAGGATCCGCACGCACGCGCTGTGGAACGTCATGACCCACATGGCCTTGGCGCGCGGGCCGACGAGCTCCGAGACCCGCTCGCGCATCTCGGCTGCCGCCTTGTTGGTGAAGGTGATCGCGAGGATCTGGCCGGGCTGGACCCCCCGAGCGGCCAGCAGGAAACCGATGCGGTGGGTCAGGACCCGGGTCTTGCCCGAGCCTGCGCCCGCGATGATCAGGAGGGGGCCGCCGGCGTGGAGGACGGCCTCACGCTGCTCCTCGTTGAGGCCCTCGAGCAGAGCTTCGGGGTCCTGCGCCGGGGCACCCCACGCAGGCTCGGGCGGCGCCTGATCGTCCGACATTGCCCACGAGGGGACGCCCGCAGCGTTGACAAGGGCGGAGTGCGCGCTCTCAGGGCTGGCGGGCTCGGTCGAAGGAGTGTTCTCGGGGTCTGTGGCAGCGTCGGAACCGTCGAAATTCAGGCCATCAAAAAGGGTACTCATCTCGGTGCCAACCCTACGTCGTGCCACTCACAGTGCTGGGCCGGCTGTGCGTCAGCGAGCGACCCCGGTCGTCGAGAGTCGCGAACGGTGGGGAAATGGAACAGGTGACTCCAGCGAGGGTGGGTGGACGCTCGCGCGGGCGTGTCGCCTCGGGGTCTTGCGGGTCCCTGGATCAGTTCCTCCATGGTCCGGTCGGGTCTAACGGTTGATGAACGCCCGACGCACTCGCGTTTTCCAGGTCACGGTTGTTCCCGGGCGTTCCGGGAGAGAAACGTTGCGGTGGCTTCCGATGAACGCGAGCCCTGGCAGCCCTGCGACCCCGATCGTGACAAGTGCCCACTTGGGTGCTGTGAACGCGAGCCCGCGGTCATCGAACAGCATCGACCCGCCCACCCAGACCAAGATCATCACCAGTAATGAGGCGCCCATGAGCACCGCCCAGACCGGGGCTCCCCCCGGACCGCCGGCCCGTCGTCCACTCCGGCGAGCGAGCCATACCTCCGCCGTCCAGGGCAGCACGCCCATGCACACCAGCCAGATCAACCACAGGTAGACGTAGGACGACGCGATATCGACACGGCTGCCCCACGCTTCCGGGCCCAGAAGCCCTCTCGGCAGCGACACGAGACTGGTCACTCCAGCCATGGCCGCCACGCTCCGCACGATCCATCGCCTCGACGACGGCGCTACCCAGGTCATCGCGTAGTCCGTGGGCTGGCCAAACGCCTCCACCGGATCCTGCTGCGTGTCGAGGACGTGGTGTTGCACCTCGGCCACGACTTCGCGAACGCGCTCTTCCCGCATCCCATTGAGGCGCAGTTGTTCCGCCAATACCTTCGAGTACTCCCACAGGTCGGTCGGCACGAGTCAGCCCTCCAGCGCATTGGTCATGGACTTGGAGAAGGTGAGCCAGCCCGCGCGCCCGGCGTCGAGTTCGGCACGCCCTGCGAGGGTGAGCCAGAAGTACTTGCGGGGCGGCCCCGAGTCCCCCGTGACCCACTCACTCTTGACCAAGCCCTCTTCCTCGAGTCGGCCGAGCAGGGGATAGATCGTGCCGCCCTTGATCCCGTCGAACCCAAGGTCTGCGAGGGACGCCATGAGCGTGTAGCCGTAGGCCGACGCCTCTCGCGAGAGTGCCGCGAGGACGGCCAGGTCGAGGACACCTTTGAGCCACTGGCTCTGTCTGTCCTCGCGCACCGTGGGTCGGGCCATGACTAGATGGTTCTCCAACCTAGTTAGGAATGTCAACTAGCGAGGGAAGCGCCCTGTCGGTGGCCGGTTGTAGCGTCGCTATCCGCGGGTTGACACTTTGCTGGCTCGCCAGGCCCTTTGTGCGCATTGTGTTGTGCCAGTGGCGAATTCACCCTCGGAGCGCAGCCGTAAATCCTTGACATTCGAACTCACGTTCGATACGTTTGATCCATGGACAGCAACGCCGCAACCGCAGCCCTTGAGGGCCGGTATGCCGCGTTGCGGGCGTGCGCTGACACCTTGGGTTCCGATGATCTGCTGGATGTCGTCGAGCTGGCTCAACGCGAGATCAACGCCGCGTGTGCTCGCCAAGCCGTGGCGTTGGCGCACCTGGCCGCTCGCGAACCCACCCTGCTCGAGGACGGGACCTCGGCGGAGGTTCACCACGAGGTCGGGCACCAACGCCTCGACGCCCCCGAGCTCGCAGCTCCCCGCCTGGGGGTGTCCGTGCATGTTGCGACCCGACGCATTGAGAACGCGATCTCCCAACTGATGCGCACCCCCAAAGTGGTCGACGCCATGGCCACCGGTGACCTCGACGAACAACGGGCCTCAGTGGTCACCGAAGAAACCGACT
>JBDSIV010000079.1:0-3887 GCA_039917755.1 Knoellia sp. | reverse complement strand
CGGAACACACGTCCAAACCCGTTCCGGGACAGGCCGTCTCGAACTGAAAATCGGAATGTCGACGGTTCGACCCCGTCCCTGGCCACCACCCCAGCCGCAGGTCACACCCCATGTGACCTGCGGTTTTGTCGTTTTCCGGCGGTCGGCGAGCGGGAAACCGTGAGAGACCGCTATCTACCCCGATTTGCCGTGAGATGTTGCCTCGACGGGCGCCAGCCTCGCCGACCTCAAGCAGCGACTCGGGCACTCCTCAAATGCCGCTGCCCAGCGATATCTGCATGCCGTCGAGGGTCGCGACGCCCAGATTGCCGATGGGTTCTCCGCCCTCGCGAAGCAGGTGACGCGGCCAAACTGCCGAATCGCTTCTGAGCGAGGTCGCGATGGTGAAGTTGCGCGCGGACCCTCTTACCCCTTCTCCCGAATCAGTTCAGTGTTCAGTTCGCTCGTCCCCGCGCTTCAAGGTTCGGTAGCTGGTCGTCACTGAGACACCTACGCACTCGACACTCAAGGCCAGCCGGCGTGCCGAGCCAACGAAGGTGCAGTGGACCATGGACCGGCGACTGCCGGTTGGTGGTGAATAAACCGCGACTCTCCTGTGGGGATACCAGTGGGTGAGGTTCCCTGCCATCCTTGGCCGGTGTTCCTTCGTCGAGTGATCCCTGGTGCACGCCGTAAGCCGGTCTTTCGCCACCCTGCTCAGGTGGTGGTGTCCGCGTTCGCGGTCGCAGGGGCGATCGGGACCGTCCTGCTGATGTTGCCGACGTCGCGCACCGGTGACGGCGGGGCCCCATTCGTGACTGCCCTGTTCACGGCGACCAGCGCGGTCTGCGTAACCGGCCTGACGGTGGTTGACACGGCAACCTATTGGACGGTGCCGGGGCAGGTGGTCATCTTGGCGCTGATCCAGGTCGGCGGTTTCGGGATCATGACTTTGGCGTCGCTCATCGCGCTTTTCCTCTCGCGCCGAATGGGACTTCGCACGCGTCTCACCGCGGCGGCCGAGACCAAGAGCGTCGGTCTCGGAGACGTACGCAGGGTGCTGCGTGGTGTTTTTCTGATCACCGTCGTGGTCGAGAGCGCGATCGCCGTCGTGCTCACCTTGCGCTTCCGGGCTGAGTACGACGACTCGTGGGGAACCGCGGCGTGGCACGGGGTCTTCCACGCCGTGTCCGCGTTCAACAATGCCGGGTTCGCCCTGTTCAGCGACAACCTCATGGGGTTTCTCGGCGACGGTTTCGTGCTCATGCCGATCTCGGTGGCCATCATCATCGGCGGTCTGGGGTTCCCGGTGCTCATGGAGCTGCTGCGAACCCGTCATCCACGCACGTGGAGTCTCCATACCCGCCTCACGCTCCTCATGACGGGGCTGCTGCTGCTCGGCGGTACGGCGTTCATCACGCTGGCCGAGTGGGGCAACCCGGGGACCATCGGCCCCATGGGCCCGCTAGGCAAGCTGCTGGGCGGATGGTTCCACGCGGTGCAGCCTCGCACCGCAGGCTTCAACGCCTGGGACTACGGCCAGGTGACCGACGAGACCCTGCTCGGGACAATCCTGCTCATGTTCGTCGGCGGCGGCTCGGCGGGCACCGCCGGTGGCCTCAAGGTCACGACGTTCATCGTGCTGTTCTTCGTCATCGTGGCCGAGGTCCGCGGCGATGATGACGTCATCGCGTTCGACCGTCGCATCGAGCACCGGGTCATCCGTCAGGCCATCACCGTCGCGTTGCTCGGGCTAGCCGCCGTCATCGGTGGCACTATGGTCCTGACCGAGCTGACCGATCTGCCGTTCCGCGATGTCCTGTTCGAGACCACCTCCGCGTTCGCGACGGTGGGGCTGTCCACTGGCATCACCCCCAAAATCGGCGGCCCGGGCCAGCTCGTGCTCGTGGCCCTGATGTTCCTCGGACGTCTGGGCCCGATTACCTTGGTCTCCGCGCTCGCGCTGCGGGAGCGGAACCGCCGCTACCGCTACCCGGAAGGAGCGCCGCTCATTGGCTAGGAAGATCGCGCAGTCCGGCGGCGTCGTCGTCATCGGCCTCGGCCGGTTCGGCAAGTCACTGGCCGACGAGCTCGAACGCGACGACGTACAGGTGCTGGCCATCGACCAAGATCCCAAGCGCATCCAGGACCTCGCCGGACGCTGGACGCATGTCGTGCAGGCAGACGCCACCGACCTGCAGGCGATGGAGCAGCTTGGCGTCGGTGACTTCTCCAAGGCCGTCATCGGCATCGGCAGCAACCTTGAGGCGAGCGTCCTGACGGCGTTCGTGTTGCGCAAGCTTGGCGTCAACGACATCTGGGCCAAGGCGGTGACGACCTCACAGAGCGAAATCCTCTCGCAGGTCGGCGTCGGCCACGTCGTCCGCCCCGAGCACGCCATGGGCAAGCGCGTGGCCCACCTCGTCCGCGGCCGCATGCAGGACTACATCGAGTTCGACGACGGCTACGCAATCGTCAAGACCGCGCCCCCACGCAGCATCCTCGGACGCACCCTCGCCGAGGCCGGCGTCCGCCAGAAGTACGGAGTCACCATCGTCGGCGTCAAGACCGTCGGGAAGGACTTCTCCTACGCCACCCCCACCTCTGTCGTCAACGACGGCGACCTGATCATCGTCTCGGGCGAGCGGCGCAAGGTCGAGTTCTTCTCCGACCAAGACTGAAACCGCTCGGGTCTACTGCGACGATTCGACACGGCGACCGTATGTCACGACTCTGCGGATGGGCACCGTATGGCTCAGGTGTTACGCCTTGGTGCTGATTCGGGCGTTGTTTGCCTTTGTATTGGGTCTGGCGGTCCCGGAGACGTTTCTCCCGTCCATCACTTTCAACACGATCTTCGGCACGCAGTCGGTCCTCATTGTGCTGACCCTGGCTTTCCTGCTGGCGCTCTCCGTCGGTGATTCGATATGAGCGTGGCGAACACGATGGGTATGTCGGCGACCTTGGTGGTCGTGCTCGCGAACAGTTGCGAGTCCAGCACCCGACGGTCGTCACACGGGTTCGCTCACTCGGGGCGCGTCAACACGTCCAAGAACTCGTGATTCACGAAGAGGAGCTCTCGTCCGACCTTGACGTCGCTGAGAAGCCCCGCTTCTACGAGGGCGTGCAGCCAGGCCGACGCGGTCTGACGCGAGACGTCGCATCGACGCGAGACCGTGGCGATGCGGCAGTAAGGCTGCTCGAAGAGAACCTCCAGGAACTGCGCGTCGCGCCCGCCTGGGGTGGCCGCGCGAGCTCGCTCGGCGATGTCCTGCTGACACGTCCGAATGGCCGCGATCTTGCGCGTCGTCGAGGTTGCCGACGCGCTAGCCACACCAAGAACCGCAGGTATGCCGTGAGGCGCACCTGCGGTTTCTGCTTTCCACAGTCCGTACGGTCGGGACCTTTGACACTGGTTGGGCCGATGCGCGCGGGCCACCATCGAAGTGAGGGCAACTAAGCCCTCGATCGAGAGGGTGGTGGGCATGGGCACGGCATGGGTCGTCTACAAGTCGAGGTTCGGGAACACGAGACAGTTTGCTGACCCGATCGCCACAGCCCGGTCGAGTCCGCGCACGGAGGCCTACCGGAGTGGCTGGAATGGGTTGGTGTCCCCTCTCCCCCACCACGTTTCGCTACATGACACACGCGGGGCCCACCCACACCTCCCCGAATCGGCCTCGAAACAGGCGGCCAAGCGCTCGAGGCGAGCGGGCGGCATACAGGACGGCATCCCCGAGACCAGCGGGGTCGAAAGCATCGAAAGTGCGCTCCTGGACGACGAAGTCGAGCGCGCGCAGGCTTGGGCACGCACCACGACCCAGGCTCCCAGCCACAACTGAGGAACGAAACGAAAGGTCAGCGATGAACA
Organism: Knoellia sp.; assembly: GCA_039917755.1. Lineage (GTDB taxonomy): Bacteria > Actinomycetota > Actinomycetes > Actinomycetales > Dermatophilaceae > Knoellia. The sequence goes on along the minus strand of JBDSIV010000079.1, from coordinate 37 downwards.
ACTACGGACTCGGCGGCAAGGTCGCCGTCATCACCGG
>JBDSIV010000078.1:0-11479 GCA_039917755.1 Knoellia sp. | reverse complement strand
TCCACTTCACGTCGTGATTGAGCTTGCGGGAGGCCCAGGGGATGAGGACCTCCTCGGGCCAGGGGTGCATGATCTTGACGCCGAAGCCGCCACCCACGTCGGGTGCGATGCACTCGACCTGCGCGAGGGGCAGGGCGAGCTTGGCGGCGACGGCCGCTCGCACACCTGTCGTGGTCTGGGTCGAGGAGTGGATGCGCATCCGCTGCTCGTCCGAGTCCCAGTGCGCAAGAACGCCTTTGCCCTCCATGGGCATGCAGGCGCTGCGCTCGATCTCCAGATCCAGCGTGAGGGTGTGCGGTGCTGCCGCCATCGCGGGCTCGACGTCGCCGACCTCCTGGAGGAGGTGGGCGGCGACGTTGCCGGGGGCGTCGTCGTGGACCAGCAGGTCACCATCGCGAGACTTCGCGATGCCGACCACGGGCGGGCGTATCTCGTAGGTCACGACGATGCGCTGCGCGGCGTCCTCGGCAAGATAGCGGTCATGGGCGACGACCATGACGATGGCCTCACCGACGTGATTGATCTCATCCCTGGCGAGCGGGTATCCCGTGCGACCCGCCTCGATGCTGGGGTGGGGGATGAGCAGGGGCAGACGGTCGGCGGCGGGACCGTCGAGGTCCTCGTGCGTATAGACCGCGATGACACCGTCGATCTCGACTGCCCCGTCGACGTCGATGTCGGTGATGCGGGCGTGGGCGTGAGGGCTGCGGACGAACGCGACCTCATAGGCGTCCTGCCCGAGGTCATCGAGGTAGCGTCCGTTGCCGGTCACCAGGCGCGGGTCCTCCTTGCGGAGAACGGGCTGGCCGAACTGACGGGTGGTCATGATGCCTCGCCACCGTTCTCACGCGTGGCCCTGGCCTCGCGGTTGATCTCGGCGGCGCGCAGGACGGCCTTGCAGATGTTCTGGTAGCCCGTGCACCGACACAGGTTGCCCGAGATCGCCTCGCGCGCTTCCTCACTCGTCGGGTTGGGATTCTCCTCGATAAACGCAGTGATCGTGGTGACAAATCCCGGTGTGCAGAAGCCGCACTGGAGTCCATGGCAGTCGACGAACGCCCGTTGGACCGGACCCATCGCTTCTTGCGTCCCCAGGCCCTCGACCGTCGTGATGTCAGACTCCTGGGCGGACACGGCGAACATCAGGCACGATCGCATCGGGTCGCCGTCAACGAGGACGGTGCACGCTCCGCACACCCCGTGCTCGCACCCGACGTGGGTGCCGGTGAGCCGCAGGTCGTGGCGCAGGAAGTCGGACAGCAGGCGTCGCGGCTCCACCGTGCGGGTGTGGGCAACGCCATTGACGTTGAGTGTCACAGGAACTGTGAGAGTCACGTCGACCCTGGTGGTCGAGCTCTGGTCGATGTCGGTCATGCGTCCTCCTCGGACGTGGCCAGGGTGAGTGCTCGGCGGGTGAGCTCCGCAGCAAGGACCCGGCGGTAGGCACTGCTGGCGTGGATGTCGGCCTCGGGTGCGATCCCCGCCTGAACGATGTCCTCAACGGCGTCCCAGCTCGACGAGACCGGCTGTCCTGCAACGGCTTCGGTGAGGTCGATGACGACGGGGATGTCGGTGACGGACACGTATGCCGCGTGCGCACCTCGCACGACCGCGTCGCGACCCTGCCCCTCGACATCAACGGCCACCCCCACGCCGGCCAGCGCATAGTCCCCGTGGCGCCGGGCAGACTCGAGGAAAGCGGTCCGGGTCGAGGTCCTGAAGCGTCCGAAGCGCACCGCCTCGAGGAGTTCATCAGCCTCGAGCACGGTCTGCAGCGGTCCTTCGAAGAAGTTCCCAGCCGCCACCTCGCGCCGGCCGCGCGGCCCGATGATCTCCATGACCGCGTTGGTCAGCACCGCGATCGAGGGCATCTCACCGGCTGCGTCAGCGTGCGCGATGGAGCCCACGGTCGTGCCGCGGTTGCGGATGGCCGGATGGGCAACGTTGCGCAGGGCCTGACGCAAAACCGGCAGGACGGCATACGCGCAGTCGTGTTTTTGAAGAGCGGCATGCCGCACGGTTGCGCCGACGCGAACGACGTCGTTGGTCACCGTGACGGTGTCCAGGCCGGCGACCCGGTTGATGTCAACCAGGTGCGCCGGCTGGGCGAGCCGCATGTTGAGGACGGGGATGAGGCTTTGACCTCCGGCGAGAATCTTGCCGTCGTGTCCCACCTCACCGAGGATCTCGATGGTTTCGTCGAGGGTCTTCGGTGCGTGGTGGACGAACGGTGCCGGTTTCACCTGCGAGCTCCTGCCTGCTGCGTGTCGTGCATGTGGTCGAGCGTGTGGTCGTGCGTGCGGTCGTGCCGGGGGAATGGCGCCGCCCCGCCCGGAGTCAGCCCGGGGCGGGGCGGCGCGTGCCGTCTCAGACTCCGCGGTCACGCTCGGGGTCGCGTCGGCCGTGCTCGCCCGGGTAGCCCGCCTGATAGAGGTCGTCGATGCCGTCCTCATCACCGTAGACCCGGTCGCCGGTGCTGATCGCTGTGCCTCCGGGGCCGGCCGAGCCGTCAGCGCGGTTGCGCAGGTCGGCAGGAGCAAGTGTGCGGGCCAGGTGGAAGGCGCCGATGGCGACGATGGTGCCAAGGGAGATACCGCTCAGGGTGAAGTCCTCGCTGAACTTCATCTTGACGTCACCGATGCCGATGACGATGCCGGCGGCGACCGGAACGAGGTTGATGGGGTTGGCGAAGTCGACCCCGTTCTCCTTCCAGATCTTGGCGCCGAGCAGGCCGATCATCCCGTAGAGGACGACGGTGATGCCGCCGAGGACGCCGCCGGGGACGGAGGCGACGAGCGCCCCGAACTTGGGCGAGAGGCCGAACAGCAACGCGACGATGGCGGCGACGTAGTAGGCGGCTGTGGAATAGACGCGGGTCGCGGCCATGACACCGATGTTCTCGGCGTAGGTCGTCGTCGGCGAGCCACCGACCGACGAGGCAAGCATGGTGCCGAAGCCGTCAGCAGCGATCGCGCGACCCATGTCCTTGTCGAGGTTGTGTCCGGTCATCTCGGCGACAGCCTTGACGTGGCCGGTGTTCTCCGCGATGAGCGCGATGACGGCCGGAAGGACGAGCAGGATCGCGGTCATCGTGAAGGTCGGGGTGTGCCAGCCGGGCACCTCGGTGCCGTCGGAGTTGAAGATCGTCTTGGCCGGGAACCCGAACCAGGACGCGTCTCCCACCCCGGCGGTGTTCCAGCGGACGTGCTCGGTGGCCTCGGTGGCGCCGCCAAGGACGGAGGTGATTGGGCCAACGACCTTGTCGAGGAACAGCGACAGGAGAGTGCCGAAGATGAGGGCGAGGAAGATCGCGATGCGGCTGATGAAGCCCTTGAACGCGACCGCGCACACGATGGTGAAGAGCATGGTCAGGAGCGCGACCCACTGGTCCTGGGGCCAATAGATGTTGGCGACCACGGGTGCGAGGTTGAAGCCGATGAGCATCACGACGGCGCCGGTGACGACGGGCGGCAGCACCTTGTGCAGGACGGCCGAGCCGAGGAAGTGGATCGCCACGCCGACGAGCAAGAGGACGAGACCGGAGATGAGGATCGCGCCGGTGACCTCTGAGGAGTCGCCACCTTGGGTGCGAATGGCTGCGACACCCCCGACGAACGCTGCGGAGGTGCCGAGATAGCTGGGCACGCGTCCCTGGACGATGAGGAGGAACGCGATGGTCGCGATACCGCTCATCATGATGGCGAGCTGCGGGTTGAGCCCCATCACCAACGGGAAGACGAACGTCGCGCCGAACATCGCGACGACGTGCTGGGCGCCAAGACCGACAGTGCGGCCCCAGTCGAGCCGTTCGTCAGGGGCGACAACGTCGTCGGGTCCGAGCGGACCCTCCTTGAGCTTCCAGCCAAGTCCGAGAGCCATGTTTGTGTGACCTTCCTCAGGAGACGGCAGCCAGGGAGCCACGCCGTCGTGGTTATGAGGACGCTAACCGGGCCGTCCTCGGAGTCATTCGTCAATCTGTGACAGGTGACCGGGTTGGCCGTTGGCAACTCGACGTGGTCGGAGTCACACGGTTGTCATACGCGTCATCGTGGCACGGAGTCGCGCCCCGGGGGGCCACGTCTGGAGCAACTCGTGCAGAGCGCTGACGCTGGCGCGTGCGCCAGACACGCGAGGTTCGCTCAGACGCCGCGCATCTGGCGGATGCGCAGGGCCAGCGCCAGGGTGAGCCGCAGCTGCGGGTCGCTGGTGAACGGGCCGAGCATCTGCTCGAGCTTGGCGATGCGATAGCGCAGCGTGTTGTAGTGGAAGAACAGCAGCCGCGCGGTCTCGGCGACGTTGAGGTTGGTGTCGATGAGCACCTGCAACGTTTGGCGCAGGTCGGCATACGAGCTCTGGTTGTCGGTCGCCAACTCGCCCAGAGCCTCGTCGACGAACGCGCGCAGATCCGCCGTGTCCGGGATGAGCGACAGCAACCGATAGATGCCGAGCCCGTCGAAGTGCATGACCGCCGACTCGCCCTGCATCTGGCGCCCGACGGCGACCGCGCGCAGTGCCTCGGCATAGGCCCGAGGGATGTCAGCGACGGAGTCGACCGGCCGCGACACCCCGGTCGAGAACGAGCGCCGCCCGCCTCCACCGTCGCCTCGGACGATCTTGACGACCTCGCCGACATTGCGCATGACGCTCTCGTGCGCGCCATCGTCATCGCTCGAGGCCGGCAGCAGGGCAACGACCTCCTGGGAGAAGCCGGCCACAGGGGCCTTGGGATCACGAGTGCGCACCGCTTGCACCCAAGCGCGCACGAATCGCTCCTGCAGAGAACGCAGTTCGTCACTGCCACGCGTGGTCTGGTCGTCGTCCTCGTCCGTCTCAGCAACGACCACGACCATGCGCCGGTTGAGGTCCCAGCCCAGCGAGGCGGCGTGGGCGACGGCTTCGGCCGTTCCGCCGACTCGACCGACCAAGGTGTCGCGCAGGAACTCGGCGCGGTACTTGCTCTCCACCGTGGAGACGGCCTGCTCCTTGGTGATGGCCAGGGCAGCCACGGTCGCGGCTCGCTCGAGCCCGTGCACGTCCGTGGTCGTCAACGTCCGGCCGGGAGTGAAGACGGCCAGCAGCCCGTGGTCGGAGGTGCCGGCCACGATGCGCACCATCGTCCGCTCGGACTTGACGGAGCCGGGCGCGCGCACTCCGACGGGTTCGTCCTCGACGATGAGTCGCCCCGTGCGGTCAAAGCAGTCCAACGTCAGAACGTGGGCGACGTCGTCGTCCTCTCCGGCGGTGGTGAGGGTCCGGCCGTCCGTCGTCGTCACCATCGCTACGCCGGTGAAGAGCGCGACCAGTGCCTCGCAGAGGTCCACCAGGGTCCCGCCCCGCAGCACGGTCTCGACGAGGATGCGGTTGACCTCGTCCTCGCGTCGCAACAGCTCACCCTGATGCTCCACGATGCGGCGCAGGGACGCCATGGTGGCGCCGTCCTCCTGCGTCCCCGGAGCGTGCGATGGCAAGGTGTGGCCCTGAGGGCTCAGATCGTTGGCAACATTTACCATCCGGCCACTGTAGTCACGCTGACTAGCGTTCCAAGGGTGCTTCCCACGATTCCGGCTGCGGCCTCTCCGCTCACGCTGGACCTCGTCGCGGGCCCGTCCCAGCAGGCGGTCGTCCTCGCGGCATTCCCCACTGCGCTCTATCTCGGACTGCCCGAACATGCTCGCGTTCTCCCGGTCGTCACGAGCGACGCCCTCGTCCTCCCCACCGCCATCCGACTGGCCGAGTCCGGCCCCTACGACTGGGGAATCGAGCCCGGCGACATCGTCACCCTCGGAGGTCGTGTGGTCACCCTGCCGAGTTCCGGCATACGGATCGTGCGCTCCTGGCGACCCCGCCAGGTGGCAGCCGCACGCCCCACTTCGGCCACGGTCGACTGGCAGCCGCTGCTCGCGAACATCGGCCGTGGTGAGGGACTCACCCCCCGCGCTGACGACGTCCTCTGCGGCGCCCTCCTCGTCGCCCGGGCCTTGGGGATGTCGCTGCCGAGCACCCTGCCCGTGGACCGCACCACGAGCCTGTCGGCGTCACTTCTGCAGGCTGCGCATGCGGGGTATGCCGTGTCCGCCGTCATCGATCACGTCACCGCCGCGGTGGCTCGGTCCACCGACGCCGAACGCACCCGCGAGCAGGTGCTCACCATCGGCCACACCTCTGGAGCAGGACTTCTCGAAGGCATCGATCAGGTGCTGCACATCGCCCATTGCCCTCTGCTGGAAGGAATTCCGTCGTGAGTATCACCCACGTCGATCTGCGCCGAGGCGCCTATCACGACTCCGTGACCCTGTTGCAGGTGTCGCGCACCGTCGCCGGTGTCGAAGGCGTCGAGGCGGCCCAGGTCGCCATGGCGACCGAGCTCAACGTCGAGGTCCTCACCGGGATGGGTTTTGACGTCCCTGAGGGCGCAGCCCCCAACGATCTCGTTGTCGCGGTGCGTGCCGCGGATGAGGATGCAGTGGCTGCCGGAGTAGCGGCGGCCGATGCAGCCCTGTCCGCGAAGGCCGCGCCCAGTGGCGGCTTCGGCGACGCCCCACCGCCGCGCACCACGGGGGCGGCGATCCGGGCTGGTGGTGCCGAGATCGCTCTCATCTCGGTGCCGGGCCGCTACGCCGCGACCGAGGCACTCGATGCCATCGGTGCCGGTGCCTCGGTGATGTTGTTCTCGGACAACGTGCCCGTGGAGGACGAGCTCATGCTCAAGGACGCAGCGGCCGCAGCCGACGTCCTCGTCATGGGTCCTGACTGCGGCACGGCCGTCGTCGGGGGAGTGGCCCTTGGCTTCGCCAACGTCGTGAGCGCCGGCCCGATCGGCATGGTCGCCGCCTCCGGGACCGGCGCCCAGCAGCTCATGTGTCTCCTCGATGCCGCTGGCGTCGGCATCTCCCACTGCCTCGGTGTGGGCGGCCGTGACCTCACGTCGGCCGTCAACGGACGCTCCACCCGCCAGGCCCTCGCCGCCCTCGCGGCCGACCCCGCGACGACCTCGATCGTCGTCGTCTCCAAGCCGCCGGACGAGGCCGTGCTCACCGACCTTGAGTCGTATGCCGGTGGGCTGGGTCTCCCGGTCCGCTGGGCAACGCTCGGTGCCGGTCGTCCCGACCTCACCTCCGCGCTCGAGGCCGTGCTCGAGGCTGAAGGTCACGCCGTGCCCGAGTGGCCCAAGTGGGTGTCGGACAGCGATCCTCAGCCCGGGTCGGTCAGCGGGAGCCTGCGCGGACTCTTCTGTGGTGGCACCCTGGCCGACGACGCGATGCTGTTGGCCGCCGAGACCCTGGGTGACATCCGGTCCAACATCCCCTTGCGCGAGGACCTGGCGCTGGGCTCGGACCTCAAGCACGACGGGCATCTGGTCATCGACTTCGGCGATGACGGCCTGACCCAGGGCCGGGCGCACCCGATGATCGACCCGACGCTGCGCATGGAGCGCATCGCGGCCGAGGCAGCCGACCCGAACTGTGGTGTCCTCCTGCTCGACCTCGTCCTCGGCTACGGCGCGCACCAGGACCCGGCCGGTGAACTCGCCGAGGCCATCCGCGCCGCCAAGCAGTCCGCCCGTGACCGATCACCTTCGTCCAAGAGGGCTGGAATGGCGCCGGACTTGCCGGTCGTGGTGTCGGTCACCGGCACCGAGGGCGACCCTCAGGGTCTGACCCGCACGGCCGAGACCCTCGCAGCTGCCGGGGCCTCCGTGTTCCTGTCCAACCGGGATGCCACTCGGCACGCCCTCACCTTCCTCGGGAGCCAGTCATGACCGCACCGATGCAGCCACTGCAGGGCCTGCTGTCCGCCGAGTCACCGTCCGTCGCCACGTCCGGGGTCCAGCTGTTTGCCGACGCCCTGCGGGGCCAGGCCGTCAGCGTCACCGAGACCGACTGGCAGCCGCCGATGGAGGGCACCGAGGCCGACCTCGCCACGGTCATGGCCGACACGCGGCGTGCGGAAGCCAACGCCACGGCATACGCCCGTTTGATCGCCTCGACCGCTGAGCTCTGCGACGTCAAGCAGGCCAAGGATGCGCTTGGCCTCGAGCGCGGAACCTTCCTGCACGCCGGACCCCCCATCGACTGGGAGCGCGCGTCAGGTCCGCTGCGTGGGGCGTTCATCGGCGCAGTGCTCTTCGAGGGCCTCGCCGACAACGCCGAGGAGGCCGAGAAGGCTCTCGCCGCAGGCAAATTCCCGTTCGAGCCCTGCCACCACCGCAACGCGGTCGGCCCGATGGCGGGGGTGGTGTCACCGTCGATGTGGATGTATGGCCTGCGCGACGAGGTCCACGACGCGTGGTCCTGGTGCTCCCTCAACGAGGGTCTGGGCAAGGTGCTGCGCTACGGCGCCTACGGGCCCGAGGTCGTCGACCGGCTGCACTGGATGACCGACGTGCTCGGCCCGATCCTGCGGCAGTCGGTGCGCAAGACCGGGCCGTTCGACATCAAGTCGATCCTGGCGCAGATGCTCCAGATGGGCGATGAAGGGCACAACCGCAACCGCGCTGGCTCGCTCATGCTGCTGCGCGAGCTCCTGCCCGGAATGATCACCGCCGACGCGAGCTCGACCGACATCGCCGAGGCGGTGCGCTTCTCCGGCGCCAACGAGCACTTCTTCCTCAATCTCGGTATGCCGGCCTGCAAGCTGGCGACGATGGCGGCACACGGCATACCCGGTTCGTCGCTCGTGACGACCATGGCGCGCAACGGGACCGACTTCGGGATCCGGGTGTCCGGGACCGGCGACGAGTGGTTCACCGGTCCCGCGAACACGCCCGAGGGGCTGTTCCTCGGGGACTACGGACCCGACGACGCCAACCCCGACATCGGCGACTCGGCGATCACCGAGACCGGCGGGATCGGTGGGTTCGCGATGGCTGCGGCCCCGGCGATCGTGAAGTTCGTCGGCGGCGACGTGGCGTTCGCGCTGCGGGCGACCCAGACGATGTATGAGATCACGTTGGGGGAGCACCCGATGTTCCAGGTGCCGATCCTTGACTTCCGTGGAACTCCGACGGGCATCGACGTCGTGTCGGTCGTGCGCACGGGGATCCTGCCGCAGATCAACACGGGCATGGCTGGGCGCGTGGCTGGCACGGGACAGGTCGGTGCTGGGCTGGTGACGCCACCGGGCGAGTGCTTCCCCGCGGCCCTGGCCGCGCTCGCGTCCGCCGTGTCGCCCTCCCGCTAGTACCAGCACCTCCTCTCCACAGCGTCTGCGGATGTGGTTGCTCTAGCGACCGTTTCCGCAGACGCAAGGGAGCGCTGCCTGCGCGACGGGTACTAGCGTGAGTGCTCGTGCTGCTACTCGCCTTCGCCGGAACACTGTTCGTCGCCGTCCTGTTGTCCCATCGCGCCAACCGGACCATCCTGTCCACGGCCGTGCTGTTCCTCGTCGCGGGCATCGTCCTGGGCGATGGCTTCGTGGGCGCGATCAGCTTCGACGCCGAGGATGCGACCGTCTCCGTCATTGCCGAGATCGCCCTGTTTGCAGTGCTCTTCACCGACGGGATGCGGGCCGGCTGGTCAGACCTGAGGGCGGCCTGGCGATTGCCGGGTCGCGCGCTGGTGCTGGGTCTGCCGCTCACCCTGGGGATCACTGCAGTCCTAGCGCACTACCTCGTGGGTCTGGGTTGGCCCCAGGCGCTGCTCATCGGTGCCGTGCTCGCACCCACGGATCCCGTCTTCGCGTCCGCTCTCGTGGGCAACGCCCGGGTGCCGGGGCGGCTCCGGCACCTGCTCAACGTCGAGTCCGGGGTCAACGACGGCCTCGCCCTGCCCTTCGTCGTCATCTTCCTGGCGCTGTCCCGCGGGAGCAACGACCTCGAGCTGGCTCCCCTCGCCGGTGAGCTCGCGCTCGGCCTGGTCATCGGGGTGGTGCTGCCCTGGGTCGCCCTCTCCCTCGAGAACATGTCCTTCTTTCGCGCCTCGCGAGCCTACGAGCCGCTGAGCGCGCTGGCGGTCGGACTGCTCGTGTATGCCGCTGCCAGCCTCACGCACGCCAACCTCTTCATCGCCTCGTTCGCGGCGGGCATCACCTTGGCCAGCATCGGCCCGCGCCAGGCCGAGCGGTTTGCCGAGTTCGGGGAGCTCATCTCCGAGCTGCTCAAGCTTGGTGCGCTCCTCGTCTTCGGTGCGCTCATCACGCCGACCTTCATCGGCGAGATTGACCCGCTGGGGTGGGTGTTCGCCCTGCTCGCCATCGTTGTGGCCCGCCCGGTCGCGCTGTGGTTCTCGTTCCTTCGCAGTCGACTGAGCATGCGAGAACAGGCGGCGGCGATGTGGTTCGGGCCAAAGGGCTTTGCCTCTGTGGTCTATGGCCTGCTCGTCGTCGAGTCCGGCATCCCCGACAGTGACCTCATCTTCCACCTCGTCGCCCTGACCGTCGTGATCTCGATCATCCTGCACTCGTCGACCGACGTCGTCGTCGCGCGCGCGTTCGACGAGCCGGAGGAGACGCCGCACTGGCAGGGTGCGGTCCCGCTCGAGGAGACCTCGCCGACTCCAGAGGATGTCCACCCGCCCGGCAGCGAGCGGTGACAGGGGCGTCCGCTGGCGTGACAGGATGATCGGCGTGACTGCGACCACGTTGGACGGCAAGGCAATCCTCGCGACGATCAAGGACGAGCTGCGCGGCCGTGTTGCCGCCCTCGCTGAGCGCGGGATCACTCCCGGCCTCGGCACGGTCCTCGTCGGCAGCGATCCGGGCAGCACCTGGTATGTCAACGCCAAGCACAAGGACTGCGCCGAGATCGGCCTCTCGAGTCTGCGTCGTGACCTGCCCGCGGACTCCAGCCTCGACGATGTCCTCGCGGTCGTGCGTGAGCTCAACGAGGACCCAGCCTGCACCGGCTTCCTCGTGCAGCAGCCCACCGGACTCGAGGAGAATCGCATCCTGGCCGAGGTCGACCCGACCAAGGACGTCGACGGTCTCCACCCGACCAACCTCGGCTGGCTCGTCCTGGGTCACAAGGCGCCGCTGCCCTGCACGCCCGTGGGCTGCATCGAGTTGCTCCGTCGCTACGACGTGCCGATCGCTGGTGCCCGGGTCGTCGTCGTCGGTCGCGGCATCACCGTCGGCCGCCCCCTCTCCCTGATCCTCACGCGCCGCTCCGAGAACGCCACGGTCGTGCAGTGCCACACCGGCACCGTCGACCTCGCGGCCGAGGTCCGCCGCGCCGACATCGTCATCGCCGCGGCCGGGGTGCCCGGCCTCATCACCGGCAACATGATCAAACCCGGCGCGGCCGTGCTCGACGTCGGTGTGAGCCGGGTCGTCGAGGACGACGGTCGCTCGGTCATCGCGGGTGACGTCGCCGCGGACGTGGCCGAGGTCGCCGGATGGGTCAGCCCCAACCCCGGTGGCGTCGGGCCGATGACCCGGGCCATGTTGCTGAGCAACGTCGTCGAGATCGCCGAGAAGCAGGCCGAGGCCGCCGGACTCTAGACGACGCGAGGGCCTGGACAACGCGAGGGCCTCGACAACGCGA
>JBDSIV010000077.1:0-8489 GCA_039917755.1 Knoellia sp. | reverse complement strand
CTTGATCAGCTTGGCGAAGAGCTTGCTGCGCTTGGCGTCGACGACGGCCTTCTTGTGCTTCGTCGTCGCCCATTTGGAGTGGCCGGACAAGGTGTCTCCTCGTGCTGTCGAACGTGCAGGACTCGCGGACGATCCTAGGGCGTGTGCCGGGTGGTTCCGTTGGTGGCATACAGCGATCCGCTGAGACCAGGGAGATCAGGCGCGGCGGACCATCTCTGCAAAGAAGGCATGAATGCGGTGGTCGCCGGTCACTTCAGGGTGGAAACTCGTGGCGAGGAGGTTGTCCTGGCGCACGGCCACGGGACGATCCACTCCCCCGACATGAACCGAGGCGAGCACCTGGACGTCTTCACCCACGTCCTCGACCCAGGGCGCCCGGATGAAGACGGCTCGCACCGGTTCGGGTCCGAGTTCACGGATGCGCAGGTCCTCCTCGAAGGAGTCGACCTGCGCCCGAAGGCGTTGCGACGCACGGTGATGTCCAAACCGCCCAACGTCCGCTGCTCCCGATGTCCGTCGAGAATGCGATCGGCGAGCATGATCATGCCGGCGCACGACCCATAGGCAGGCAGGCCGCCGCGCAGGCGCTCCACGAGCGGGTCATAGAGATCGAAGATCCGCACCAGCTTGTCCATCGTCGTCGACTCGCCCCCGGGGATGATGAGTCCGTCGACCGTCTCGAGCTCGCTCGCGCGTCGGATCGAGATGGTCCGGGCTCCGGCCAGTTCGAGGGCGTGGACGTGCTCACGCACGTCGCCCTGGACTGCGAGGACTCCGATGGTGGGCTGCGCGGTCACGACCGGAATGATACGGCGACAGCCACGCGGCATACCGTGCAGGTTGTGTCCGTGACGATCCGTGAACGCCGCCCCGCAGATTTGCCCGCTCTCGTCACCCTGCTCGGTGCCCAGCAGGCGGCGACGTCCTACCCGCAACGTTGGCCACTCCCCTATCCGGCTGAGGAGTTCATCGTCCGACCGGGCGAGCTCGCCGCCTGGGTGGCTGTCGAGCGCGACGTTGTAGTGGGTCACGTCTCGATCACCGAACTGGCTGGTGGTCGGATGGCGATCGAGTGGGCTCAGGCGACCGGTCGCAGCGCCGACGGCCTCGCCGAGGTCTCGGTGCTCTTTGTCGCCGGGGGCCGCGGTGGATCGGGCATCGGCGGCGCCCTCCTGGACACTGCCTTGGCCGAGATCCGCCACCGCGGCCTCACCCCGATGCTTGACGTCGTCGGCGAGGGCACGAGCGCCGGTCAGTTCTATCGTCGACGCGGCTGGCGCACAGTCGGCACCGCGCGACCCGCTTGGCTGCCTGATCACCGGCCGGACCTCGCCTTCATGCTTCTCACGGATGAGAGAGTCGAGCTATGAACGACGACGCCCTGACCGCGCTGACCCAGCGAGCCAGCGACCTCGACAGCGAGCACGCTGCGACCAACCGGCGCGACGCCTTCGTCCTGCCCGAAGGCGTCATCTATCTCGACGGCAACTCCCTCGGCGCCATGTCGGTGGCTGCGCGAGAGGCCGTCTCCGACGCCGTGACGCGCCAGTGGGGTGAGCAACTCATCCGAGCCTGGAACGAGTCCGCTTGGTGGACCGCACCCGAGCGCGTGGGCAACCGCATCGCCGAGCTCGTCGGCGCCCCTGCAGGCACCATCGTCGTCGGTGACTCGACGACCGTGAGCCTCTTCAAGGCGGTGCATGCGGCCGCTCGACTGCGCCCGGACCGTCGCGTCGTCCTCACTGACCCGGACTCCTTCCCCACGGACGTTCACGTCACCAGGGGTGTTTGTCAACAGCTCGGCCTGACCCTTGAGCTCGTCTCCCCCGGCGAGGCCGTGTCCCGGCTGGAGGGTTCCAATGACGTTGTCCTGGCGTCCTATTCGCACGTGGACTACCGCACGGGTGAGCTCTGGGACCTCGCTGCGACCACCACTGCCGCGCATTCCGCGGGTGCTCTCGCGTGCTGGGACCTGTGTCACTCGGCCGGAGTGGTCGAGGTGGGACTGACCGCCGGCGCCGCAGACTTCGCTGTGGGCTGCGGCTACAAATACTTCAGCGGTGGTCCCGGAGCCCCCGCCTTCCTCTTCGTTGCCCCCCAGCATCTGGACGCCTTCACCAACCCCATCCTGGGCTGGAATGGGCACGCCACTCCCTTTGCCATGTCGCCCGACCACGTTGCCGCCGAGGGCATCACCCGGGCCCGGGTGGGAACTCCGCCGGTGCTCGGGATCGCCGCGCTGGAAGGTGCGCTCACGGCATACGACGGCTTGAACGTCGCTGATGTGAGGCGACGCTCGCTCTCGCTCACCGCCTTCTTCCTCGAATGCCTCGATGCCCTCGGTGTCGACCTGCCGGTCGTCACACCGCGCACCGATGCGCGCGGCTCGCAGGTGAGCCTGCGGCACCCCAACGCGTATGCCGTGGTGCAGGCGCTCATTGCCCGCGGAGTCATCGGCGACTTCCGTGAGAGCGACATCGTGCGCCTCGGCTTCGCGCCTCTCTACCTGTCGCACGAGGACGCTCTGGCGGCTGCGGTGCACGTGCACGAGGTCATTGTGGGGCGCGAATTCGAACGCGACGAGTTCCGCTCTCGCGCGGTCGTGACATGACGAGGAAGATGGTGGAGATGGACAACGCAACCGAATCCATGAGCGATACCAGTCGCGGTGCACGCTGATGGGTCGCGTCACTTCACGCCACAAGGTCGTTCGGATCGACCTCGATCGGGACGCATCACCGGCGATCGACACCGTCGCCTGCGAGGAGCCGCTGGAGATCCGGGTCAACGGCCAGACCTTCACCGTGACGATGCGCACCCCGGGTCAGGACATCGACCTCGCACATGGCCTCTTGCGTGCCGAGGGGGTCATCACCCTTCGCGAGGACGTCGTGTCGGCACGGTTCTGCTCCGACCTAGACACCCTCAACGTGGTGAACTTCGAGGTGCCCGGACGCACTGCCGATCGCGCGGTGACGTCCACCCGCAACCTTGTCTCCCTCGGCGGCTGTGGGCTGTGCGGCACAACGGCGGTCGAAGCCATCGAAACGGTCGTCTCTCAAAAGCCACCAGAGGTCCTCTGGAAGCCCGAGCAGATCGCACAGTCGTTGAGCGAACTGCGCTCTCGTCAAGCCCTTTTTGACAGGACAGGCGGCGTGCACGGTGCTGGACTCACGCCCACTGGGGGCACCCGCCTGGCGATCGTGCGCGAGGACATCGGACGCCACAACGCTGTCGACAAGGTCTTGGGTTCAGCTCTTGTCACGGGTGTCGAGGCTGCGGGTGGGCTGCTCGTCGTGTCGAGTCGAGCCAGCTTCGAGATCGTCCACAAGGCCGCCGTGTCACGCATCTCCGTGCTGGCCTGCGTGTCGGCCCCGTCGTCGCTCGCCATCGAGGCCGCGGATCGGTTGGGGGTCACCCTTGTCGCCTTCGCTCGCGACCGGCGGATGAACGTCTATACGCATTCGCACCGCATCCCCCACTGAGCGGCGATCACACGACCCTGCCGCGCTTCGGGCTGGACGAGGCGATGTGCAGACTCGGGTCTCTCCCCTAGGCGCGCCCCTGGTGCCATTGGCGCAGAAACTGGCCACAGGCGTAACTATCCTGACGCCCTTGGTCAGGATGAGCGCTTCTGGCGCCATCCACGCGAAGGTTGGGGCCCAGGCGTAGCTATCGTCACGGCCTCGGTCAGGATGTGCGCCCCTGGCGCCATCCACGCAGAGGCTGGCCACAGGCGTAACTATCCTGACGCCCTTGGTCAGGATGAGCGCTTCTGGCGCCATCTGCGCAGAAAAGTTCAGCCTTGGAAGACGGCGGCGCCGGACTGGTGCAGCATCCAGAGGAACCCGTCGGCGTAGCGCCGCTCGCGAATGTCCTTGCAGTCGTTGCCCATGATCAGGTTGATGTGCTCATGGCTCACCGTGAGGTTGAGCCGCCCTGTCTCGGACGACTCGATCCACACCCCCTCGTTGCTCTAGCGCTTGGGGACGGTCACCAGCCGCGCTCGGAGAGGCGGTGCGGCTCGGGGATCTCGTCAACGTTGATTCCAACCATGGCCTCGCCGAGACCGCGTGACACCTTGGCGATCACGTCAGGGTCATCGAAGAACGTGGTCGCCTTGACGATGGCCTCAGCGCGCTGCTCGGGGTTGCCCGACTTGAAGATGCCGGACCCGACGAACACACCCTCGGCTCCGAGCTGCATCATCATGGCCGCGTCAGAGGGGGTGGCGATGCCGCCGGCGGTGAAGAGCACGACAGGTAGCTTGCCGGCCTGGGCGACTTCCTTGACGAGCTCGAACGGCGCCTGCAGTTCCTTGGCCGCGACATAGAGCTCGTCCTCGGGCAGGTTCTGGAGCTTGCGGATCTGCTGACGGATCTGACGCATGTGAGTGGTGGCGTTGGAGACGTCGCCGGTGCCGGCCTCACCCTTGGAGCGAATCATGGCCGCGCCCTCGGTGATGCGACGCAGCGCCTCGCCGAGGTTGGTCGCGCCACACACGAAAGGCACGGTGAAGTTCCACTTGTCGATGTGGTTGGCGTAGTCGGCCGGAGTGAGCACTTCGGACTCGTCGATGTAGTCGACACCGAGGGACTGGAGCACCTGGGCCTCGACAAAGTGACCGATGCGCGCCTTGGCCATGACAGGGATGGAGACCTCGGCGATGATGCCGTCAATCATGTCGGGGTCGGACATGCGCGAGACGCCGCCCTGGGCCCGAATGTCGGCCGGGACACGCTCGAGCGCCATGACGGCAACGGCGCCGGCGTCCTCAGCGATCCTGGCCTGCTCGGCGTTGACGACGTCCATGATGACGCCACCCTTGAGCATCTCGGCCATGCCGCGCTTCACCCGGGTGGTTCCGGTGGTTGAGGGGTCTTCGGGGGCAGCGGGGGCGGTGGTCTCACTCATGTGCGCAAGTGTAGAGCTGGCTCAGTCGACCACTGCAGGCGGAAGGTCGTCGTCGAAGTCGACCCGCTGCGGAAGGGCTGCGTGGCCGGAGAGACGGAACAGCCGAACGACACGCTTGCCCCGCACTCGACGCACCTCGCGGACCGCGTCGTTGTGGAACCTGCGGGCGAGCTGAACCCTCAGGGCGCTGGCCTCGACCCGCCCCAGACAGTCTGCTCCTGCGCTGCCGGGCTCGGCACGCAACGCCTCGACGGTCTCGTGGGAGAGGGCCGCGCGCAGCGTCTCGGTGAGATCGGTCTCGGTGCTCTCGCGACCGGCAAAGGTCTGCCCGTCGAGAGGGTCGTGGCTCAGCGGCTGGTGCGTGTGACGGTCCAATGCCTCACTCGCGGCGTCAGCGAGCAGCAGCGCGGTGGCCGGATCGACCGCCCCGCTGGTGGCCAGCTCAAGCGTGGCCTCGGCCCGGCGCACGAGCTGCGCGTCGAGGGCCGAAACCGCGCCTTCGACCTTGGCGTGCAGTCGGTCGAGGCGCGAGGCCGAGTAGGAGAGATACCAAGCCGCAGCAAGGAGCACGAGCGCGACGATGGTGGCTACCTGCAGGACGTCCATCAGACTTCACCTCTCGATGGCCAGCGGAGTCGGCCGAGTAGTCCCGCGCGCAGGGTCGGCTCGACCGGTGAATGATCGGCGCCCTCGATGACCGTGTCGTAGACAGCCATGACGCGTTCGGCGACGACTCCCCAGTCAAAGGACCGAGCTCGCTTGAGGCCGAGTTCGCGCAATCTGGCACGCTCCCCGGGCGTGGAGAGGAGTTCGATGACGGCTGCCGCGAGAGCAGCGCTGTCACCGACGGGGAAGGTGCGGCCGGCCGGGCCCGCACCCAGAACAGCCGTGAAGGCCTCGAGGTCGCTGGCCAGGACGGGAGCGCCCGAGGCCATTGCCTCGACGAGAACGATTCCGAAGCTCTCGCCACCCGTGTGCGGAGCCACATAGAGGTCGGCCGAGCGCAACAAGGCGACCTTGTCGTCTTCTGAGACCGATCCAAGAAACTCCGTGGCGGCCCGCACGCGAGGGTCCAGTCCGGCGGCGATCTCGTCGACCTCACCGGGGCCAGCAACGACGAGGTGGGCACCTGGCATGGCATCGAGGATGGCCGGCATTGCAGCAACCATGACGGCGAGCCCCTTGCGGGGTTCGTCGATGCGACCAAGGAAGGCCAGAGTGGGCCGCTCCGGCGTCCCGCTCCAACGCGTCAGGGCGCCGTCGGGCGCGAACCGCTTGGTGTCCACCCCGTTGGGGATGATGTAGGCGTCCCCACCCAGGTGACGACGCACCGTGCCACGCGCCTCCTCCGAGACCGCAATGCGAGCCCGGATCTTCTCGATCGACGGGCGCAGGAACGGGTTGGCCGTGTGCATCGCGCGCGAGCGGAGGTTGGACGTGTGGAACGTTGCGACCACTGGCTCAGAAGACGCCCAGAGAGCCATGAGTGAGGCGCTGGGAGTCACCGGCTCGTGGAGGTGCAGCACGTCAAAGTCACCTTCCTCGAGCCATCGGCTCACCCGTGAGGAGGTCACCGGACCGAAGGTCAGCCGGGCGACAGATCCGTTGTAGCGCACCGGAACTGCGCGACCACACGACGTGACGTATGCCGGCAGGACCGTTGCGTCGTCGTCGACCGGAGCAAGGACGGAGACGTCGTGGCCCTGGGCCATGAAGTATTCGGCGAGGTCTCGGACATGGAACTGAACACCCCCGGGGACGTCGTAGGCGTAGGGGCAGACCAGCCCGATCCTCATGACGCTCCGGCCCGAGAGAGGCGATTTGGGTCGAGGTCCTTGGTGAAGACCGGCTGAAGCATGTGCCAATCAGCGGTGTGCTCCCGCACAGTCTGTCCGAGGGCGTCAGCACAGGACTGGGTCATGGCAGCCACCTTGACGCGCGTCGTGCCGGAACTCGGCACGGGCACCGGGGCGTGGAAGGTGATGACGATCCCCCAGCCACCTCCGTCGCGACGTTCGTGCCGGATCGACACAGGGAACAGGGGGCGACGCTCGGTCAGGGCAAGAGCGGCCGGTCCGGCGGCCATGCGAGCGGGCTCACCACAGAAATCGACCTCAACACCGTCCCGGGACAAATCTCGGTCCGACAGCAGCGGGATGAGTCCCGGACGGTGAGCAGCCTCCCGCAGCAAGGGGAAGGGCGCAGGGCCCCCCGTCAGCGGAAGGATCGTCATGCCGAGTCCAGTGCGGAACTCCAGGAACTCTGTGAAGACCTCTTCGGGCTTGAGCCGCTCGGCCACGGTGGTCACGGGACCGAGGTGCACCGCACCCCATGCACCGGCCAGATCCCAGTTGCCCAAGTGTCCAAGGAAACACACAAGGGACCCGCCCTCGGCGAGAATCTGTCGCACCGGACCATCGCCCTCGGCGCGGACCCGGACGGCCAACTCGTCCGGTGAGAGCACAGGCAGACGGAAGGCCTCGCAGTAATAGCGCATGTAGGACCGCATGCCCTCGTGCACCAGCGCATCCAGGGCTGCATCATCGAGCTCGGGGCGCACGGTCGCGTAGTTGGAGCGCATCCGCACTCCCCCGCCACGAGCGACGGTCAGGGCCGCGATGCGGTCGAAGAGCGCATAAGCCGCACGCTCCGGCATACGCTGAATGAGCGACCAGCCCACGCGGAAGCCGGCCACGGTCACGGCGTCGGTGGCGCGGGAGGCAAGCCCAGCAGGGAAGGCGCTCACGCGACGTCGAGAACCTGTCGACGCACCTCGAGCATCCGCTGCACCACGGTGACCAGGCTGGCGAGGGCCAAAAGGGCCAGGACCACCGTGAGGAAGATCTCGGGGAGGAACCAGCCGACGAGGCCGGTCGTCACGAGCACAGCCACGAGGCGCTCAGCCCGCTCGGCGATCCCCACGTTGGCGGTCATCCCGAGTCCTTCGGCGCGAGCCTTCGCGTAGGAGACGACCATCCCCAGAATGAGACAGGCCAGCGCAAGGGCGGCCATGAGGCCGGGGCGGACGTGGAGGGCGTCGTCGGGACGCAGGCTCTGGCCCCCGGCATAGAAGAGGACGAGGCCCCCGAAGACCGACGCGTCGGCCACCCGGTCGAGCGTCGAGTCGAGGAAGGCGCCCCAGAGGCTCGACCGTCCCGAGCGGCGAGCCATGATGCCGTCGACGGTGTCGGAGAAGACAAACACCGTGATCACGAGGGTGCCGATGAGGAACTCCCCTCGCGGATAGAACAGCAGTGCCCCCAGGCTCACCCCAAGGGTGCCGACAATCGTCACGACGTCAGGGCTGACCCCGAGGCGTAGCAGCAGTGACGCCAGCGGGGTCAAGAGTTTGGTGAAGATCGGGCGCGCGTACTTGTTGAGCATGGTTCGGTCAGCCTAGTGGGCCGGACTCACTGCTCCGGCCAGGCATCGGCCAGTCGGCGTCGCGCGTCTTCGAGGAGGACCGGAAGCGCCTTGGTCTGACCAACCACCGGGAGAAAGTTCATATCACCAGCCCAGCGCGGCACGATGTGCTGGTGGAGGTGGGCGGCGACGCCGGCTCCGGCGACCTCCCC
>JBDSIV010000076.1:0-43183 GCA_039917755.1 Knoellia sp. | reverse complement strand
CTCGACCACGTGCGCGCCTGGCCAGTTGGACCCACCGCCCCCACCAACCTCATGGCCCTGTGCCGACACCACCACCGCATCAAACAACTCCCCGGCTGGAACGTGCGCATCACCCCCACCGCCGTCGCCACCTGGACCGACCCCACCAGACACGAAACCACCACCTGGCCCATCGACCACCTCCACCTCATCACCGCCACCCGCGCATCCCGCACCACCGACGGAACCCATCCCGGCGCGGCGCCCACCCCACGCAACGCCCTCGCCGAGATCATGAGCACCTTCGAAGAGCGAGTCATCGACCTCCTCGACGACTTCCTTGACGGTCCCGACGACGCCCAACTACGCGTGCACCCCGAAATGTTTGACGCCTACGGCAGGCCCATCGGCGAACCAACACGCGCTGACCTTGACCACAGCCCCGGGTGGAATCGCTACCTCATCGACTTCTCACCTCCGCAGCCCCAGGAACCTGAACCCATCCCCTTCTGATGACGACTTCCGGGCCAGATGTCGATTCGCCTGTGGTTCGCTCGTCAGGTGAGTGAGGTCGCACTCGCGCTCTCACACATCACGACCACAAGGAGACCCGATGCATCGCTTTCTCGTCCTGCTGCCGGCCCCTGAGGCGGAGTGGGCGCAACTCCCACCGGAGGAGCACGAGAAGGGGATGCGTTCCCACGAGCAGTTCCACCGTGATCTCGCCGCAGGCGGCCACGAGATCGTTGCCACCGGCCCGTTGGAGCCGTCGGCGCGGGCGATCTCGATGCGCCCCGGAGAGGAGGGTGGGCCGGCCCTCGTCACGCAGGGTCCGTTCACCGAGTCCGTCGAGCAGATCGCTGGCTTCTATCTCCTCGCCTCCGACGACGGTGACGACCTGCGCCGCCTCTGTGAGGAGTTCGCCGCTCGTGGCGAACACATCGAGTTCCGCAAGATGGTCTGAGAGAAGGGGAATGTCATGACCGCAGAGACCAAGGAATACGTCGTCCTGATCGTCGGAGACGCCGATCGCTGGTGGACCACGATGACCGACGAAGAACGAGCAGCCGGGTATGCCGTCTACGGCCAATTCGGTGAGGCTCTCGCCAAGCGTGGTCATATCGTCACCGGCGGAGCCGAGCTGCAGCGCACCTCGACCGCCAAGACAATCCGCGCCGGGGGCGGCCCGGTCACCGACGGCCCCTTCGCTGAGTCGGCCGAGCAGGTCGGCGGCTTCTACCAGGTCAAGACCGCCGATCTCGATGATCTGCTCGACTGCTGCCGGGTCCTCGCCGAGCTCGGCGACGGTATCGAGGTCCGCCCCGTCGTGACGGACGAGGACCGTGCATCATGACCCGCTACTTCGTCACCCTCGCCTACCGCCCCGCGTTGTGGACCGACGCGTCCGAGGCGGATCGGGCCGCCATGCACGCGGCCCACTTGTCCTTCGACAAGCAGGCCCGGGAGGGGGCGACCATCGTCGCGGGGGAGGCTCTCGCCGACATGGATACGGCGACCGTGCTGCGGCACGTCGATGGTGAGCCAGTCCTCACCGCAGGGCCCTTCGCGGAATCCACCGAAGTCGTGGGCGGCTTCTACGTCCTTGATGCCGAGCACCTCGATGTGGTCACGGACCTCTGCGAGCTGCTTCCGCACGCCTATACCGTCGAGATCCGACCGGTCGTCCGAGTCGAGGGTTTCGACCACGCGTGACGGCACTCGAGCGCGTCGTGCGCGCGGAGTGGGGCCGACTCGTGGCCCTGCTCCTCGCGCAGTTCCGACGCCTTGATCTGGTCGAGGACGCCCTCGCCGAAGCCGTCGCAACGGCTCATGCCCGCTGGCCCGACGACGGCGAACCCGACAACCCCATCGCCTGGCTGATCACAGCCGCCCGTCGCCGTATCCTCGATCGGCTCCGTGCAGAGGCGATGGCCGCCCGCAAGGCACCACTCCTCACTGTCGAGGCCGAGCACCGACCGCAGGAGGGTGTCATGGCTGACGTTGGCAATGTCGTCGACGACGACCTGCTGCGTCTCGTCCTCATGTGCGCCCACCCCGCCTTGCCACCCGAGGGTGCCAGTGCTCTCTCGCTGCGACTCGTCATGGGGATCTCGACAGCAGACGTTGCCCGACTCTTCCTGGTGCCCGAGTCGACGATGGCGGCGCGGATCACGCGCGCCAAGAAGAAGATTGTCACTGCAGGCATTCCCTTCGCCATCCCGGGGACCGACGCGATCGGTGATCGACTCGACGTCGTCGGGCACACGGCATACCTCGCCTTCACCGCTGGCTACGCGCCCGGAAGTGGACCCGATCTCCTGCGCGCCGAGCTGGCTGGCGAAGCGATCCGCCTCGCCCGCGTTGCGCACGCGTTGCACCCGACGTCCACACTGGCTCACCTCATCGCTCTCATGACTCTCCAGCACTCACGACGTGATGCCCGGGTCGGTCACGACGGGTCCCTCGTCCTCCTGCCGGACCAGGACCGCACCCTGTGGCACCAGGAAGAGATCACCGCGGCGCTGGACCTCCTCGACGCCACCAGTCCAGGGGCGACGGCCCTGTCCGAAAGTTATCGACTACAGGCGCGGATCGCCGCCGAGCACGCCACCGCACCTTCGCCCGAGGCGACCCGTTGGGACCGCATCACCACGCTGTATGCCGCGCTCGAACAGATCTCCCCCTCACCAGCAGTTCGGGTCGCCCGAGCTGTCGCGGTGGCCGAGGCCGAGGGACCGAAGGCGGGCTTGGCGCTGCTCGATGGGCTGGATGTGCCCGGTCACCGCCTGCCAGCCGTCCGCGGTGAACTGCTCGCGCGCGCCGGTGATCACGAGGCCGCGCGCGAGCAGATTGGGCGAGCGGTCGCGTTGTGTGACAACGAGATCGAGCGCAATCACCTGGCCTCGCGGCTCGAAGCGCTCAGGTAGCCACAGGCTGTCCATCGCTCGATCGTTGGGCGCGCCTGTCGCGACGACTTCACGCGTGGAAGGATCGGACGTGATCAGGCTCGCCCGTCAAAGGAGACCCCATGCCCATCGCCACACCCGAGATCTATGCCGACATGCTCGACCGGGCCAAGAACGGCTCGTTCGCCTACCCGGCCATCAACATCACGTCGAGCCAGACGATCACCGCGGCGATCCGCGGGTTCGCCGAGGCCGGCAGTGACGGCATCATCCAGGTCTCCACCGGTGGCGGCGAATACGCGTCCGGTTCGACGATCAAGGACATGGTGTCGGGGTCTCTCGCGCTCGCGGCCTACGCCGCTGAGGTCGCCAAGAACTACCCCGTCAACATCGCGCTTCACACCGACCACTGCCCCAAGGACAAGCTCGACGGCTTCGTGCGTCCGCTCATCGCGGCGAGCACCGAGCGGGTCAAGGCCGGTGGCCTGCCGATCTTCCAGTCGCACATGTGGGACGGCTCCGCCGTGCCGCTCGACGAGAACCTGGTCATCGCTGAGGAGCTCCTCGGCCTCTGCCACGCCGCCAACATCATCCTCGAGATCGAGGTGGGTGTCGTCGGTGGCGAGGAGGACGGCGTCGACAATGAGCTCAACGACAAGCTCTATTCGACGCCCGAGGACGCCATCGCCACGGCGCGCGCTCTGGGAACCGGTGAGAACGGCTACTACATGACTGCGCTCACCTTCGGCAACGTCCATGGCGTCTACAAGCCGGGCAACGTCAAGCTCAAGCCCGAGGTCCTCAAGGCGGCGCAGGATGCAGTTCACCGGGAGTTCAACACCGCCGACGAGAAGCCCTTCCACCTCGTCTTCCACGGCGGGTCCGGCTCGACTCCCGAAGAGATCGCGGCCGCGGTCGACTACGGAGTCGTCAAGATGAACATCGACACCGACACCCAATACGCCTTCTCGCGCCCGGTTGCGGAGTGGATGTTCAAGAACTACGACGGCGTCCTCAAGATTGACGGCGAGGTCGGCAACAAGAAGCAGTACGACCCCCGTGCCTGGGGCAAGGCTGCCGAGGCCGGCATGGCAGCTCGCGTCATCGAGGGCTGCACGAACCTCCGCTCTGCCGGCACCCACCAGGCCTGAGGACTGACACATGAGCCAGAACCTCCTCGGTATCCCCGAGACCCTCCTCCCGCAGGACCCGGCGGCGCGACTGCTCGACGAGGGCGTCGCGGCCGACCAGGTTGCCGCGGCCCATCCCACGTCGTCGCTGGCCTGGGCAACGCTCGCCGAAGACGCACTCGCCGATGACCGCACGGTCGAGGGCTACGCCTACGCCCGCACTGGCTATCACCGCGCCCTCGACTCCCTGCGCAAGAACGGCTGGCGCGGACAGGGCCCGGTGCCGTGGGAGCACGAGCCGAACCGTGGCTTCCTGCGTGCCGTCGCAGCCCTCTCCAAGGCAGCGGGTCTCATCGGGGAGACCGACGAGCAGCGCCGTTGCGCCGACTTCCTGCGGGACTCGTCCGCGACGGGCGCTCGCGAGCTGGGGCTGTAGCCGCCCACCCGAAGGTGAGCAGGCGGCATACCCCAAGAACACGCGAGAGAGGCTCGGACCGGTGGTCCGAGCCTCTCTGTCCCCTGCCAGGGAACGCCGCGCCGAAACGCGAGTCCATCCGAGTGTGTCCCCTGCCACCTCTGGGTGAACTTTCGATCATCATGCCCTCTCCCTCATCGATTCTGCGACACTTAGATGCCAATGGCAGCAACCTGCCATCCACTCGTTGCAGGAGCGTGACATGTCTCTGGCCTCAGCAGCTGCCACCACTCCCGATCGACTGCTTCGCGAATACTTCGATCGCGAGGATGCCCGCATCGAGGAGCGACAGCGTGATCTGAGCACGGTCCGGGGAGTCCTCGACCGGCTGCTCGACGCCGATCCGGCCCATCCCACGCCGGGCGTCGAGCCGATCAGCGACGACATCGCACCCTCGGTCGTGCAACGGTTGATCCACGAGGCCAGCGGGATCCTGCGCAATGTCGCCATGGTCGTGGACTCCGGACCGGCGCTCGACGACGCCACGATGCGCGACAACCAACAGTGGATCAACGGGGGGAACACCCAGCGCACGATCTATCCCGCCACAGCCCTCGACACCCCGCAGGGGTTGCAGTGGATGCGGTCCTGGGCAGGCGTGGGCGAGGAGCAGCGACTCCTGCCCGATGTCGGCTCCGAGTTC
This sequence comes from Knoellia sp., assembly GCA_039917755.1. Classification (GTDB taxonomy): domain Bacteria; phylum Actinomycetota; class Actinomycetes; order Actinomycetales; family Dermatophilaceae; genus Knoellia. Next base: position 38,050 of record JBDSIV010000076.1, on the reverse strand, counting down.
GCTGTCTTCGGGGAAGCCGGTGCAGTGGGACTGGCGCGTTGGGGGGACCTCAGTTCGGGCTATGTGCTCGTCCGAGACCCCTTGCTCATCTCAACTCTTGCGGCCTATTTCGACCTCGCATGGCGACATGCCCACGCGGTCCCCTTCGCGGGGAGCGTCCCGGGGGACACACGACTTATCGAGCTTCTCGGCATGGGGCTCAAGGACGAGGCGATCGCTCGATTCCTTGGCCTCGGGCTGCGCACCGTCCGGCGCCGCATTGCCGCGCTCATGTCCGTCCATGGCGTCGACACCCGTTTCCAGCTCGGCGCGGCCCTGGCGGGACCCCGTCCGCGGCTCCGCTAGGCGGTCATCGGGGTGGGAGTGACGTCGGGCCGCGATAGTCTGCTCACATCGGGGGCCTGTCGCGAACACCATGCGCCGGGCTTCCTCGCATGTCACGCACGCGCGGATTTCCGCGCAGGGAAGGACAGATCAGATGCCGGCAATCGTGCTCGTCGGAGCCCAGTGGGGCGACGAAGGCAAGGGCAAGGCCACCGACCTCATGGGCGAGGACGTCGACTACGTCGTCAAGTTCAACGGTGGCAACAACGCGGGGCACACCGTGGTCATCGAGACCGACGGCAAGCGCGAGAAGTATGCCCTGCACCTCCTGCCCTCCGGCATCCTCACGCCCAGCGTGACCCCGATCATCGGCAACGGTGTCGTCGTCGACCTGGAGGTGCTCTTCGAGGAACTCGATGGACTCAACGCGCGCGGCGTTGACACGAGCAAGCTCCTCGTCAGCGCCAACGCCCACGTCATCGCGCCCTACAACCGCACCCTCGACAAGGTCACCGAGCGCTTCCTCGGCGCCCGCAAGATCGGTACGACCGGACGGGGCATCGGCCCGACCTATGCCGACAAGATGAACCGCGTCGGCATCCGCATCCAGGACATTTTCGACGAGGGCATCCTGCGCCAGAAGGTCGAGGCGGCCCTGTCGTTCAAGAATCAGGTGCTCGTCAAGATCTACAACACGCGTTCGGTCGAGGCCGACCGGGTGGTCGAGGAACTTCTGTCGTATGCCGACCGCTTGCGTCCCATGGTCGTTGACACTGCGCTCGTGCTCGAGCAAGCCCTCAACGACGGCAAGAACGTGCTGCTCGAGGCCGGCCAGGCGACCCTGCTCGACGTCGACCATGGAACCTATCCCTTCGTGACGTCCTCGTCGGCGACGGCTGGTGGTGCCTGCACCGGATCCGGCATTCCGCCCACCCGGGTGTCGCGGGTCATCGCGATTCTCAAGGCCTACACGACACGGGTCGGTGAGGGCCCGTTCCCGACCGAGCTCAACGACGACAACGGCGAGTTCCTGCGCAAGACCGGCGCCGAATACGGCACGACCACCGGCCGCCCCCGTCGCTGCGGCTGGCTTGACGTCGTCATCGGCCGCTATGCCACCCGCATCAACGGCGTCACCGACTTCGTCATCACCAAGCTTGACGTGCTGACCGGCCTGGACAAGGTCCCGATCTGTGTGGCCTACGACGTCGACGGTGTCCGTCACGACGAGATGCCGGTGGGGCAGAGCGACTTCCACCACGCGAAGCCGATCTATGAAGAGCTCGACGGTTGGTGGGAGGACATCTCCGAGTGCCGCACGTTCGAGTCCCTTCCCGCCGCAGCCCAGGCCTATGTGCTGCGCGTCGAGGAGCTCGTCGGTGCCCGCGTCTCGGCGATCGGTGTCGGTCCGGGTCGGCACGAGATCATCGAGCGCCACGCCCTCCTCGACTGACCCACAGCTTGCGTCCGCAAGGATGGCTGGGTTCGCGACCAGCTCTGCGGACGTAGCGAAGGTCTCAGGTGGGGCGCAGGACCGTCATGCGGTGGGCGGCGCGGGTGAGGACGACATAGAGGACGCGCACCCCACCGGGTGACTCTTCGACGATGGCCTCGGGGTCGATGACGACCGTCGCGTCCCACTCCAGGCCCTTGGTCGAGAGGGGGTCGATGACCTGGACCCGCCCGTCGCCCACACCATCGAGGTGGGCCAGGCGGTCGGCCCAGCGACGGGGGGTGATGACCGCGATCGAACCCTCGACCTCGCCGAGCAGCTCGTCGACAGCCGCCTCGGCGGACGCCACAGGTGGCGCTTCGACACGACGGTCGATCGGGTCAACTCCGGTCTCGCGCACCGCTGCCGGGATGTCAGCGTCGGGTACGAGCGGCAGGATGACGTCGCGCGCGTAGTCGAAGATCTCACGGGCGTTGCGGTAGTTGGTGTCCATGTGGAAGAGGCGCGGCTCGTGGGAACCGTAGGCCTCGAGCCGAGCGACCCGCGCCTCATCGAGGTCTCCCCACGAGGCCTGGGCGGCATCGCCGACGACGGTCCAGGAGGCGTTGCGTCCGCGACGGGCGAGGGTTCGCCATTGCATGGGCGACAGGTCCTGGGCTTCGTCGACGAGGACATGGGCACTGCTCGAGGGCCGTTCGATGCGCCCGTAGAGCAGGCGCGCGCGAGCATCGGTGGGCGTGACGACGCTGCGGTTGTCGTCCTCGTGGACGCGTCGGTCGACTCCGGCCCGGACGTCGAGGACGCCGTAGGACGACAGATCGTCAAACTCCTCGATGTCATAGAAGCCGCGTTCCTCGGCCTCGGGCTCCTGGACCCGACCCAGCTTGGCCGACAGGTCGTCGATGAGGGCAACGTCGGAGACCGACCATGAGCCCAGAGCCAGAGCCTCGCGCATGGAGTGGGCCAGCGCGGCAGCCTCTTCGTGGTCGAGGACGCCACGCGAGAGGGCATAAACCTGGTCGGTGTCGGCGAGCGTGAGCAGGACCTCGCGGGGGTCGACCTGCGGCCACCACGTCTGCATGAATTCGTCGACGTCGCGGGAGGTGTCGAAGGCGTCGAAGAACTCGTCACGATCGCCCTGCCGGACAGACTTCCACGCTTCTTGCACGAGGTCTTCACGAGCTTGCTTGGTCGCCAGGTTGTGCTGGCTCGACCGCAGGACCTGACGACGGATGCGATGCAGGACACCCTCGTCGAGACGCACGGCATGTCCGTTGATGAAGACCCTCAACTGCGACGGGGCACCAACGGGTGGTCGCGAAGCAGCGCGCGAGAGCAGCCGTCGGATGCGCAGTGAACCCTTGATCGCCGCGACTTCGGGCGTGTCGAGGCGGGTCGCAGTCACCCCGTCCACGAGGTCGCCAAGCGCGCGCAGTGCCACGCTGTCCTCACCAAGTGAGGGCAGGACCCGCTCGATGTAGGCCGTGTAGGCAGCCGACGGGCCGACAACGAGGATGCCGCCGGACTCGAAACGACGCCGCTCCGAATAAAGGAGGTAGGCAGCGCGGTGCAGTGCCACGACCGTCTTGCCCGTGCCGGGACCGCCGGTGATCTCGGTGACTCCGCGTGAGGGCGCCCGGATGGCCTCGTCCTGGTGGCGCTGGATCGTCGCCACGATGTCGCGCATCTGGCGACCGCGGCTGCGAGTGAGCGCGGCGATGAGGGCGCCGTCACCGAGGACCACGAGGCCGTCCGGCGCCTCGGGGACCATGAGGTCGTCCTCGGCGCCGATCACGGTCGCCCCACTGCAGCGCAGCACGCGACGTCGAAGGACGCCCATGGGGTCAACCGGGGTGGCCCGATAGAACGCGGCGGCCGCCGGTGCCCGCCAGTCAATGACCAGAGGTTCGTAGTCGTCGTCACGCACCCCGAGCCGCCCGATGTGGCGGATGTCGCGCTCGGCCGCGGGGGTCTCCATGGTGCCGAGGTCGAGCCGCCCAAAGACGAGACCTTCGTACTGCTTCTCGATGGCGGCACGGCGCTTCGCGGCGGCATACACGAGGGCGTCGCGCTCGAAGAGCCCGGTCATCTCCTCGTCGCGTACGTCTCCGGTGCGCATGGTGCGACCCCGCGCCATGCCGTCGGCCTCGACGGCGTCGGCACGCAGAGACGCCTTCTCGAGTTCGGCATAGACGCGGTCGACGTGAGCCTGTTCGAACTCGATCTCACGGGCGACATCAGCCGAGGTGTCGGTGGCACCGGGGCGCGTGGTCGTCACTGGCGAGGCCCTCCCTGCAGAGCTACAAAAGTGCGGTGCGCTGAACGCACGGAAAGAACGAGTCTACGCGTGCGGGGACCGTGCCGGGTCCGAGTCGTCGCATCCCCACGACGGACCCGTGTGATCACTCGCTCAGAGGAAACCGCGCCGCACCGCCGTGGCGCCGGCCTGGAATCTCGTCGTTGCCTTGAGCTCCTCCATGATCGCCCGGACTCGACGCTCGACCGTGCGTTGCGAGATGCTCAGCTGGCGGGCAATCGTCAGGTCGCTCGCGCCTGCTGCGAGCAGCGCCATGACCTGGCCGTCGCGGTCGGTGAGGCGCCCGAGGGACGGGCCGCGCGGCGTGCGGGGCAAGGGGGTGGCGAGGGCATGGAGCCCGATGCACATGTCCATGACAGCGCTGGCGAGCTGGCGCTGCTGGACGAACAACGAGCCGCCGCCACCGGGTTCAAGGTGGCTGATGTCGATGACCGCCGTCGTGCGGTCCACGGCCAGCACGGAGAAGGCGAGATGTGGGGTGAGGCGGACGTCGATGCCGCTGGCGCGCATCGTCTCCAGGGCGCTGAAGGCCCCCTCGACCTCGAGGATGGACTGCTCCACCACGACGATTCGGTCGAGTTCTGGCCTGGTGGCGGTGGGGCGCGCCTCGATGATCGATTCGGCGTGCCGGATGACGGTCTGGTCCATGCGGGGGCTGCGGGCGCAGAGGCGCACGATGCGACTCTCGGCACTCGCTGCGGCCCGAAAGAAGGCTGACTCGATGTCCTCGACGGTGTCGAGCAGCACGACGTCGGGGTTGGTCACGGCTCTCTCGCCACCGTTGCGCCCGCTGCGGGCCTCGTAGTACATATGCGCCAGACCCTCTGTAGCGGAGCGACTGGCCCGCGCTTGCCGCTCGAGTTCGGCCGCGTGGGCGGGCAGCGTCTGGTCGGGCGGATAGACCTCGATGACCTCACGACGCCCAGCCCCGACCATGCCTCGCTCCTGGAGGCTCGTGAGGGCTGTCTCGATTTCAGCCTCGCTGAATCCCTCGGCCAGCAGCCCGGACCGCCGTGGCGCCGGCAGACGCAGGAGGAGGAGATAGACGCGAGTCACCAACTCGTCGCCCAAGGGAGGAGTGTTCCGTGCGGCCATTTCCTCACCCTATGGCGGGAAGACGACATTGTCAGAAACCCGCCGCCGTTCGGTTTGGATGAAGGGTGAACGTCGTGTCATGGTGGTTCTTGTCGACCTCGTCGACGTTCACACAGAGCCTCCGGTTCCCCCCAATCGTGAGTGCCGTGTGAACGGGCGCGGCGCACCCGGGGGTACCCCCCTGCTCCCCGGGCGCGTCGCGCCCACACCTTTTCTCGGGTATGCCGGGTCGCGGACTGCCGTCTCGGCTCACCGTCGGCGCGCCTACGCTTGGCGATCATGAAGGTCCTTGTCATCGGCTCCGGTGCCCGTGAGCACGCCCTTGTCCGCAGCCTCGTCAAGGATCAGGTGGTCGACGCGGTCATCGCCGCACCCGGCAATCCCGGGATCGACGCCATTGCCCTGTGCGAGCCCCTGGCCGATGTCAGCGACCAGGCTGAGGTGCTGGCGATCGCCCAGAAGCATGGTGCCGACCTCGTGATCATCGGGCCTGAGGCTCCGCTTGTGGCCGGTGTCGCAGACGTGTTGAGGGACAGCGGGTTTGATGTCTTTGGACCGTCGGCAGAGGCGGCCCGTCTGGAGGGCAGCAAGGCCTTCGCGAAGGACGTCATGTCCGCTGCGGACGTCCCCACCGGGCTGGCGCACGTGTGCACAACCCTCGAGCAGGTGACCGACGCCATGGACGCACTCGGCGCGCCCCACGTCATCAAGGAAGACGGCCTCGCGGCGGGCAAGGGTGTGGTCGTGACCGAGGATCGTGACGAGGCCTTGGCGCACGCACAGGCGTGCCTCGCCAAGCAGGGTGGAAGCGTGGTCGTCGAGGAGTTCCTCGACGGCCCCGAGGTCTCACTCTTCGTCCTCAGCGACGGCGTCACGGCGCTCCCGCTGTCGCCAGCCCAGGACTTCAAACGGGTGGGCGACGACGATGCCGGGCCCAACACCGGTGGCATGGGGGCCTACAGTCCTCTGGGCTGGGCTCCTGAGGGACTTACCGACGACCTGGTCACGCGCGTGGCGCAGCCGACGATCGATGAGATGCGACGACTCGGCACCCCCTTTGTCGGTGTTCTGTTCATCGGTCTGGCCATGACCTCGCGCGGTCCCCGGGTCATCGAGTTCAACGCCCGCTTCGGTGACCCCGAGACCCAGGTCGTCCTTGCCCGCCTCCTCACCCCGCTGGGCGGGCTGCTCAAGGCGGCAGCAACGGGGCGGCTCGACGACTACGAGAAGCTGCGCTGGTCGCAGGATCACGCAGTGACGGTGGTGGTCGCGTCACACAACTATCCGGGCCAACCCCGCACAGGTGACCGGATCGCTGGTCTCGACGAAGTCGAAGGGGTGCCCACGGCATACGTGCTCCATGCCGGGACGGCGTGGGACGGTGACGGTGCCCTCGTGTCGGCGGGCGGACGGGTGCTCTCTGTCGTCGCAACCGGCGTCGATCTCAGCGAGGCGCGTGAGCGTGCCTATGCCGCAACGGAACTCATCACCCTCGATGGGTCACATCATCGCAACGACATCGCCCTCAGGGCGGCGCGCAACGAGATCTCGATCAACTGAGCTGCGTGATGACCGTTGCTGCGAACTCCTCGATGTGGTCGAGGTCGCTCAGGTCGAGCACCTGGAGATAGAAGCGGGTCGCGCCCACCTCAGTGAACCGCCCGATCTTGTCGACGATCTGGTCACTGGATCCGGCCAGACCGTTGGCGCGGAGCTCGTCGACATCACGCGAGATGGCGTCGGCGCGTCGTCGAAGGGTCACGTCATCGTTGCCAAGGCACATGACGTGTCCGGCAGAGAGCGTGAGTTCCGCGGGATCACGGCGCCGGTCCTCGCACGCGGCGCGGACGCGGGCATAGAGTTCGCGGGTCTCGTCGGCCGGACGGAAGACCGAGTTGAACTCGCTGGCGTAGCGCGCTGCGAGCTCGGGCGTGCGGCGCCTGCCCGAGCCGCCGATGATGATCGGGATACTGCCGCGCTGGTCGGGCTGTCCGAGTCCGGGTGCGTCGACGATCGGGTAGTGCGAGCCGTCGTGGTCGAACGTCTCGCCCCTGTCGGTCGTCCAGAGGCCGGTGATGACGGCGAGCTGCTCCTCGAGCCGGTCGAAGCGCTCCTTGACGTCCGGGAAGGGAATTCCGTATGCCGTGTGTTCGGCTTCGAACCATCCGGCACCCAGGCCCATCTCAACCCGGCCTCCGGACATCTGGTCCACGTTCGAGACCTGGACGGCAAGGGGACCTGGTAGGCGGAAGGTCGCGGCCGTGACGAGGGTGCCGAGGCGGATGCGGGTGGTGTCGCGGGCGAGACCGGCAAGCGTCGTCCACGCGTCTGTGGGGCCGGGAGCGCCGTTGCCGCTCATGTGCAGGTAGTGATCGGACCGGAAGAACGCGTCGTACCCAGCGTGCTCCGTGGTGCGTGCCACCGCGAGCAGGTCGTCGTAGGTCGCACCCTGCTGGGGCTCGGTGAAGATCCGGAAGTCCATGAAGCAACCCTAGGGCTGTGGCGCGGTCCCCGTCATGCGCGGTGCTGGGCGACGTTGATGACTGCGCCACCCGGCGAGCGGACGAAGAACCGACGGATCCCCCACTCCTCGTCCACAAGTGGGTGGACGATCTCGTGGCCCGCCGCCAGCGCAGCCGCGAACGCCTCGTCCACGTCGTCAACCTTGACGGTCATGGCGGAGTCCTCCGCGGCGGTGGCATCGTGGGTGACGAGTTGGACCGCAGAGCCGGACTCGTGGTCGACGTAGCGCGTGACCCAGTCGAGACCCATATCGACTCGCTCGAGGCCCAAGAACGTCCCGAAGAACGCGTGGGCCGACGCGAGGTTGTCGACCTGCAGGTTCGTGATCATGCCCTGGACTCGCATTCCGATGACGGTACGCGGATCTAGGTTGGCGTGCATGGATGGGAACGCGGGACTGGGCCTGACGGTCGACTGCCACGACGCACAGCTGGTGGCGGAGTTTTGGCGCCACGCACTGGGCTACGTCATGGCTCCACCCCCAGCGGGCTGGTCGGACTGGGAGAGCTTCCTGCAGGACTACGACGTGCCCGAGGAAGAGTGGGCCGATGGTGCGTCCATCCGACCAGCTACCGGCGAAGGGCCCTCGATGAGCTTCCTCGCGGTGCCGGAGGCCAAGACCGTCAAGAACCGCGTGCACCTCGACCTCAAGGTGAGCGGTGGGCGCGACGTCGATCAGGCCCTGCGCGAGAGCCGGATCCGCTCGACCGAGGCAGACCTCGTGACCCATGGCGCCACTCGGCAGCGCGAGGACCTCGTCGACGGTCGGCTGGACCACGTCGTCATGCAGGACCCCGAGGGCAACGAGTTCTGCATCGTCTGAGTATCCCAACGCGCAATAAGTCGGGGATTCAGTCGTCGACGCCGCGCGCGGTCAGGGCCTCGCCCAAGCGGTCGGCGTGCCGGAGCGACCGGACGATGAGCGGCACCGCAAAGGCCCGTGGACTCGCCCGAAGCCCTCGGGCGTGCTGCGCCTCGCGCACCTCCTCTGCCAGACCGATGACGACATGGACCGAGCGGATGCCGAGGGCGAGCATGAGCCCGACCCGCTCGGGGTCCACGCCGAACCGGCGCAGCCAGCCGCTCATCCGGACCACGACGTCGACCATGGCCGTTGTGCGGGTGGTCAGGGTCACGAGCCCGGCGAGCAGGACCATCGACACGAACGATCCCACGACACCCACGCCTGTCTGCCAGGACGCGAAGATCCACTGAAAGACCAGCAGTGGCAACGCAATCCATGCCAACCCGACCAACTGGCGAACGAGGGTGCGGATCGGGAGGCGCGCCACGGCATACGCCGAAAGGACGAGCGCGAAGGCGAGTCCGACCTGCCACGGCGAGCGCCACACGGTCAAGGCAACGCCGGTGGCGAGGAGGATGAGCAGCTTGGCTCCGGCGCCGATCCGGTGCACGACGGACGTGCCGGGGAGGAAAAGCGGGACAGCTTGCGCAGCCATCAGCGGGTCGCGAGCGCGCGATAGGCCGCCACGGCCTCGTCGGGCTCGCCATCGTGCACGATCCGCCCCTCGTCGAACACGAGCACGCGGTCGAAGCCGTCGAGCAGGTCGAGATGGTGGGTCACGAGGACGACCTGCTGCGGCAGCCGATCGACGGCCCGACGGACCATCGCGGCATTGCGCAGGTCGAGCAGAGTCGTCGGTTCGTCGAGGACGAGCAGGTCAGGCTCAGTGACGAGGACGCTGGCGAGGGCGAGGAGTTGCTTCTGTCCGCCGGAGAGCAGGTGTGCGGGGTGGTCGGCGTGACCCGCGAGCCCGTATGCCGTGAGCGCGCCTTCGGTGCGTGCCTGCACCTCGGCCTTGCTGAGACCTCGACGGCGCAGTCCGAACGCGATGTCCTCGCCGACGGTCGGCATGACGATCTGGGCGTCCGGGTCGGTGAAGCAGAACCCCACCCGGCGGCGGACCTCGCGCCCGTCGCGCACGGTGTCACGCCCGTCGACGGTGACCGTGCCCGTGTCGGGGTGGACGAGACCGTTGAGGAGGCGGACAAAGGTCGACTTGCCCGAGCCGTTGGCGCCGACGATGCCGATGCGGGCCTCGGTCAGGGCGACGGTGAGATCGACCAGAACCGAACGTCTCGCCGATCCGTCGCCGAAGGAGTGGCTGACGTCAGTGACGCGGATCTCGGGCACGGTGGCTGGGGAGTCTCTGGTGGGTGGTGGGGGAGCCGGGTCAGACGGAGACGCGGGCCGCAGGCACCTTGCGGTCGGCGCGAGCTGGAATGAGACCGGGGTAGGCCGCGTGGACGCCGACCGCGACGAGGGCGGTGAGGACGGCCTTGACGAGGTCGCCGGGCATGAAGACCGCGGCAAGGGTCGTCGCCTTGACGAGGCTGACCTCGAGAACGATGGCCATCCCGATGATGCCCATGACGTTGAGCGCGATGACGCCACCGAGGATGTTGGCCATGACGCCGAGGCTGAGCTTGTAGGGGCGGCCGATGCGCTCGGTGAGCAGGCCCACGAGGAAGGCCGCGACCGGGAAGCCGATGAGGTAGCCGACGCTGGGACCGACGAAGACGCCGAGGCCGCCGCGACCACCGGAGAGCAGCGGCAGGCCGATCGCGACGAGGGCCAGGAGGAGCAGCACGGACAGGGCGCCGCGCTTCGAGCCGAGGATGGCGCCGGCGAGCATGATGCCCATCGACTGGGCTGTGATCGGCACGCTGCCACCGAACGGGGCGATGGCCGGAATGAGGCCGAGGGCGGCGATGACACCGGTGAAGATGGCGATGAGCGCGAGGTCACGAGACTTGAGCATGGGCCGTACTGTGCCACCCTCGCCGAGTCGGCGGGAGGCCTGTGCCGCCACATGAACCGCACGAGGGCGCATCCGCTGCGTGAGGGTGAGGGCAATCACGGCGGCGCCTAGGGAGATACCCATGAGTAGTGCAAAGACGCCTCCGTCGAGGGTGTCGTGGCGGGCCGCGATGAGGGCCCCGCCGCCAGCTGTCGTGAGCGCGCTGCCGAGACTCGCGCCGATCTGTGAGGCGGCAGTCGCCTCCCCCTGTTTGTGCTCAGGGGCGAGGGCGAAGATCTCGGTGGCCAGGCTCGGTGAGGACAGCCCCATGCCGGTGGCAGCGAGGGCCCACCCCACGAGGCCGGGGATGAGGTCGACGATGCTGAGCGCGAGCAGGACCGGGCCGATTCCGCCGAGCGCGATGAGGGTGAGGCCGAGTCGGACGCGAGCTGCGGCGTCGAACCGGCGCTGGACGGCGTCGAGGCTGTGGATGGCGCTCCCAGCCGCCCAGAACACTCCGGTGACGCTGAGGCTGATCCCGGCGAGAGCCGGACCGACGTCGTGGGTGACGTCGAGCATGAGCGGGAGATAGCCGCCGATCCCACCGAACGCAATGACCAACAGGGTGCGCAGAGCGACAACAGCGGGTATGCCGGGTGCTGCCGTCAGCGTTCCGGCCGGTAGTGCCGCTCGGATCGTGGTGACAAGCGCTGCGGCACCGACGACGAGAGCGACGAAGCCGGCGAGGCGGTGGTCGCCGCCGTCGAACGCCAGGGGCCCGCCGACGCTGAGCAGGGCGACGGCGGTGGCGAGGCCCAGGGCGGGGAGGAGAGGCTTCTCGTGCAGTGCGTCCGCACGGGTGGTCGCTGGGCTGTCACTGTGCCGGACGCTGGCTCGTCGCAGACCCGGGAGGAGGAGCAGCAGCGCGGGGACGAGGAGCGCGATGGGGAGGAGGAAGACGAGCCGCCAGCCGACGAGTGCCTCCGCAGCACCGGCAGCTCCGGGCCCGAGCAGGCTCGGCAAGATCCAGGCGGCGGCGAAGGTCGCGAACACCTTGGCGCGCAGGTGCTCGGGCAGGGCCCGCGCGGCGAATACGAGGGTCGAGACGTCGATGAGGCCCTCCGCGATGCCGGAGAGCCCTCGCCCGACGAGAAAGACCGCCATGGAGGGGGCGCTCGCGGTGACGAGCTGGGCGACGAGGAACGTCGCGAGCCCGGCGAGGAGGACGGCCCGGGCCCCGGCCCGGTCGACCCAGCGGCCGGCGATGACCACAGCCACCATGAACGTCACCATCGAGGCGGCGTTGGCCGGGCCGAACCAGGCGAGCCCGTCGAGTGCCCGGGCCGCCGTCGGCATGATGCTGATCGTGGCCCGGTTCTCGAAAGCACCCAGCGTGACGAGGGCGATGATCCCAATGGCCACCGGGAGGTGCTTGGCGCTGAAGAGCCGCTCCGGTTCAGGGGCGAGGGGGAGGGGGAGGGGTGGCGCGGCGGCCGACGAGGACATGAAGGAATCCTGGTATCTCAAGTGGACTTGAGATCAAGCCGTAGGCTGGAGTGGTGGACAAGAACGACGAGCTGCCCATCGGAGACATCGCCGCGCGCAGTGGCGTGTCCGTCCCCACCGTCCGGTTCTATGAGGAGCGTGGACTGATCCACAGCGTGAGGAACGCCGGCAACCACCGCCGCTACCCACGGCATACCCTGCGTCGGATCGCCGTTGTCCGCGCAGGGCAACGGTTCGGGCTGAGCCTGACCGAGATTGGCGAGGCGCTCGCGACGTTGCCTGCTGACCACCCGCCCACCCAGCGCGACTGGGCTCGGCTGTCTGCTGCCTGGCACGACGCGCTGTCCGAGCGCATCGAGGCGCTGACCAAGGTGCGCGACGGGCTCACCGACTGCATCGGTTGCGGTTGCCTCTCGATGACGTCATGTCCGATCTACAACGCCGACGACGTTCGCTCGGCCGACGGGCCGGGGGCTCAGCGCTGGCCGCGAGCAGCTCGCGCCTGAAACCGCAGGAACCGCGGCGCGTGGATGAGGCCGCGCCCGGTTCGGTGGTGTGGGTGGAACTCGATCCCCTGACCTTCTCGCGACCTCGGGTGGCTGCGAGAATCTGCGGCATGACGACGCCCGAGACGCAGGCACCGCTCGAGATCCCCGGCTTCACGCACGTCTACTCCGGCAAGGTGCGCGACCTCTATGCGCCGGATGGTCGTGACGACCAGTTGCTGCTCGTCGCCTCGGACCGGATCTCGGCATTCGACTTCATCCTCGACCCGCCGATCGCCGACAAGGGTGCCGTGCTGACGCAGTTGTCGCTGTGGTGGTTTGACCAGCTGGCGGACCTGGTGCCCAACCACGTCGTGTCCATCGACGTGCCAGCGGTCGTGGCCGGGCGAGCAGTGCTGGTGCGCAAACTCGACATGGTGCCGGTGGAGTGCGTCGCGCGCGCCTATCTCACCGGGGGCGGACTGCGTGAGTATGCCGCGGACGGCACCGTGAGCGGTCTGACCCTGCCGGCCGGGCTGCGCGACGGCGACCGCTTCGCTGCGCCACTGTTCACGCCGTCGACGAAGGCGCCGATGGGCGAGCACGACGAGCCGATGTCGTTCGAGGCGGTCGAGGCCGAGGTGGGGCCCGAGCTGGCCGCGACCCTGCGCGACCTGACCACGCGAATTCTGGCTCGTGGCAACGAGATCGCGGGGGAGCGAGGCATCCTCATCGCCGACACCAAGGTCGAGTTCGGGGTGGATGCGTCGGGGGCTTTGGTGCTCGCGGACGAGGTCCTCACCCCGGACTCGTCGCGTTTCTGGCCCGCCGACCAGTGGGAGCCCGGGCACACGCAGCCGAGCTTCGACAAGGAGTTCGTGCGCGAGTGGCTGCTGTCTGAGGTGAGTGGTTGGGACAAGTCCTCGGGGGATGCGCCCCCTGCCCTGCCGGCCGAGGTCGTCGAGCGGACGCGCGCGAAGTATGTCGAGGCCTACGAGCGCCTCACCGGCCAGACCTTCTGACCCGGCGTCGGCCACCTGTCGGGGCCTCTGTGACCGTTCGCGGGTGTGGGAGCTGGCGACTGGTCACGCGACCCCCGACTCGTGGTGGCTGTCTTTTTCACGCCTTCGCGCTCCACTGGTGAGGTGCGGAGGTCGCGGACGGAGGGAGTGGGCCGCCCCAGTAGCCTGTGACTCGGCCCGGCCGCACCTCCCTTGGAGAAGCCTCACGTGATTGATCCGACGCATGACCTCGCCCTGACCACTGTCGAGGGTGGGTCTGCTCTCTCGCCTTTCCGGGCCCGCGCCCTTCTCGCCCGCCTCCAGGTCGTCGAGCCCGCGATCACGGCGGTCAGTGCCCGCTTCGTGCACTGGGTCGCCACGGAACAGTCCCTCGACGATGCGGCACGCGAGACGGTTGAACGTCTGCTGACCTACGGCGATGCGTATGCCGGTGGGCCGGCTTCCGATGCACCGCAGGCTCTCGTCGTGGTCGCGCCCCGCCTCGGCACCATCTCGCCCTGGGCCAGCAAGGCCACCGACATCGTCCACAACTGCGGCATTGACATCCGCCGCGTCGAGCGGGTCACGGAGTTCGTGCTCGAGGGGATCGACGGCGCGGCCCTGGGCGATGACTCGTCCGGTGAAGCGTGGGGCGCCATCGCGGCCGTCCTTCATGACCGCATGACCGAGACCGCGCTCCCGACCCGCGAGGCCTCCGCCGCCCTTTTCGAGGAGCGCGAGGCCGAGCGGATGGAGCACGTCGACGTCCTGGGCGGTGGGCGTGAAGCGCTGGAAGGTGCGAACACGGCATACGGGCTCGCGTTGTCCGACGACGAGATCGACTACCTTGCCGACGCATTCACGGGACTTCAGCGCAACCCCACGGACGTCGAGTTGATGATGTTTGCGCAGGCCAACTCGGAGCACTGCCGTCACAAGATCTTCAACGCCGACTTCATCGTCGACGGCGAGCCGCAGGTCAAGAGCCTCTTTGGGATGATTCGCCACACCGAGAAGGTCGCAGGCGCCGGAACGATCGTCGCGTACAAGGACAACGCTTCCGTCATGGAGGGCGGGCGCATCGAGCGGTGGCTGCCAGGGCGTGGGGACGGCCCGACCGCCTACGCCGCTCGCGAGGAGGACGTCCATGTCCTCATGAAGGTCGAGACGCACAACCACCCGACGGCGATCTCGCCGTTCCCCGGTGCCGCGACGGGTGCTGGTGGCGAGATCCGTGACGAGGGCGCCACCGGTCGTGGCTCCGCGCCCAAGGCCGGGCTCACCGGGTTCGTCGTGTCGAACCTGCACCTCCCCGGCACGCACGAGCCGTGGGAGAGCGACGTCTACGGCTCGCCTGAGCACATCGCGACCCCGCTCGAGATCATGGTCGACGGGCCAATCGGTGCGGCGGCGTTCAACAACGAGTTCGGTCGGCCCGGGCTCGGCGGCTTCTTCCGGGTCTATGAACAGACGGTGGATGGGGTGCGCCGCGGCTATCACAAGCCGATCATGAGCGCCGGTGGCCTGGGCTCGATCAGCGCAGACCAGACCGAAAAAATCCTCTTCCCCGCCGGATCGCTGCTCGTGCAGATCGGCGGACCGGGCATGCGCATCGGCATGGGCGGTGGTGCCGCGTCGTCGATGGCCTCTGGCACGAACGCGGCTGACCTCGACTTCAACTCCGTGCAGCGCGGCAACCCCGAGATGGAGCGGCGAGCGCAAGAGGTCATCAACCACTGCTGGTCGCTCGGTGCCGACAACCCCGTGCTCGCCATCCACGACGTCGGCGCGGGTGGGCTCTCCAACGCCTTCCCCGAGCTCGTCAACGACGCAGGCCTGGGCGCCCGCTTTGACCTGTCCGCGATCCAGCTCGAGGAGTCCGGCCTCGCCCCCAAGGAGATCTGGGTGAACGAGAGCCAGGAGCGCTACGTCATGGCGATCGCCCCGGAGTCGCTCGAGCTCATGGAGTCCTTCACCGCGCGCGAGCGGTGCCCGATGGCGGTCATCGGCGTCGCAGCCGACGACGCCCAACTCCTTGTCGCTGGCGACTCCGACACCGACGTGCCGATCGACATGCCCATGGAGGTCCTCCTCGGCAAGCCGCCGCGGATGACCCGCGACGCGACGCGGGTGTCGTGGACCGGAGACCCGCTGGAGGTGAGTGACGTCGACGTGCGCAACGCGGCCTACGCCGTCCTGCGCCACCCGTCGGTCGCCAGCAAGCGCTTCCTCATCACCATCGGCGATCGCACGGTCGGCGGGTTCTCGCACCGCGACCAGCTCGTCGGCCCGTGGCAGGTGCCCGTGGCTGATGTCGCGGTCACCCTGGCGGACCACGCTGGGTTTGCGGGCGAGGCCATGGCATCGGGGGAGCGTATGCCGCTCGCCTCGGTCAACGCTCCGGCTTCGGGTCGGATGGCGGTCGGGGAGGCAGTGACCAACCTCTTGGCCGCACCCCTGCCCTCGCTGGCCGCGGTGAAGCTGTCCTGCAACTGGATGGCTGCCGCGGGCGAGGCCGGTGAGGACGCTGCGCTCTTCGACACGGTCGAGGCCGTCGCGATGGAACTGTGCCCAGCTCTGGGGATCTCGGTTCCGGTGGGCAAGGACTCGATGTCGATGCGGACGAAGTGGACCGATGCCGGATCGGGCGAGACGCGTCAGGTGATCTCGCCGGTGTCGCTCGTCGTGTCGGCGTTCGCCACGCTTCCCGACGTTCGCGGGACGCTGACTCCGCAGCTCGAGCCCGACTCGGCGCTCCTCCTCATTGATCTGGGTGCTGGTGCCGACCGCCTCGGCGGCTCGATGCTCGCGCAGGTCTCAGGTGTCTTTGGTGGGGAAGTCCCCGACCTCGATGACCCCGATCGCTTGATCGCCCTGGTCAACGCGGTGAGCGAATTGCGTTCTCGTGGGCTGGTGTCGGCCTATCATGACCGCTCCGATGGCGGCCTCTGGGCGACCGTGTGCGAGATGGCCTTCGCCAGCGGCCTCGGCGTGGAGATCGCGGTCGACTCGGTGGCCGCCCTCTTCGCTGAAGAGTTGGGTGCCGTGCTCGGCGTTCATGCCGACTCGGTGAGCGAGGTCCGCGAGGTCCTCATCAACGCTGGTGTCGGAGACTTTTCGTCGATCATTGGCGGGACTCACCCCGAGCGACGGGTCGCGGTCTCGATTGCTGGCGAGGTGGCGCTCGACGAGTCCACGCAGGACCTGGCGCAGGTTTGGGATGAGGTGTCGTGGCGCATCGCGTCTTTGCGTGACAACCCGCAGTGCGCCGACGAGGAGCACGCGGCCTTTGGTGACGAGGCTGATCCCGGGCTGCACATGTGGACCTCGTTCGACGCGAGCGACGATGTTGCTGCCCCCTTCCTCAACGTCGGAGCTCGTCCGCGCGTCGCCGTCCTGCGTGAGCAGGGTGTGAACTCCCACATCGAGACGGCCTACGCCTTCCACCGCGCCGGGTTCGAGACGCTTGACGTCCATATGACCGACCTCCAGACCGGTCGCGCCTCACTGTCCGACGTCGTCGGGTTGGTTGCCTGTGGCGGATTCTCCTATGGCGACACGTTGGGAGCCGGTGAGGGTTGGGCGCGTTCTGTGCTTTTCAACGAGTCGCTCACTGAGCAGTTCTCCGCATTCTTTGAACGCGGTGACTCGTTTGGGCTCGGCATCTGCAACGGTGCCCAGATGTTTGCGGCTCTGGCCGACCTCATCCCCGGTGCCGATGCGTGGCCGCGCTTCACCCGCAACCGATCCGAGCAGTATGAAGCCCGGCTCTCTCTTGTTGAGGTCCTCCACTCCCCCTCGATCTTCACAGCGGGGATGGCGGGGTCGCGCATCCCGATCGCGGTTGCCCACGGTGAGGGGTTTGCCAACTTCTCGGTCCGCGGTGACGAGGCTTCCGTCCAGCGGGTGGCACGGTTCGTCAACAACGATGGTGGCGTCGCGACGGCATACCCGTTCAACCCCAACGGATCTGCGGAGGGGCTCACGTCGGTGACCACCACGGATGGCCGGTTCACCGCGATGATGCCGCACCCCGAGCGGGTGCAGCGCAACGCCCAGATGTCGTGGACGAGCGGTCGCGTCGAGGACGTCTCGCCTTGGATGCGGATGTTCCGCAACGCCCGCACCTACGTCGGCTGAGCAGACTGTCGGAGATTAGGAGCGAGCAGCGGCGATGAGTCGGGTGAGGCCATCGCGGAGCGACTCGAGCTCTGCCACCTGGAGGCCGAGACGCTCGATGATCGCCGGCGGCACCTTCTCGGCCTGTCTGCGCAGGCGAGCGCCGTGGGGGGTGAGGGACACCGCGAGGGCGCGCTCGTCCGTGGGGTTGCGTTCGCGCGTGAGCAGGCCACTGGACTCGAGACGCTTGAGCAGGGGCGACATCGTTCCGGGGTCCAGGCTGACCCGCCGCCCGAGCTCGCTCACCGTGAGGGGGGTCTCCTCCCAGAGGGCGAGCATCACGAGGTACTGCGGGTGGGTCAGGCCCATCGGCGCGAGCAGCGGCTTGTAGAGCGCGATGACGTTGCGCGAGGCGACGGCCAGGGCGTAGCAAACCTGTTGGTCGAGGGCGAGCAGGTTTTTGTCGGCGATCACGAGATGGGGCGGGGTCGTCGTCACGGGTCCCACTCTACGTCCGTTCGGTGATATTCTTGGGACACAAACCATTGGCACACCAAGGAAGTGGCGCGATGAGCAATCCGGAGAACGAAGGACTGTCCTTGGCCTACCGCTTGGGCTACCGCCTCCAGATGATGACGTGGGAGGTCTTCGGGCCCGCACAGCTCGGCGCAGCCGACGACCCGCAGATGCAGCTTCGTCGACGACGCGCGGCCAAGGTCGAGGCTGCCCGCGCCGCCCGCCTCGCCCGTGAGGCCGACGCGGCCTGAGTGAGGCGCACCGTGCGGAATCTCGGCACGGACCTGCCTTGACCCTTAGCCTGTGCGGAACATGTGCAGGGTGGCGCAATCGAATGGCAGGGGTGGGCAGTGCGTTTGCGTTCCATGTCGACAGAGCGACTTCTTGGGGCCAGTGCTCGACTGCTGGCGGCAGCGTCGGTCCTGACTGCAGCGGGGCTGGCCCTGAACATGTGGTTCGGGTGGGAACAGACCGGGCAATCCTACGGAGAAGATGGCACGGCCACTGATGTCGGTTTGCCGTTCGGGCAGCGCGTCTTCCTGCTGTTGGCGTTCGATCTCAGCTACCGCCAGATCGGCATCCAGCTGCTGCTTGCGTCCGCGTTGGTGGCTGCGGCCGTGGTGGTCCTGCACCGGAACCCGTCACTAAGTCCGCTCAGATCGCTCCGCTGGGAGGTGCTGGCTTCTGGATGTGTGGTTTTTGCCCCCGTCGTGGGACTCGTGGTTGCCAACCTCTATTTCCTGATCTTTCCCCCCGATGCGGGCGGTGACTTGGCGAACTACATCGGCCCGATGCCATGGACCGAGATGGCCATCGCCAACCTGACAACACTCGGTGCCTCCCTCCTGACCCTGACCTTCTCGACCCTCTGGTGGCTGCGCCTCGGGACCGAGGACGACCCAGTCAGCACCGACGACGAGTCGGACGGTCACGACGACAGGGATGAGTCGACCGATGCTGAGGAGAAGGTCGAGCAGGAGGCCGCTGACGACTCCTGGGCTCCGACGCACCTTCCCCTTGACAGGTCGGCTGGCGTGGACAGCCTGGAGGGTGGCGCCGGGGAGAACTACCAACACGACTGGTCGCCAGAGGACTTCCGACCCCCGAGGTGACCGGGCCGTCCTGACGCGCTCGGCGCTGCGGTGCAGGTCAGGCGGGTGGGGCCGGGGAGTCGGCAGTGTCACCGCGGGCGGCGCTGAAGGGCTGGGCGCCAGCAGAGCGGCTCAGCACCTCGGCCGGCGGCACCACCCCGCTTGGCAATGGGAGTCGGGCCGTGCCGCGTCGCATCTCGAAGAGCGGTAACGGGTGGCGTGACGCGGCGAGGACCACGTTGCCGTAGCCCTTGCCCTTGAGGACCTGGTGCAGACCGACGTAGGCCGTCTGCGAGCCCGGACCCAAGGCTGTCCGGGCACCCGAGGCGACGCGCGCGGCATACCGAAGCCCGGGTTTGTCGCCAAGGTTCGCGAGGAACAGACCGCCCGGCGCGAGGACGCGCGCGACTTCGCCCAACCACTCGACCGTCGTGAGTGACGCGGGGACCTGCCCGTCGACGTAGGCATCCAAAATGATGAGATCCGCACTGGCAGAGGCCAATCCGGCGATCCCCTCCTCGCCGCGCAACGGGCGTACCCGGATGCGGTGACCGCGCGGCAGCGGCAACTCGCGCCGCACGGACTCGGTGAGAGCGACATCCGGCTCGAGCACGATCTGGGGTGATCCCGGCCGGGACGCGTGCATCCATCGCGCCAACGTCAGCCCGGCCCCGCCGACGTGCGTCGTCCTCAACTGCGCCGGGCGAGCGAACACCGCGTCGATGCAGAGAGCCAGGTGCTGGACGTACTCGAAGAGTAGGTTCTCGGGATCGTTGAGGTCGACCGCGGACTGCGCGAAATCCCCGACCCGGATCCATGTGACGGCGCCGTCCTGCTCGAACTCGGCTGCCTCAGTCACCCGCACAGCCAAGCACCCCCCGCGCCACTGTGGCGCAGGGGGTGCTGGGTCATGGGGTCGTGGGCTCTGCGAGCCACGGACTACTTGCTGATCGTCACCGGTATGTGAGCGACCGTGCCCGTGGGTTGCGCCGTGACCGTGAGATAGGTGTTGACGTTGCGGTGGCCGTTGCCCTTGGTGAGCGGCAGCAACTGCTGCTTGCTCACGGTGATCGTCGCCCGAAGAACACCATCACGTGACGGCGAAAGCGGGTCGGCGACACGGACGGTCTTGATCGGCACCGTTCCGAGCTTCACGTCGCCAGCAGAGAGGACAGCTGACGTGTTGGCCACCGCCGAGCCGCCAGCGATGTCAAAGCCCTCGAGGTGCAGCGTGAGGGTCGCCGCGCCCTTCTTGTTGATCGACACTAGCTGCGAGCCGATGACACCCACACCGTGCTGGACGGGGCTCGGTGAGACCGGGCTGTTGGCCTTGAGCCAGTCGACGAACGCGTTCTGGTCCACGAGACCGGAGTCCTTGTAGTTGGCGCCCTCGAGGAATGTGAAGAACTGGTCGGGACCGGCACCCACATCTGTGATGAGGAATGCCGAGGAGGTAATCGTGTAGACCTTGGCCGGGTCGATCGGGGCTCCATTGACGAAGATTCCGGTGATCCGGTCGTTCTGAGCCCGCGTCGGGTCATAGGTGTAGGTGACGTTCTTCGACAGTCCCAGCGCGAGGTAGGGACGTGACAGGCCCTTGGGCTGCCACTGCTCCTCGAGGATCTGCTTGAACTGTGCTCCGGTGTATTCGGCCGTCTTGATCGTGTTTCCGAACGGCAGGATCGTTGCGGCCTGAGCGAACGTGATGGTGCCCTCGGTGCCGTAGAGCAGGTCGGCGCGGACACCTCCCGGGTTCATCACACCGATGTCGGCACCCATGTCACGGCCGGGTGCATTGACGACGTCGAGGTACTGCTGGGCAATGAGGTTGGACAGGGCCGATTCACGTTTGCGGTCGTCGCGTCCGTCACGCGTGATGTCGGCCGTGATCTTGCCGACCGGTGCGGCGGCGAGCGGTGCGGCGTACGCGATGGCGTCGTCGATGACCTTGGATGCCGCTTGGAACGTCGCGTTTGTCGCGCACTCGGGTGACGGCGCGACGGCAGGAATGTTGGCGGCGTTGTAGGCCGTGACCTTCTTGGCCGACGCGTCCCAGCCGAGCTGGATCTTGCCGACCGCAGCGGCGTAGTTGCCGGTCTGGAGCACGGGGCGGGTCGAACTTGCGGCCTCACCGGGGATCTGCACGTCATAGACGTAGGCCTGGTGCGTGTGGCCCTGAAGGACCGCCGCGACCTTGGCCGAGGTGTCGTTGACGAGGTGGGCGAAGACCGGGTTCTTCAGTTGGTCGGCGAGCTGGCCCGTCGTCGTCCTGGGGTCGGTCGTCGTAGAGAACGGCCCACCCTCGTGGTACTCGGCGATGAGGACGTCGGCCTCACCGTTGGCCTCGTTGCCGTCGGTCAGCTGGGCCGCGACCTTGTTGACACCGTCGACCGGGTCGACGAAGTCGAGCTTCTCGACGGCCGCGCCTGCGACAAGGTTGGGCGTGTCCTTGGTGACAGCACCGATGACAGCGACACGCACACCGGCGACGTCGTACGACTGGTACTGCTTCAATGCCGGGGTCTGCGTTCCCTTGAGGAAAACGTTGGCACCGACGTACTCGAAGTCCGCCCGGGTCTCGACCCGCTGTGTGAGGTCGTCGTAGCCCTTGTCGAACTCGTGGTTGCCCACGGAGGACGCGTTCATGCCGAGCGCGTTGAGGTAGTCGATCGTCGGGTTGTCGTCCTGGACTGCCGACGTGAACGGCGAGGCGCCGATGAGGTCGCCGGCTCCGAGCATCAGCGTGTTTGCGGCACCGAGCTGCTGGCGCTGGGTCAGGAGCGTGCAAGCGAAGTTCTTGCCCAACGTGCCCTTGCCGTCGGTGTCGATGCGACCGTGGAAGTCGTTGAGATTGAGGATATTGATGGGAGTGGTCCCCGCCGGGAGTGGTCCCCCCTTCATGTTGGTCGCCGCTGATGCCGGTGAACCGGTCATGGCTGCCGCGCCGACCAGCATCAGGCCGGCCGTGGCCGCAGCGAGGTTTCTGCCGTGATTCATGTTGCCTCCGGGGATGAACCGCATGGGTCGTCACCGGCAAGGGTCCGGCGACTCGCCCATGCTGCCCCAGATTCACCGCGACGTCATCGGGACTGCATAACTATTTGTGAATAGTGAACGAAATGCCAGCAGTCCGGGAGCGTCAGCCCGCCGACCTACGATGGCTGGTATGCCGCCCCGCCGCCGAATTCTTGTCACTGACGGTCGCGCCGCGCTCACCACGTGGGCTGCGGCTGAGCGTGGTGAAGACCCTGTCGACCGCGCAACGACGGCGCTCGCGGTCCGTTTCACGCTCGAAGAGTTGGAGACACGGGCACCGGGTCGCAGCGTCGAGGTCCGGGTTCCACCCTTCGGCGCGGTGCAGTGCATCGAAGGCCTCCAGCACCGGCGCGGCACCCCACCCAATGTCGTCGAGACCGACGCGTCCACCTGGCTGGCGCTCGTCATCGGACGCCAGCACCTGACCGACGCGGCTGGGGAGGGGCGCCTTCGGGTGAGCGGCACGCGAGCCGACCTCACGGCATACCTCCCGCTTTTTGCCGATTTCGGCACTGTCATCGAAACGAGCTGACCCATGCGACACGGAATCTCGATCCTGCCCGACCTGCCCTGGCGCGAGGCGGGCCCACGGTGGCGCGCCGCCGAGGAGATGGGGTTCGTGCACGCCTGGGTCTATGACCATCTCGTGTGGGGTGGGCTGCCCGACAGTGCGTGGTTCCCGGCGGTGCCGACGTTGGCCGCAGCTGCCGGCGTGACGTCGACTATCGGACTGGGCACGTTCGTCACTTCCCCGAACTTCCGCCACCCCTACGTCTTCGCGCGTGACGTCCTGGCGCTCGACGACCTGTCCGGTGGACGTTTCCTCTGCGGGCTGGGGACGGGCGGCGACCTCGACTCGGCCCTGTTGGGGGAGTCGCACTCGGTCAAGGCGCGTGTCGACCGCTTTCACGAGTACGTCCCGTTGCTCGACCGGCTCCTGCGTGAGGACCATGTCGACCACGACGGCGACTGGTATGCCGTCCGCGACGCCCGCACGCTCCCGGGTCCGGTGCGTGATCGAGTGCCTTTCGTTGTTGCCGCGAATGGGCCGAGATCACTGCGGCTGGCGGCGAAGCACGGCCAGGGTTGGGTGACGACCGGCACCAAGTCTGAGACCGTGGAGGAGTGGTGGACCGGTGTGTCCGCGTTGGCTCAGAAGTTCACGGCGACCGAGGGCTCTGAGGGGCTCGACCGCTATCTCTCGCTCGATGCGTCGCCGCAGTTCTCCCTCGAGTCGGTCGGCGTCTATGAGGAGATGACCGGGCGTGCTGCTGAGCTCGGCTTCACCGACACCATCACCCATTGGCCGCGTTCCGATTCCCCGTATGCCGGGTCGCTGGCCACCCTTGAGGCTGTCGCCTCCGGTGTGGTGGCCGCCGCCGGGGGGAAGTAGCGTGGAGTCCGTGAACAGTCAGGTCCGTCGCCCCAACCACCTCCGCGTCCTCATCATCGGAGCGGTCGTGGGCTTTGCCATCGGAGCCTCCTTGGGGATGTTCCGTGGGGTGGAGGAGTCTGATCGAGTGGCGCAGGGGTCGTACTCGACGTCCTCCGCCGTGGGTTATCTCGGACTTCTGGGCGCTCTCGTGGTCGGGCTGCTCGCGGCGGGGGTCTCCGTGGCGATCGAGGCGTTGTCGGAGCGACGCAACCGCTGAGGTGTGCTTGGCCCGTGCCGGCGGACGACACGCTCCCACACACGAGTGCACACTCCGCGCGCAACCAGAGTCACGCGACGCCGGGCGTGTAGTTCTCCGGCAGACAGCAAGATCGCTGCTGCTGGCGCACATGGACAGCGGCGGCGATCTGCGCCCGCACCCAGTCGGGCTTGTGCATCACCTGCTCCCACGTGAAGCGGAGCACGAGCCACCCGCTTGAGGTCAGCCGGGTGTAGCGCGCACAGTCCCGATCCTGGAGCGAGCGCTCCCCGTGGTACTCCATACTGTCGGCCTCCAGGACGAGGTGGAGGCTCACGTCGGCCAGGTCGACCCGACCGATCCAGCCGTCGGCGTCGTCGATCCGGACCTGCGTCTGGACCGTGAGATCGGAGACGTCGAGAGCAATGGCCCGAAGAACCGACTCGAAGGGCCCTGATGCGTCGCGCACGGCTGCGCCCATCACCCGTTTCACCCGGCGTCGGTGCTGCACGGGAACGGTCCGCATCATCGCCTTCAGCTCAGCCCCATCGGCCATGGTGAGGCCGCCGCGTAGGGCGGAGTCGGCGACGGCCAACGCCTCGTCGAAGGGCAAGAGGATTGCGCAGTCGATCAACGTGCGTGCCTTGGACGTGACCCACCCCTCTTTCACGTCTTCAGGGGGGACGGACCGCCAACGGACATCGTGCTTCTTCTGCATGGCAGGACTCACCTTGCGCCCCTTGGGCACCGCGATCTGGGGCCGGCGCGGAGTCCATTTGCAGGCCCACCCCCAGTGCGCTGCCGCGGACAACAGGATGGCTGTGCCCTTGAGCGCGTGGGCGGCGGCCCTGGCCTCGATGTCAGTGGGCAGGGCGAAGCGACCGCGCCCCACCCGGCGGATCTCACCGCGCTCGACGGCCCGCTCCACCTCCCCTCGGGTGGTGACGGCAAGCAGAGCCTTCCTTCCGGCGATTCCGCCGAGGCGCTCCAGTTCGCGGGCCACGTCCATGGAGTCAGTGTGGTGAGAACTGCCGACGGCCCCGCCGAGTTGTCCACAGCCCTACCAGCGGACTACACGCTCCAGTGGCGCGACCCCCTGCCGAGCGTGGGACGCGGGGGTGAGGTGTCAGCGGGGCGTCGCCCGGTCAGAGTCCTCAGAACGAGGGGCTCCCGAGGGCGCGGGCCAGCAGTTCACGCCGGCTGTGATCACCCGTCTTGGCAAACACCGACTTGAGATGGTCCTGGACGGTGTGAGGAGAGAGGTGGAGGTGCTCTGCCGTCGCCGCCGTGTCGGCACCGGTCGCCAGAACTCCTAGGATCTGGTTCTCGCGAGGGGACAGGCCATGGGCGCGGCCGAACATGTCGAGGCGGTCCGCACCTGTCGTCCACTCGAGCGTCACCGCGATCGCGTGGCGTGGCTCGAGACGCGAGGCGCGCAGGGTCACCCACGCACCTCCGGGCAGCGGCATCCGCGCCATCGCCGGGTTGTCATCAATCCCCTCCTCGACTGCGAGGAGTTGCGCGGCCACGTTGAGCGCGCAGGCCGGGATCGGGGTGGACCCATCCGGCTGGGGCAGGAGCAGCCGCAACCACTCCTGCGACCCCTCAGCCTGGTCGAGGACCGACAGGTCATCACCGAAGACAAGGACAAGCGGCTTGCTCGGAGGGGGCGCCTGGTCCCCGGGCACGTGGAAGCTCTTGGCGCGAACCAGTCGCATGGCGTGCGTGAGCTGTGGTGCAAGTTCGCCGAGCAGGACCGGAACCTGCACGGCATACGGTCTCGTGGACCACAGGTCGAGGAAACCCCAGCAACCACAGCGGTCGCGCAGCGCAACCGACGCGACGTCGACCACGCCGTGTTGGGCTTGAGCTTCCCGCCAGAGCAGGCTCTCAGCGGCACGTGAGCCCAGAGTTGCCGGCTCAGTGAGGGAGGTCCACCGGTTGAAGGCAGTGAGGTACTTCAACCGGATCGTCCCCGGGAGCTCGGCCAGTTCAGGGATCTCCGCGAGGGGGTCGACGCCGACGGAGGTCGTCGGATCGGTGAGCACCCAGGCGTACCAATCGAATTGGACGACTCGATGCAATCTCGCGAGGAGCTCGGCGCGAAGGACACGGGAGTCCTCGGCATCGTCGACCAGTCGGTGGATCGTGGTCGGTTCGAGTTCACGCAGGCTGGGCCTTGCCACCTGCTCAGCGTAGAAGCCCCAACAGGCAAGACCCCAGGTTTCTGGGATACCGGTGGCAGCGGACGCGCAGGACAGTGGAGCAATGCACACCCTTCACATCGAGCACCCGATCACCGACTTCGCCACCTGGAAGGGGGCCTTCGACCGATTCGCGCAGATGCGGGCCGGTGCGGGCGTCCGAGGCCACCGCGTGGCACAGCCGGTCGATGACGACCACTACGTCGTCCTCGACCTTGATTTCGACACGGAGACCGAGGCCTCCTCCTTCCGCGCGTTCCTGAGGACGAAGGTGTGGGCGGTACCCGAGAACAGCCCCGGCCTCGCCGGGGATCCGGTCGCTCGCATCCTGATGCTCGAAGAGGTCCTGGCTGCCCCACGGACGGCTACCGTCTGACCCATGGAACTCAACTCCTCCCGACCGCGCGCATGAGCTCCGGCCTGCGCATCGCCCTCGGGGCACTCTTGGTCCTGGTGGGGGTCGTCTGGACCCTGCAGGGCGTGAACATCCTTGGCGGCAGCGCCATGTCCGGGGCGACGATGTGGGCCATCATCGGTCCGATCGTGGCGGTGGCTGGCGTGGTCCTCGCCCTGTCCGGCCGCCGACGCACGTAACCGTCGACGCACCTGACGGGGACGGTGCCGCTGCCGGCGCCGTCAGGCGAATGTGAAGAGGGCTACGGGGGTGGTGGTGGGCTTCTTGGAGCCTGACGCTGGCTCCAGGGTGATTCCGGCACCGGTCGCGGTCGTCGCGTCACCGTGAAGCAACACGGCAACTTTCGCACCAGAGGGCGGGATCAGCCCGGCGCTCACCATTCCTTCATGGGGGACGTCGAACCACAGCTGATAGACCTTGCCCGCCGGAGCTGCCGGCATGGCGTCGGCAACGAAGACTGCCTGCTTCTTCGAAGGGCTGCGGACGAGCGTGACCTCCGTCGCGCCCATGGGCAGTTCGAGGCGTTGTGCGTCGCTCGAGCGCAGCACCTGCTCGGTGGCGGTGAACGTGGGGGTGGTGTCGTCCCAGGGCTGCCACACGATCCCACCGACGGTGAGTACCGCTGCAGCGGCCGCAGCGGCGAGCCACGGCTGGAAACGGAGCCGACGGCGGGCAGCGAGCTCGTCGGTGGGTGCGGCCTTGGGTGCGGCCGTGTCCGCGCTGGGCGACGTCAACCCCAGACCCGCGTCCCCCGCGAACGGCTCTGTCGGCAGAGTTGGTGTGCTCGACCCGCCCGAGGTGATCGGCGAGAGCTGGCGGGTCTGCGAGATGGCCGAGAGGATGGAGGCGCGCAGCGCGGGTGGCGGCGGTAATTCGACGTCCGTGGTCAGGGCGGCAGCTGCAGCACGCAACTCGGCCACCTCGGCACGGCAGTCCTCGCACAGTTCGAGGTGCAGCTCAAAAGAGGCTCGCTCGTCGTCGGTCAGGGCATTGACGGCATACGCGCCCGCGAGTGCGTGGGTGTCTGGATTCATGCCGTCACCTCCAAAGTGTCTCTGAGTCTGATGAGCCCGTCCCTGATCCGGGTCTTTGCGGTCCCGAGCGGGATGCCCAGGAGGGCTGCGACCTCGGTGTGGGTGTGGCCTCCGAGGTAGGCGAGTTCGACCGCGCCTCGTTGGGTTTCGGTGAGTGTGGCCAGTGCCCGCCTCACTCGTTGTTGGTCGAGGCGGACCTCGACCTCTTCGAGCGTCGTGTCGTGTTCACGGTCAACGGTTGTGGCTTCGTAGGTGATGTCGCGTGCCTTGCTGGCTTCGGCCGAACGGATCCGGTCAACGGCCTTGCGGTGCGCGATGGTCATCATCCAGGACAGGGCCGACCCACGAGCTGCGTCGAAGCGGGTGCAGTGACGCCAGATGTCGAGGTAGGCCTCTTGGGTGACCTCTTCGCTCTGGGCCCTGTCGCGCACGACCCGGACAACAAGTCCGTGGACTCGCGCCGATGTGGCGTCATACAACTCGGCAAACGCCGACTCGTCACCACGTGCCGCGCGGGTCAGCAGGCTCCCGAGATCCGGCCCCAGGGCAGCAGCCGACGAGGAGTTGTCCCCGGATCCGACTGCTGCCATGAGGACCATGATTGCCTATGACCTCTCGGAAGGTGCTACTGCCTGATCCATGAGGGATCAGGAAGCGGGAACGAGGACCTTGTCGATGATGTAGACCGTGGCGTTCGCGGTCTGCACGTTGCCGCAGATGACGCTGGCGTCGCCGACCTTGAAGTCCTCGCCGCTGCCCGAGACGGTGATGGTGCCGCCACCGAGGGTCTTGTGGTCACCGGCGATCTTGTCGGGAGCGATCTTGCCCTCGATGACGTGGTTCGTCAGGACCTTGGTGAGCAGACCCTTGGGGTCGGCCATCGCGGCGTCCATCGTCGCCTTCGGCAGGGCTGCGAAGGCGCTGTCGATCGGCGCGAAGACGGTGAGTGCGGGGGCGCCGTTGAGGGTGTCAACGAGGCCGGCCTCGCCCACGGCGGTGACGAGAGTCTTGAGGAGCGGGTTGGCGCTCGCGGCGGTGGCGACCGGGGCGGTGGCCATGCCATCGAACGAGCCGGCACCGGAGGCCGGGACCTGGGCGCAGCCAGGACCGAACGGCTTGGCCGTCATGGCGTCAGCGGTGGCGGACGGGGACTCCGAGGGCGTGGGTGCCTCGGTGGTGGGTGCTGCCGTCGTCGCCGAGCTGGTGGAACCGCTCGTGGTGTCGTCCGAGCTGCCACAGGCGGCGAGGCCGAGGGGCAGGGACAGCGCAAGGGCGAGAGCGGCGGTGCGGTGCGTGAGCTTCATGATGTTCTCCTTGAGAGGGTTGGCGTACACCACTAGTTCGCCACCACCGCCACACCGGATTGGTTCAGTCCCAACCTTTTTTCAACTTTCTACTGCCGGGTATGCCGTGCGCGCCCTCCCGCCTCCACCCCACCTCAATTTTTGCTCCCCATGCTGGAAACTGAAGGGTCCGGAGGGAAAATTTCCCTCCGGACCCTTCAGAATCCCCCATGGGGAGCAAAAGTTGTGACTGGGGTTGGCTAGGCGACGGTGACGGGGATGGAGTGCCAGCCGGTGGCGCCGCGAGGGAACGGGGAGGCCCTCTTCTCGGTCTGCACGGCCCCGGTGAGGTCGGTCGCGCGCACGGTGATCTCGTGTTGTCCCGAGGGGGCGTCCCATTCGAAGAACCACTGACGCCAGTAGTTGATGTTGGCGTCCGGGCCGAGCGTGGCCTTCTGCCACGGACCCTCGTCGATGCGGATCTCGACCTTCTCGATGCCGCGTCCTTGCGCCCAGGACACTCCACCGATGACGTTCTTGCCGGTCTTGAGCTGGGCAAGGCCTCGAGGGGTGTCGATGCGGGACTGGGTGAGAATTTGTCCGTCGGTGGCCCAGTCGCGCTCGGTCCAGTAGGCCTTCTTGGCGGCATAGGTCGTGGCGGTGAGGCTGGCCAACCACTTGGTCGAGCCCACGAACCCATAGAGACCGGGGGTCACGAGCCGGACGGGGTAGCCGTGCTTGCGGGGGAGAGCCTCGCCGTTCATGCCGATGGCCAGCAGTGCGTCGCGGTCATCCATGAGCGCCTGGACTGGCGTGGAGATCGTCATGCCGTCCGCGGATGTGCTCAGGATTTGATCGGCGCTTGAGCGAACTCCGGCTCGGGACAACAGTTCTCGCACCGGAACGCCAAGCCAGCGAGCGCCGCCGATGTAACCACCGCCGACCTCGTTGCTCACGCAGCACATGGTGATGTCCTTCTCGATGAGGTCCATCTTGGTGAGCTCGTCGTAGGTCAACGTGAAGGGCTTGTCGACCTCCCCATCGATCGTGAGCTTCCAGGAGTCCGGATCCACACGAGGGATGACGAGCGCCGTGTCGATCCGGTAGAAGTCGCTGTTGCTCGTGCGGAAGGGCACGATTCCCTTGACCTTGCCCTCAATGCCCTGAGGCAGGGCCGGTGCGGGCGTGGTGGCCTTGGGAAGAGCGACCGTTGACGGGGCGATCGCGTCGGCGGTGAGCTTCTGCCCGAGAGCCCCCACGGCAGCAGCGCCAACGGTGGCCGCTCCGGCGCCGAGGAGGAAGGACCGGCGGCCGGTCGAAGTCGCTTCACCGGTGGCGCGGGCGTTGTGGTCGGTCGGGCTCTCACGGACGAAAGCGCCATCAGTCTTGTCGTGCGACGTGGCTTCAGCGCCCCCAGCGCGCGGAAGCAGGCCCAGCAACACCCCGAGCATGAGCACCCCCACGAGGCCGGTGATCAGTCCGGGAACGACATCGAGCTGGCCAGCCGCGGGCCGCAACACGGCGGCAGCAGCAGCCGCTGCAGCCAGGGCAACGATGATGAGGCGCCCGGCGGTCGGGTGTCGACGCGACACCAATCCGGCCGCTACGGCGAGGAGCAACGTCACAACGGCCACGCTGCCGATGAGGATGGGCTTGTCGTTCGTCCCCATGGTGCGCACGGCCCACTCCTTGACCGGCGTGGGCGTGGCGTCGATGACCTGCGAGCCGACGGCGAGCACCGGGGAGGCCTCGGGCGCGACAAAGGCGGCAGCGAGGTGACCAGCGGCGGCACCGGAGACGGCAGCGAGAAGGCCGCTGACGGCATACGGCCAGCGTGTCCGGGACGAGTGAGCGGAAGCATCCATGGCAAGCCATTCGGAGCGGAGAGCCGAGGCGGATGGGTCTGGGAAGCAGCCGCGTCAGGGACCACGAACTCGTGGGACACTTTAGTGTGGCACGCGCAGATGGACGACTGACCCACGACCTCATGCCCGGCGAGAAGGGCCCCCAGGACGCCTGTGGCGTCTTCGGTGTCTGGGCTCCCGGGGAGGACGTCGCCAAGCTGACCTATTACGGGCTGTACGCGCTGCAGCACCGCGGCCAGGAGTCCGCCGGCATCGCGGCGAGCAACGGCCGCCGCCTGCTGGTCTACAAGGACATGGGCCTCGTGTCGCAGGTCTTCGATGAGCGCTCCCTCGCGTCCCTCACCGGCCACCTTGCGATCGGGCACTGCCGCTACTCGACAACCGGTGCGTCCACCTGGGAGAACGCCCAGCCAACGCTCGGCGGCCACGATGGTGGCACCCTCGCCCTGGCCCACAACGGCAACCTCATCAACTCCGCCGAGCTGCGCGACCTCGTTGAAGGAGCGACCGAGGGTCCGCACCGTGGTGAACTCGGGCGCGGAAACACCACCGACACCGCCCTCGTCACCGCGCTGCTCACCGCTGATCCCGACCGCACGGTCGAGGACGCGGCCCTCGAGGTCCTCCCCAAGCTGCGCGGCGCCTTTTGCTTCGTCTTCATGAACGAGCACACCCTGTATGCCGCCCGCGACCCTCAGGGGATCCGTCCCCTCGTGCTGGGTCGCCTCGAGCGTGGCTGGGTGGTCGCGTCCGAGACGGCCGCGCTCGACATCGTCGGTGCCTCGTTCATCCGTGAGGTCGAGCCAGGCGAGCTCATCGCCATCGATGAGGACGGGCTGCGCACCCAGCGCTTTGCAGAGGCCGACCGCAAGGGCTGCGTCTTCGAATACGTCTACCTCGCCCGGCCCGACACCACGATCAACGGTCAGGTCGTCCATGAGGCCCGCGTCGAGATGGGCCGCACGCTCGCCCGTGAGCACCCCATCGACGCCGACCTCGTCATGCCGACGCCCGAGTCGGGCACACCGGCCGCGATCGGCTACGCGCAGGAGTCGGGCATTCCCTACGGCCAGGGCTTGGTCAAGAACGCCTATGTCGGGCGCACCTTCATCGCGCCGTCGCAGACGATCCGCCAGCTCGGCATCCGGCTCAAGCTCAACCCCCTCAAGGACGTCATCAAGGGCAAGCGCCTCATCGTCGTCGACGACTCGATCGTGCGGGGCAACACCCAGCGGGCCCTCGTGCGCATGCTGCGTGAGGCCGGAGCGGCCGAGGTCCACGTGCGCATCTCGTCGCCACCAGTGCGCTGGCCCTGCTTCTATGGCATTGACTTCGCCACGCGGGCCGAGCTCATCGCGACCGGCATCGGCGTCGAAGAGGTCTGCAACTCGATCGGTGCCGACTCCTTGGGCTACATCTCCGAAGAAGGCATGATCGCGGCCACCAATCAGGAGCGCGAGCGCCTCTGCACGGCCTGCTTCTCCGGCGAATACCCGTTGGAGCTGCCGTCGTCGGACCGTCTGGGCAAGGGGCTGCTCGAGCTCGAGTTTCCCGTCGCCGAGGGTGAGACCGCTGCGAGCGACGCGGGCACCCTCGACGTCGAACGGGTGTCGGTCACGGCTTCGGGCGGGGCGGCCGAGGCCGTTCGTCGCCCCTGATTCGCTGCGAACTAGGCTGACCGGCGTGAGCGAACAGGGCACTTCCGGCGAACAGATCACCTATGCCGCCGCCGGCGTCGACGTCGAGGCCGGTGACAAGGCGGTCGAGCTGATGAAGGCCGACGTGCGTCGCGCCACCCGACCCGAGGTCCTTGGTGGGCTCGGTGGCTTCGCGGGCATGTTCGACGCCAGCGCCCTGGCCCGGATGGACCGCCCGATCCTCGCGACCTCCACCGACGGTGTCGGCACCAAGGTTGCCATCGCCCAGGCGCTCGACATCCACGACACCATCGGCTTCGACCTCGTCGGCATGGTCGTCGACGACATCGTCGTCTGCGGCGCCGAGCCGCTCTTCATGACCGACTACATCGCGACCGGCAAGGTCGTCCCCGAGCGCATCGCCGCCATCGTCGGTGGCATCGCCCGCGCCTGCGAGCAGGCCGGCGTCGCCCTCGTCGGCGGCGAGACCGCGGAGCACCCGGGTCTGCTCGAGCCCGATGAGTACGACGTGGCGGGTGCCGCAACAGGGGTGGTGGAGTATGCCGCGGTGCTGGGTCCGCAGCGAGTGCGTCCCGGAGATGTGGTGCTGGGTCTGGCCTCCTCGGGGCTGCACTCCAATGGCTTCTCGCTCGTGCGCAAGGTCATCGAGCACGCCGGCTGGGCGCTCGATCGGCATGTCGACGAGTTCGGCCGCACCCTGGGTGAGGAGCTGCTCGAGCCGACGCGGGTCTATTCACGCGACCTGCTCGCACTGATCCGCACCGATGGCCTCGACATCCACGCCCTCTCGCACGTCACAGGAGGTGGACTCGCCGCCAACCTCGCACGCGTCCTGCCCGACGACGTCTTCGCCAGGGTCGACCGGAGCACCTGGACACCGCCGGCAGTGTTCTCGACGGTGCAGCGGCTGGGTCAGGTGCCGCAGGCCGACATCGAGCGCACCCTCAACATGGGTGTCGGGTTCGTCGCGATGCTCCCGGCCGACCAGGCCGAGCTGGCGGTGGCCACGTTGGCCGCACGGGGGATCGCTGCGTGGACGATGGGTGAGGTCGCCCCGCTCGAGGACGCTCCCATCGAGGCCGGAGTCGAGGTGGTGCGCGGCGCCAAGGGCGTTGACGGGGGCTCCGTGCAGGTCGTCGGTGCTCATTCGACGAGCCGTGAACAGAGCGCGCCAACGCGCAGAGTCATGCCCATGCGCGATCGTGGCGACCTCGAGGCTGCGCAGGAACCGGTCCGCAGCGACTGACCGCCCGCCGACACCCCGACTTTGTGCCCCGTTGGGACACGGCGCTCGGCCGAAGGCTTCGTGCCCGTGTCCCAACGGGGCACAAAGTCGCAACCCGGGTCAGACGATGGTGATCTGAGGGGCAAAGATCTCCATCGCCCCGAGCGCCTGCTCATTCATGGCCTCGTTGGACCCAGCGCACGCGTTGGCGATGACGCGCACGCAGGCACCTGCGTCCCCCGCGGGGATCGCGGTGGCGATGACGCAGCAGTCGGTCGCCACGCCGGCGAGGGCCAGCTTGGGCTGATCGCCCACGACCGCCCGCAGCTGAGCCCCCCACTTGCCGAACGTCGCCTCGGTGACCACATGGTCGGCGAGGCGCGCGAGTTCTGGCACCACGGCATACAGGGGATCTGTGTCAGGGACGAGCGCGAACTGCCAGTCGTTGTAGTAGTCCGCCCACGAACCGCCGAGTCCTGGGTCTGCGACGAAGCGCGTCACGACGACGCGACCTTGGTATGCCGTGGCGAGACGTGCGATGCGCGGCACCGTCCCTGCCCACATCGGCGAACCCCATTGGCTGGTCGCAGGGTCGGCGAAGATCGCCTGCGGATCGATGATGACGAGCCACTCGTCGGGCAGCGGCTTCACCGACTCGACATCGGCGCGCACCACCATCAGCTGTTTTCCTGGCGGGCAACCGTCCCGCGGCGGGCGACGTAGGTGATGACGAACGACAGGACCAGGGCGAGCAGCACGCCAAGGTTGGCATAGGCGAACGTGCCCTCCCAGTAGGACCCGGCGGGGTCGTCAACAAACGTGCCCAGTCCGAGGGGGTGGAGGAGGAAGCCCTGCCAGTTGTTCCAGGTGGCGTCGTCGGTGAAGTTGTTGACGACCAGTCCCCAACCGAGGACCGATGTCCCGATCATCGTGCCGATCGACAGCCAGTCGAACGCGCCATAGCGGCCCGAGGAGTCGAACAGGGCGTCGTCGTCATAGTCACGCTTGCGCAGCGCGATGTCGGCGATCATGATGCCCGCCCACGCGGCGAGGGGCACCCCGAGCGTGATGAGGAACGACTGGAATGGATTGATGAAGTTCTTGGCGACGAACACGACATAGAACGTGCCGAGCGTGAGGATGACGCCGTCGACCAGAGCGGCCATCGGGCGGGGGATTCGCACCCCGAGCGAGAGCAGGGTGAGGCCGGACGAATAGATGCCGAGGACCGCGCCCGAGACGAGTGAGAGGATGGCGGCGATGAGGAATGGCACGAGCACCCACGTGGGGAGCAGCGTGGCGAGAGTGCCGATCGGGTCTGCGCCGATGCCCTCGAGGACCTTCTTGTCGGAGCCGGCCAACGCGAGACCGTAGCAGACGAGCAGGGCGGGGGCGAGGGCTCCACCGAGGGTGTTCCAGCCGACGATCGCCGTCCCGCTGGCGTCACGGCGCTGGTAGCGCGACCAGTCGGCGGCGATGTTGATCCAGCCGAGGCCAAAGCCCGTCATCACGAGGACGAGGGCGCCGATCATGGCGCCGGCGCTCCCGGACGGCATGGCCGAGACGGCGGACCAGTCGAGGTGGTTGAACGTCATGACGACGTAGAGCACCGTGATGATGCCCGTGATCCAGGTGAGGACCGACTGCATGCGCATGATGATGTGGTAGCCGGCGACCGCCGCAGCAACGATCATCGCGGCGACGACGATGGCGGCGATGATCTTGGTGCCGGTCCCCCCACCCCAACCGAGGCGATCAAAGATTGTGGCGGTAGCGAGCACGGCGAGGATCGCGAGGAAGGTCTCCCAGCCGATCGAGACGAGCCACGAGATGACACCCGGCAACTTCTGCCCCTTGACGCCGAAGGCTGCGCGCGACAGCACCATCGTTGGGGCGGATCCGCGTTTGCCGGCGATGGCGATGATCCCGCACAGGGCGAAGGACACGACGATGCCGACGATCGTCACGACCACGGCCTGCCAGAAGGAGATGCCGAAGCCGAGCACGAACGCGGCGTAGGAGATGCCGAACACCGACACGTTGGCGGCGAACCACGGCCAGAAGAGATCTCGGGGCGCGGCGGTGCGTTCGGCCTCGTCGATGATCTCGATGCCGGTGGTCTCGACGCCGAGGCGCTGGGTAGCGTCGGCGGTGCGCACGTCAGTCATGCCCGTGAGCATGTCAGATCACGAGCGGCAGATGACGCAGGCCGCACGAGGACGTGCAGATGCAACGGGGGAACGTGAGACGTCGCACGAGCACTGAGACATCAGCGACGTGTGCTGGCCCACTTGTCGTAGTCGTCATCCTCTTCGATGCTCGGCTCGGTGACCCGAGTCGACGGCAGCGCCGTGGAGGAGCTCCCATGAAGCTCTCGCTCAAGAGAGCTCAGGTCAGTGTCGGGGCTGTAGTACTTCAGCTCCCGGGCCACCTTGGTCTGCTTGGCTTTTGCTCGGCCGCGCCCCATGGCGAGACCCCCTTGTGCGTCTGCCGGGCGACATACCCGAAGGGACGGCCCCGAGGGGTCATCCCAAGTCGAGCTGTGGTCCCGGGAATCGTGTGTATGTCGTGGGGTCAACGCTACAGCAGCCGGACGGGATTCCGCTCCACGGGTCGCTCCACTGAGACGGTGTCGTGAGATCCAGGTGGGAAATGATGCAACCGAACCAGCGTGGCAGGTGTAGACGGCATGATCAGCACCATTCACGGGGGAGGAGAAGGGCATGAGTCTGGAGGAGTTTGACCGGCTGTACCACTCCGCCGCACCCAGACTCTTCGCTCAGGTTTGGGCCATGTGTGGCAGCCGGGCCGAGGCTGAGGATGTCGTCCAGGAGGCGTTCATCCGCGCGTGGCAGCGCCGTGACCGCCTTGACGCGGACCGGACCCCCGAGGCGTGGGTGCGGACGACCGCCATGCGCCTCGCGGTGAGCCGGTGGCGCAAGAGTCGGAACGCCCTCACGGCGTGGATCCGTCGCGGGGATCGCCACGACCGCGAACACG
Source organism: Knoellia sp. (assembly GCA_039917755.1). Lineage (GTDB taxonomy): Bacteria > Actinomycetota > Actinomycetes > Actinomycetales > Dermatophilaceae > Knoellia. The sequence continues at coordinate 1,507 of JBDSIV010000076.1, read as the reverse complement.
CTCAGCCCTTCGACCCTGCGCTCGTCGCTGCCCTCAACCAGCTGCGGGTCGCGCAACGTGAGGCGATTGTCCTGCACCACCTCGCCGACCTGTCCATTGCGCAGATCTCTCGCGAGCTGAACGTGCCCGATGGCACGGTCAAGGCTCGCCTCTCCCGCGGCCGTGCCGCTCTCGCCACGCTCCTCGCTCCCACCACGCAGGACTCCCATGTCTGATTCCGTCAGCTCTCCCACGCCCGGCGAGGACCCTGTCGGCGAGCGTCTGCGCGCCTTCGGTGTGCAGAACGCCCCCACGGCCTCCTCCCTGCCTCCCGTCGAGGGGATTCACCGTCGCGGAGGCCTGCGACGCCGCAACCAGCGCCTCGCGACGGCACTGGTCACCGTGGCCGTCGCGGCGATCGTCGGCGGTGTCGTCATCGTCAGTCAGCTCGGCAACACGGGCGATGAGACGATCCTGCCCGCCACCCAGACCCCGACGCCGACCCCCAGCACAGGGCGGACGACCCCCACCGTGAGCTCGCCGTCACCCAACGGGACCCGCATTGACCTGGGAGGCAAGGCCACCATGCTCGTGCCGGAGGGCTGGTCATCGAAGGTCACGTCAGCGCTCCTCGACAGCGGCAAGGCAGTCACCGTGCCCCTGCTCTGCCTCAACGACAACGTGGCAAACGGTCCGTCGGTGAATTGCGATCTCGAGGTCCAATGGGGTGCTGTCACGGTGGGCCGCGAGGGGCAGCAGGCCTGGGCGCCGGGCCAGGTCGGCGGCTGGTACCACCGCAGTGACGCATTGCCCTGCTTCCTGTCGGCCGGGGACCGTGCAGCGATGGGTCAAGGCGACATCATGCAGGTCGACCAGGCGCCGACGAAGTCCTTGGGTCCGGTCGGTTCCAAGACGGCAGAGGTCTATCGCTACGAGATCCAATGCACCCAGGGGCGCGGGTTCACCTCGACGATGTGGTGGCTGCCGACGACGCAGTTGCGCTTCCACGACATTGTCGGCAACCCGAGGACCACCGAGATCCTCGAGTCCGTCCGTTTCGTGGGAGAGGGCTGAGGTCGGTGCTGAACCAGGGGAAGAGTTCCTGAGCAAGAGGACAGTTCAGTTGCTCGGGAACCCTTTCGCGGGTCACCCGTAAAAGGGGAGGCGGGTGGGGTGGTCAGCGCTGGGGAAGCCAGATCGTCGGCGAGCCGGCAGCCATGCGCTCCTCGGCGATGTGGTCGGCGGCGGCTGCCGGACTGAACCCGTGCTCGTCGGCGGTGCGCAGGACCTCGAGGGTGTGCTCGAAGATGGCGGTCGCACCGCGCTTGGCCCGGTCGAAGTCGAAGCCGAGGAGCTCGTCGCTCACCTGGATGACGCCACCGGAGTTCACGAGGAAGTCGGGGCAGTAGGTGATGCCACGGGCGACGAGCCGGTCCGCGGTGCCTCCCTCGCCCTCGGTGACGAGCTGGTTGTTGGCGCCGCCGCAGACGATCCGGGCCGTGAGGGAGTCGACGGTGTCGTCATCGAG
>JBDSIV010000075.1:0-15169 GCA_039917755.1 Knoellia sp. | reverse complement strand
ATGGAACCCGTCTACACCCCGGTCATCAACACCGCTCGCCTCGTCTTCGCCGCTCAAGGACTGAAGTTTCGGATCGAGGGTGAGGACAACGTTCCCCTCACTGGTGGGGCTGTCATGGCCATCAATCACACGGGCTACTTCGACTTCACCTATGCCGGCCTCGCGGCCCTGAAGTCCAAGCGTCTGGTGCGCTTCATGGCCAAGAAGTCGATCTTTTCGCACCGGGTCGCTGGACCGCTCATGCGTGGGATGAAGCACATTCCCGTGGACCGCAAGGATGGTCGAGGGTCGTTCAACCGGGCGGTGCAGTCTCTCAAGGACGGCGAGATCGTCGGCGTCTTCCCCGAAGCCACGATGTCACGGTCCTTCGAGCTCAAGGAGTTCAAGCCGGGGGCCGTCCGGATGGCACAGGAGGCTGGCGTGCCGATCTTGCCTACCACTCTCTGGGGCTCGCATCGGGTGTGGAGCAAGAACACGCCCAAGCACCTTGGTCGCAGCAAGATTCCGATCTTCATCACCGTTGGCGAGCCGATGTTTATCGCTGCAGGCGAGAACCGCATCGAGGCCACGGAGCGGCTGCGAGTGCTGATGGAGGCCCAGCTGACGGCCCAGCAGGCTGCCTACCCACCCCTCACCGGCGATGACCTGATCTTCCAGCCGGCCCGCCTGGGTGGCAAGGCGCCCACGCGCGAGGCCGCAGCCGTTGAGGACAACCACGACATGACCCGCACGGTCGACAAGTTCAACAAGGGCCGCCGCGCCTGACCGGCCTCAAACGGCTCAGACGGGGTGACCCAAATGAGCCAAGGCCTGGCGGAGGAGCACACCGTGTCCGCGCTCCATCTCGGCGAGCACGTCAGGGGCGAGGGCCTCGTCGGGGGTGAGCCAGGCCAGGTCGAGGGCGTCCTGCTGGGGCGCGCAGTCCCCGGTCACCGGCACGACGAAGGCCAGTGACACCGCGTGTTGGCGAGGGTCGTGGAAGGGCGTCACGCCGGGGGTCGGGAAGTACTCGGCGACGGTGAAGGGCACGGGCGAGGCAGGCACCCGGGGGAGGGCCATGGGCCCGAGGTCCTTCTCGAGGTGCCGGAGCAGAGCGTCCCGGACCCGCTCGTGATAGAGCACACGACCGGAGACGAGCTCGCGCTGGATGTCGCCGTCGGTCGAAGCGCGCAGCAGCAGGCCGACCGCAGACACCGCGCCCCGCTCATCGACCCGAACGGGCACGGCGTCGACATAGAGGATGGGCAGCCGCTCGCGCGCGTTGTCGAGCTCTTCGCGGCTCAGCCAGGCGGGAGTGTTGTCGAGTTCGAGAGGACCCATGACGCGATTGTGCCAAAGAGACAGGGAGCTCAGTGGGGGGTGTGCGCCGCTGTGAACTCGACAGGCGCCTCGAAGGCGGCCTTGCGAGCTGCCCGGCGCAGGGTGCGCAGCACCACGCTGCCGGTGAGCACGATGAGCGTGATGTTGGTCAGGGCCCGCCCCAAGTCCCATCCGAGCGACGTCGCGACCGAGAAAACCGCGAAGCGGTGCAGGTTGTCCAGAATTGGGGCGCCCGCAATGAACGACAGTTCCCCGTCAAGGCCTGTCGTGAAGGGCCAGAACATGAGGTTGAGGGCGAGGCCATAGAGCAAACCAGCCACCGCGCCGTAGGCCGCGAGCAGAGCGATCTCTGCCTTGCCCTTCAGCGGTGGCAGGAGTCCGGCGCCCAGGCCCACCCACGCGGCCCCGAGCATCTGGAACGGCAGCCACGGTCCCACCCCACCCGTGATGAGCGCGGAGGCAAACAGGGTCGTCGCGCCGAGCACGAAACCGAACCCGGCACCGAAGACGCGGCCTCCGAGGATGAGGAGGAAGAACACGGTCTCGAGGCCCGCGGTTCCGGCGCCGACAGGTCGCAGGGCAGCTCCGACGGCGGCGAGCACCCCAAGCATGGCTATCGCCTTGACGTCGAGTCCTCCCTCGGAGATCTCGGCGAGCACCACGGCGAGGAGCAGCGGCATGAGCAGTGAGAACAGGAGAGGTGCGTTGGTTGAGTGGCCCAACGTCGTCCCGGGGTCGATGATGAGCGGCCAGCCGAAGGCGATGACGCCCGCGAGGCTCACGACCGCGATGGCAGCGATGGACCTGGGCCGCAACCGGATTGCGCGAGTTCCCTTTTTGCAAGTCCCGGGTTGTGGGTCAGTGGCGAGCGCGGTCACGAAGGCTCCCCGACGGCATACCGGACGTCGTCGACGGTGAGCCATGGCTGAGGGGCGGTGATCTTGGCAACCTGAGGGGCGAAGGCCGGGCTCGAGACGACGACGTCGGCGGTGGGTCCGTCTGCGACGACTTCACCGGCGGCCAGGACAACGACGCGGTCAGCGGTCTCGGCGACGAACTCGACGTCGTGGGTCGACACGACAACGCATCGACCACGCGCCGTGAGGTCGTGCAACGCGCTGCGCAGGGCGGCCTTGCCGGTGTAGTCGAGACCGCGAGTGGGTTCGTCGAGGAGGAGGACCGGAGGGTCGGCGGTGAGCTGGACTGCGAGGACGACCGCGAGCCGCTGACCTTCGGACAGGTCTCGAGGGTGACGGTCATCGGGTATGCCGGGTGCCAGGTTGTCGAGCAGGCTGCGGCAGGTGCCGGGCTGGCGTCTGCTCTCGCGGTCGGCCTGCTGACACTCAGCACCGACGGAGTCGAGGTAGAGCAGATCGGCCGCGGACTGGGGGACAAGGCCGACATGGCGGCGCCGCTCCGCTGCGTCGACGCGATGCACGTCCACAGCTCCTGAGCCAGGTGAGTCAGTGACGAGGACAGTGCCGGAGCGGAGGGCTCCGGACCCTTGGAGCCCCCAGAGGAGTGAAGACTTGCCAGCGCCATTGCGGCCCATGAGGGCGGTGATCTCGCCGCTGCGCAGCGAGAGGTCGACATCAGCCACCGCGATGATGGCGTCGTGCTGGATGACGACGCCCTTGGCTGTGACGAGGACCGGACCATCGTGCGGGGTCTCTGGCGGGGGAGTCGCCGGCAGGGTGCGCCACGCCTTGGCGCGACGGCGAGCGTCCCGCACGGACAGGGGCAGCGGAGACCACCCGGCCCAGCGGCCGAGCTCAATCACGGGCGGCGCAACGTCCGAGGTGGTCATCAGGGTTGCCGGATCGCCCTGTGTCACAACGCCATCAGTGCCAATGTGCACCACGGTGTCTGCGTACTGAAGGACGCGTTCAATGCGGTGCTCGGCCACGACGACCGTGACCGCGAGGTCATGGACGAGGCGGGTGATCGTCGCGAGCACGTCCTCGGCTCCGGTGGGGTCGAGGGCGGACGTGGGCTCGTCCAGGATGATGACCTTGGGGTGGGCGGTGAGCACTGAACCGATGGCTACGCGCTGTTGCTGGCCACCCGAGAGTTCGCGCAGGGCCGCGCCGCGCAGGTCGGCAATGCCGAGGACGTCGAGCGTCTCCTCGACTCGCTTGCGCATGGTGGATCCCGAGAGGCCGAGTTGCTCCATGCCATAGGCGAGTTCCTCCTCGACGGAGTCCGTGACGAACCCGGCAAGGGGGTCCTGCCCGACGACACCCACGAGGTCGGCGAGGTCGCGTGGTCGGTGCTCGCGGGTGTCGCGTCCCTGGATCCGGACGTGCCCGGCGAGCGTGCCGCCGGTGAAGTGGGGGACATGCCCGGTCATCGTGCTCAGCAGGGTGGACTTGCCCGAACCGGTGCGGCCGACGACCAGGACGAGTTCGCCCTCGTCGATGGACAGGGTCACGTCACGCAGCGCCGGTTGGCTGGCGCCATCAAAGGTCACAGAGACCCGATCGAGCTCAATCACGAGGTTGCCCCGTTCCGAACCTGCCCCGACGTGTTGCGCAGGAAGTCGGGCGAGCCGGCGGATGGCGAAAGAAGTCGGTTCTGGCCGCGGGTGGGGGGTGCGGGGGTGAGGAAGGCCGGCAACCCAGCCACGAGGAACCCGGCCACCGCCACGAGGGGAAGGGCCGGGACAGCAAGGGGGGCGAGCGGCATACCCAAGGAGGCGGCATCGCCGCGGGCGACCAAGTGGACCGCGACGGCGGCCGCGAGACCCGAGGCGACCGTGAGCCACTCGGGCCACTGCCACGGATCCGGCCGATAGGTCGAGCGTGCGTTGGCACGGCCACCGAGCCAGATTCCGGTCAGCGACAGGGCAATTCCCGCAAGAAGGGTCGGGGAGCCCAGCCAACCCGGCGTCGTCGCGTCCAGGACTCCATAGATGCCGACAGCGCTGGCCATGAGTCCCCCCAGTGTGCAGGTCGCGGTGAGCCCGCGTTGCGCGGGAGAGACGACGCGACGACGGCCATAACCCCGTGAGTCCATCGCCGAGGCGAGAAGAAGAGAGCGGTCGAGGGTGTCCTCCAGGACGGGCAACGCGATGCGGGGGAGTGCCCGCATGCCGCGTGCGGTGTCCCCCCGCAGGGCGCGAGCCCGCAGAACCCGCTGGACGCTGTCGGCCAGTTGTGGCGCAACGGTGATCGTGACGACGACGGCCGAGCCGATCTCACTCAGCGCGCCGGGGAGGCTGCGCAGGAGTCGCTTGGGGTTGGCGAGGGCGTTCGCGGCGCCGATGCACGCGATCATCACCGCCAACCGCAGACCGTCGGTGATTGCGCCCAAGAGCCCATCGAGGCGGACGTCGCCAAGGATATTGATGCCGGCGGCCCACGACGGGAGCGTGATCTCGGGAAGCGGCAAAACCACGGTGTCGCCGTACTTCAGGCCCACGAGGACGTGGAGCACCGTGCGCACGGCGACGATGAAGGCGCCGAGCCAGAGATAGAGGCGGAACGACTTCGCCCACGGCGAGCTTCCCCTGCGTGAGGTCACCACGAGCGCGGCAACCCCCAGCGCGGCGAGAAGCAGGAACGGGTTGGTCACGGTGCTCACCGCCACGGCGAGCCCGATGGCCCACCCCCACCACGCGGCCGGATGCACGGAGCGGGGGAGGAGCGGGCTCATCGAGTCATCACCAGCGAGCGATCATGGCGCCGACGTGCCGCCAGCGTTGCGACGACGCACGGCGACGGCTGCGACCGCCACCGCGAGCACGAGGAGCAGCAGGCCGCCGCCGATGAGTCGCCCGGAGCCGCCCGAGTCGGTCTGGGGGACCTTGTGGGCGCTCGCGGCGTCATCAGCACCGCTGGCCGAGGGGACGACCGAGGTGCTGGGGCTGGCACCAACGGTGGCGCCGGCGCTCGTTGAGGATGACGCCGACGGCGAGGAAGCTGAGGTCTTCGCCGAAGCAGAGGCGCCTGCGGACGCGCTGGTCGAGGCAACGGTGCCGCCCCGCCCGGAGGTGGTTCCACCGGGGGGCGCAGGGGTGGTGGGGCGCGCTGCTCCGGTGGTGCGCTGGGGCGCAACCGTGGTCGAGCGAGGCGCCGCGGCCGTCGGCCTCGGCTTCGCGGTGGACGGCTTGGGCGCAATCGTGGTCGTCTTCGGCGTGGACGTGGTCCGAGTCGGCGCTGGTGCGGGCGACGCTGGGCTCACTGATGGCGCCGCGCCAGAACCGAACCGGAAACCGATCGACGACCCGGGTGCGGGGTCGTAGCTTGCTGCTCCGCTCTGGCTGTAGGTCCACGAGCCGCCAGCGCCGCCGTGGAAGAACGCCCAGTAGGCGCTGGCCGGAGGAGTGCGCGAGCAGTTGGTGTTGGGATAGCCGTCGATCTGGCAGATGAAGCCTGGCTGGGTCTGCACCTGGGTGACGCTCGCCACGCTCGCCAGCGCGTTCATGGCGCTGCTCGGGTCACCAGAGGCGCAGTGGGTCGAGGTGCCGTTAGAGGACTGGATGACCACGGTGACGCCGTTGGTCCCGGAGCACGACGCGGCCTGCGCCGGAGCGGATGCTCCGACGAGGCCGGCCGTGGCGAGCGTGGCGCCAGCGAGGACGCCGAGGAATCGAGCAACAACCCTCACTGGTGAGCGCCCCGACGCCGCGTGAACAGGATGGCCGCTGCGCCCGCGAGCAGCAGCAGGAGGGCGACGGTCAACGGAGCGAGCACTGAGGCGCCGGTGTAGGCGAGTCCGGTGGTGCCACCCTGTGCCACGGGTGACTGGCTGATGGGCGCAGTGGTCGGGACGTCAGTGGTGGGGACGGTAGTGGCCGGGGTCGTGGTGCTCGGCGGCGTGCTTGCTGACGGCGACGTGCTTGCTGACGGCGACGTGCTGGGGGACGGCTTGGTGCAGTTCAGGACCGGAGCCGAAGCAGCGGATCCCTCGGCCGTGACGTCGAGCAGGGAGCCACCAGCGAGTCCGAGCGTTGCCTGAGGGGTGCTGCGCAGCGTCCGATCGAAGGCGTCGGTGTCCTTTGGGGCCTTCAGCAGTGCGGCATGGTCGGCGGCGGTGAAGGCGATGCCTCCGCGCAGGGTGGCGGCAGCCGTGCAGTCGAACTGAAGGCTGGCCAGATAGGACTGCGCCTTGACCCGCTCGTTGGTGTAGCCACCGACGGTGAAGGCCTGCGCCGCGACACCTGTGGTGTTGCTGTTGGCCTGACCATCCTGGTTGAGCAGACCACCGTCGGCGGCCTGTTTGGACGCAAGGAAGTCCAGGGCCTTGATCGTGGCGGTGTCGTCAGGGCCGTAGCGCCCGACCATGGCCTGCGCGGCGAAGCCGGTCGCATCGAGATCGCTGACGCAGGTGGTGGCGCTCGGGTCGCCGCGGAACCCGCCATCCGCGCACTGCTGGTCGATCAGGAAGTCCATGGCGACGTCGGGAACCTCACCGGTGGCGCGGCCGACCCCGATGAGGTCGAGGGCCTGACCGATGGTGTTGGAGTAGTCGCAGACGTCGTAGCCGCAGCCCGTGGCGGGCAGGTCCGAGAAACGTCCCGGCTCGGCCGCACCGAGCGAGTCGTTGAGGAGGGCGTCGACCAGGTCGACGCCGCCGAAGTTGGTGACATCGCCACCGTGGGCCACGACGCCCAGGAGCACCTTGCCCGCCGGTCCGGCATAGAGGGATTCGTAGTCGGTCCCGATGTAGCCCCCAACGTGGTCCTCGAGGTAGCCGAACGCGGCATCGGCACCGTCGAGGCCGACCTGGGCGCCATCGAGGCCGAGGATCGCGTCGATCGTGTTGCCGCCGTCGAAGTAGGTCGAGGCGGGGTAGTTGTAGTGGTCACCGTTGTCAGCGAGCGTGCGCACGATGAACCCGCCGGCGTATGCCGCCTGCTCACTGGGCGTACCGGCGATCCGTCGCGATGTCGTCGACTTCAGTCCGAAGGGTGAGGTCTTCAGCGGGGCCTTGGCTACCAGAGCCTTGGCGGTCGGTGCTTTGGCCGTCGGCGTGCTGGGGGCCGTGCCAGCGGGGGCCGTGGCGCTCGGAGTTGTCGACTCGCTGGGAGTTGTCGTCTCGCTGGGAGTGGGCGTGGCAGACGCGCTCTCGCTCGCGGACGGCGCCGGGGTGGCGGTGGCCGTGGAGGAGGTCGTTTGGCTGGGAGTGGGGGTGACGTCGGCAAGAGCGACGGACGGCATACCCAAGGTGAGCGCAGCCAGCGCGAACGGCGCGGCGACGCGCACACGAAGTGCAGAGCGGAGCATGTGGGGAACGGCCTTTCTGGGCGGTTCGTGACGAGCGCCCGAAACCGGCCAGAAGGCTGTTCGGGCTCCGTCCCGTGACCTCGACGGGTGGTGTGGAGCCTGTCGCGCCTGCGAGGAGGTCCGGCTCGCCACCCTCACGGGAGGCCTACGGTTGCGGGTCAGCGCCGGAGTTGGACCGGCTTTCCCCCGCGGACGCGGTTGGTGTCACCGACTGGTGGCAACAGCGCCCACCCTAGCGTGCTCGAGGACCCGACCCAACTGCCGTTAGACTTCCCTCACAGGCATCTGAGCCGTCATCAGCGGCAAGCCTTCGGAAGAACGGCGGGGCGACCCGCTCACTAGAACCGAACGTTCGGGTCACGTCACGACTTTTGGCCAGAGTGGCCGTATGCCGTGGGCTCCAGCTGAGTGCGCGGGTGCGGTAATCGAGGTGGTACCGCGGTGCCTTCGGCAAAAGACCCGAAGACGTCGTCCTCGGGAGTGAGTGACCACGACGCACCTCGACTGCCCTCGACCACCGAAGGACCCGACACCATGGCCTACCCCAAGGTCTCCAGCGACAGCACCTCCGACTCCGGCGCCGCCTTCGGTGTGCCGTCGAGCCCGCGCTTCCCGGAAATCGAGGAGCGGATCCTCGCCTATTGGGAGGGCGATGACACCTTCAAGGCCTCGATCGACCAGCGCGATGCGGGTGTCGACGGTGAGAACGAGTTCGTCTTCTATGACGGGCCGCCCTTCGCCAACGGGCTGCCGCACTATGGGCACCTGCTCACCGGCTACGTCAAGGACCTCGTGCCGCGCTTCCAGACGATGCGTGGTCGTCGAGTCGAGCGCCGCTTCGGCTGGGACACCCATGGCCTGCCGGCCGAGCTCGAGGCGATGAGCCAGCTCGGCATCAAGACCAAGGACGAGATCCTTGAGCTGGGCATTGAGAAGTTCAACGACGCCTGCCGTTCGTCAGTCCTCAAGTACACCGACGAGTGGCGCGACTACGTCACCCGTCAGGCGCGTTGGGTCGACTTCGACAACGACTACAAGACGCTCAACCCGAGCTTCATGGAGTCGGTCATCTGGGCGTTCAAGGGGCTCCACGACAAGGGTCTGGTCTATGAGGGCTTCCGCGTTCTGCCCTATTGCTGGAACGACCAGACGCCGCTGTCCAACCACGAGCTGCGCATGGATGACGACGTCTACAAGATGCGTCAGGACCCGGCGGTGACGGTCGGCTATCTGTTGGACGACACCGGCGAGGACCCCGTGCTCGACGGAGCGCACCTGCTGGTGTGGACGACGACGCCGTGGACGCTGCCGAGCAACCTGGCCGCGATGGTCGGTTCGGACATCGACTATGTGGTCGTCGAGGCACCGGTGCCCGGACGTGAGGAGGACGGGACGACGGCGCGCTATCTCTTGGCCGAGGCACGACTGTTGCATTATGCGCGTGAGCTGGGCGAGAACCCCGCGGTGCTCGGCCGCTACACGGGTGCGCAGCTCTTGGGTCGCACCTACGCGCCGCCGTTCTCCTACTACGCCGGTCACGAGAACGCGTTCCGCATCGTTGCTGCTGATGATGCCGTCACCACGACCGATGGAACCGGTGTGGTGCACACCGCCGGTGCGTTCGGTGAGGTCGACAAGGAGGTCACCGACCGCGAGGGCATCGAGCCGGTGATGCCGGTCGGGGCCGACGGCGCCTTCACCTTCCCCGTGGCGGAGTACGAAGGCATGCTCGCCTTCGATGCCAACGCGCCGATCATTGATCACCTCAGGGCTGCCACTCGTGGCGCGGGCGAGATCGCGTCGGTCACGCCCGGCACGCTGCTGCTGCGCCGCGAGACCTATGACCACTCCTACCCGCATTGCTGGCGCTGCCGGGAGCCCCTCATCTACAAGGGGGTGTCGTCCTGGTTCGTCGAGGTGTCCAAGTTCAAGGACCGGATGGTCGAGCTCAACCAGCAGATCGAGTGGATGCCCGAACACGTCAAGGACGGGCAGTTCGGCCGGTGGCTCGAGAACGCACGTGACTGGTCGATCACGCGAAACCGATTCTGGGGCAGCCCTGTTCCCGTTTGGCAGTCCGATGACCCGGCCCACCCGCGCATCGATGTCTATGGGTCTTTCGACGAGATCGAGCGTGACTTCGGACGCCTGCCGCTCAACGCTTCTGGCGAGCCGGACCTGCACCGTCCTTTCATCGACTCGCTCACGCGGCCGAATCCGGATGATCCCACCGGGATGTCGACGATGCGCCGGGTCGAGGACGTCCTCGACGTGTGGTTCGACTCGGGCTCGATGCCCTATGCCCAGGTCCACTATCCGTTCGAGAACGCCGACTGGTTCGAGCACCACTTCCCTGGTGACTTCATCGTCGAATACATCGGTCAGACCCGCGGCTGGTTCTACACCATGCACATCCTCTCGACGGCGTTGTTCGACCGTCCGGCGTTCAGCTCGGTGATCTCGCACGGCATCGTCCTGGGCTCCGACGGCCAGAAGATGAGCAAGTCGTTGAAGAACTATCCGGACGTGCGCGAGGTCTTTGACCGCGACGGTGCCGACGCGATGCGCTGGTTCCTCATGGCCTCGCCGATCCTGCGTGGGGGCAACCTCATCGTCACCGAGGAGGCCATCCGCGAGGGGGTGCGCCAGGTGCAGATCCCGTTGTGGAACAGCTGGTACTTCTTCTCTCTCTACGCCAATGCCTACGGCTCGTCGAGTTCTGAGGGTCCTGAGGGACAGGGGTATGCCGCGTCGTCATCGACCGCGTCCACCGCACCTCTCGATCGTTATCTGCTGGCCAAGCTGCGCCAGCTCGTCGAGACGACGACGGCTCAACTCGAGAGCCTCGACGTGGCGGGCGCCTGTGACTCGGTGCGTGGATTCGTTGATGTGCTCACCAACTGGTACATCCGCCGGTCGCGAGAACGCTTCTGGGACACCGCTTCTGGCGACGAAGCCGACGTCGACACGCGCGCCGCGTTCGACACCCTCTACACGACGCTTGAGGTGTTGACCCGGGTCACGGCTCCGCTGCTGCCGCTGGTGTCGGAGGAGATTTGGCGTGGGCTCACGGGGGAGCGCTCGGTGCACCTCACCGATTGGCCGTCCGCTGACGAGCTGCCGGCCGACGACGAGTTGGTCGCGCGCATGGACCAGGCGCGGGTCATCTGCTCGGTGGCCTCGTCGCTGCGCAAGTCCGAGAAGCTGCGCGTGCGCCTACCGCTGCGCGACCTCACAGTCGTTGTGCCGGACGCTGCTGCCCTGCAGGACTTCGCGGCGATCATCGCCGACGAGGTCAACGTGCGTCAGGTCTCGCTGCTCGACCTCGACGCGGCTGGGGACAGCGACTTTGGGGTCACCCAGAAGCTCACCGTCAACGCCCGCGCTGCCGGTCCGCGCTTGGGCCGCGAGGTGCAGACCGCGATCAAGGGCTCGAAGTCCGGTGACTGGTCGGTGGCCGACGACGGGACCGTGACCAGCGGTGGGTTGGAGCTCGTCGAGGGTGAGTACTCCCTCGAGACGGTCGTCCAGGGTGGCGGCCAGGCGTCGCGTGCGACCGCGGTGCTGCCCGGTGGCGGCTTCCTCGTCCTCGACACGGAGGTCACGCCCGAGTTGGCCGCCGAGGGTCTGGCCCGCGACGTCATCCGCGCGGTCCAGCAAGCTCGCCGTGAGGCCGGTCTCGACGTCAGTGATCGCATCTCCTTGACGATCACTGGCTCGCAGGCGCTCTGGGAGGCGACGGTCACCCACCAGGCGCTCATCGTCGACGAGACGTTGGCGACGCAGTTCGGTTCGGCGCCTCAGCTCGATGCGCTGCCTCTGGGTGAGGGAACGACCCAGGCCGACCTCAGCGACGGCGAAGCGGTGCGGATCGCGGTCAAGAAACTCGCCTGACTGGTCCAAAGGTGTGGTCTGTGTCATGGCGGGCTGAGCCTACGGTCGAGTAACTTGCGTCCATGGACAGCCCCTGGGAGATCGTCAGCAACCCGTTCCACGACCCGGTGACGTTTGCGTTGCCCTTCTTCGCGCTCTTCATCGTGCTTGAGCTCGTGGCGATCAAGTACCTCGACGACCACGACGGCGAGGGCGAGCCCGGCGGCGATCCGACACTCAAGGGCTACTCAAAGCCGGACACGGCGGCCAACCTCGCCAGCGGCGTGGGGTCGGTCATCATCAACGTGGGCGCTCGCTTCGCAGCCCTGTTCCTCTACATCGCGCTGTGGAACATTGCCCCCTGGCGCATGGATGCGAGCAACCCGTGGACCTGGGTCTTCACGCTGCTCGCAGTCGACCTGCTCTGGTATGCCTACCACCGCGCGAGCCACCGCATCCGCATCCTTTGGGCAGCGCACCAGGCGCACCACTCGTCGGTCTACTTCAACTACTCGGTGGCACTGCGCCAGAAGTGGAACCCGTGGGGCGAGCTGCTGTTCTGGACGCCGCTGCCGCTTCTCGGGGTCCCGCCGTGGATGATCTTCTTTGCGTTCTCGCTCAACCTCATCTTCCAGTTCTGGGTGCACACCGAGACGATCCCCAAGCTGTGGGGTCCGGTCGAGTTCATCTTCAACACCCCCAGCCACCACCGGGTGCACCACGCAAGCCAGAAGCAGTACCTCGACCGGAACTACGCTGGCATTCTCATCATCTGGGACCGCCTCTTCGGCACCTACGCCGAAGAGGAGGACGTCCCCGTCTATGGGCTCACGGTGCCGGTGACGACGCACAATCCCTTCCGTCTGCAGTACGGCGAGTTCGTCGCGGCGATCCGCGACGTGCGCGGCGCCCGGACCTGGCGTGAGCGTGCGGGCTACCTCTTCGCCCCACCCGGGTGGAAGCCGGCTGACCCGGTGCTCCCGCCCGAGTCCGAGGTCGTCACTCGCTGAGTTGTCTCACCCTCGTCCTACGGTGGACCGGTGAGCGAGATCCCACGGCGCGTCCCCGGTGACGTGCTCATCCACCTGCGTCAGGCCCGGGACCACATCGACCGCCACTTCGCCGACGAGCTCGAACTCGACGAGCTGTGTGCCATCGCGGGGCTGAGCAAGTTCCACTTCCTGCGGTCGTTCGCGAAGGTCTATGGGCTCACCCCGCTGGCCTATCTGGGGGAGCGCCGGGTCGAGCGAGCCCAAGACCTGTTGCGCACGAGCAACCTCACCGTGACCGAGATCTGTCACGCCGTCGGGTACTCGAGCCTCGGCTCGTTCAGCAGTCGGTTCCGCGACATTGTCGGCGAGACTCCCAGCGCGTTTCAGGCTCGGTATGCCGTGAGCGGCGCCCCGCGCATCCCGGGCTGCTGGGTCTTCATGTCCGGTCTCGTCGAGAGGCGAGCCGATCCCGGAACGGGGGCGGACGGCATACCGAGCAATTCGGGAGAAGCACTCAACCGAATTCGAGACATACCGTCGACGACATGATCACCAACGTGTCCCTCGTGTCCGTCTGGGTGAAGGATCTCGATGAGTCCCTCGCCTTCTACACCGACGTCCTCGGCTTCGCTGCCGGCGACGACATCATGCTCGGGGAGGACTTCCGGTGGGTCACCGTCAGCCATCCGTCGCACCCCGAGCTCCAGCTGCACCTGACCACGCCGAGCAAGCCGCTCTCGGACGACCTCATCACCGCGATGCAGCGCGCCCAGCTCGACGGGGGCATGCCGGGTCTCGGGCTCCAGGTTGACGACTGCCGCGCGACGGTGACCGACCTCAAGGGCAAGGGGGTCGAGTTCCTCCAGGAGCCGTTGGACCGGCCCTATGGCGTTGAGGCCGTGATGCGCGACAACTCCGGCAACTGGATGGTGCTCGTCGAGCCGCGCGAGTTCACCCCGCAGGACTTCGAGGACCCCAGGTTCGACTGACCCCTTCTCTGCCACTGACCCCCTCTCTGCCACTGATTGCCCGTTCGGTGAGTGTCCCCGCACCACTGATCGCCCGTTCGAACTCTCCGAACGGGCAATCAGTGGAGTGTCAGGGCGGTGGTGCCGAGGCTGCGAGAATGGGCGGCATGGCACCGGCACCTGACTCTTCCCAGCGCGAGGCTGCGCGCATCCTCGAGATCATGCAGCGGCTGCGCGAGGTCGAGGAATCGATCCTCGCCCGTGCACCCGAGCACGGCCTTGAGCCGTCCCTCGACCGCATCCAGGCGGTCATGGAGCTGGCCGGCGACCCGCAACGCACCTACCCCGTCATTCACATCACGGGGACCAACGGCAAGACGACGACGGCGCGGGTCATCGAGTCGATCCTGCGCGAGATGGGCCTGAAGACAGGGCGATTCACGTCTCCACATCTGCACAGCATCCTCGAGCGGATTGCCATCGGCGGGCGTCCCATCGAGGCCGAGAAGTTCCTGCGCGCCTACGGCGAGGTCATCAACCTCATCGATCTCGTGGACGCCAACTCCGCGGAGAACGACGAACCGCGGATGACGTACTTCGAGGTGCTCGTCGCTGTGGCCTATGCGGCGTTTGCTGATGCACCCGTCGATGTGGCGATCATCGAGGTGGGCATGGGCGGCAGCTGGGACGCCACCAACGTCGCCGACGGCGTCGTCTCCGTCATCACCCCGATCGCCTTGGACCACCAGCACTTCCTGGGCAACACCGTCGGCGCCATCGCCCTCGAGAAGGCCGGCATCATCAAGGCCGACGGCATCGCGGTGTCGGCGCAGCAGGACGATCCTGCCGTCATGGCCATCCTCGCGGAGCGATCCGAAGAGGTCGGTGCGCAGCTCGCCGTCGAAGGCGAGCAGTTCGCTCTCGAGGGTGCTGAGGTCGCCGTCGGTGGTCAAGCACTCACGGTTCGCGGTCTGGCCACGACCTATCCCGATCTGTTCCTGCCATTCCATGGCACGCACATGGCGCAGAACGCCACGCTCGCCATTGCGGCGGTGGAGGCGTTCGTCGGTGGGGGTGAGCAGGAGCTGGACCTCGACGTCCTCAAGGCCGGACTCATCGCGACGACCTCACCCGGGCGGCTCGAGGTCGTGCGTCGCAGCCCCACCGTCCTCGTGGATGCCGCGCACAACCCTGCCGGCGCCACCGCCTTGCGCGCAGGCCTCGAGGAAGCGTTCACCTTCACCAAGCTCGTCGGTGTCGTCGCAATCCTCAAGGACAAGGACGCCTCGGAGATGCTCGAGATCCTTGAGCCGGTCCTCGACGAGGTCATCATCACGCGCACCACCTCATCGCGGGCGATGCGGCCCAACGACCTGGGCGAGATCGCCAAGGGCATCTTCGGAGAAGCCCGCGTGACCGTGGTCGACGACCTGCCCGATGCCCTGGATCGTGCGGCCGGCATCGCCGACGAGAGTGGGGTCGGCGGGGGAGTCCTCGCGACCGGCTCAGTCGTCACCGCAGCAGAGGTGCGCATGCTGCTCGGCGTCACCGAGGTCTGACCCCGACCCGCCCCGCCCCTGCTTCCTTGCGTCTGCGCATGTGGTCGCTAGAACCGCCTCATCCGCAGACGCAAGGGTTCAGTCGAGGGGTTCGCCAGCGAGCGCCTTGGCCGCCAGGTGCTCCTCGCTCGCGACCTCCCACACCTCGGCCGCGGCGTGGATGCCGATCGCCACGATGACCAGCCCGAGGACCAGGTCGGGCCACCCGGACTGTGTCACTGCCGTCACGA
>JBDSIV010000074.1:0-14178 GCA_039917755.1 Knoellia sp. | reverse complement strand
CGGTCTTGCCGCGGCCATGCTCGCGGGCGCGATGGCGGGTCCGTTCGCCGCGTTCTATGAGTCCTTCACCTGGATCCAGGACTGGTCCTTCGCATGGAAAGTCGCCTACGGCGCGATTCTTGCCCTCTCGGGGGCGGTCATCGCCGGTGCGGGGGGCTGGCTGCTCACCCGGGCCCTGGCTGCGGCCGGTGCGCTCAACGCGTTCCCGCCCGGCCAGGAGCACCGCGAGACTCGCCCTGTCTGAGATCACGGATCGTCCGGCTGGGTCCATTCAGTGCGGCCACGTCACCCTCTCGGGGGTGACGTGGCGCCCGTACGGTCGGCGCGAACCCGTCCTTCGTGACATCTCGTTGTCGCTCACGCCGGGCCAGCGGGTGCTCCTCGTCGGCCCGAGCGGGTCGGGCAAGTCCACGTTGCTGCGGGCGATGGCCGGCTTGCTCGAGACGGCTGACGCTGGTGAGCTGTCGGGCTCGGTCCTCATCGACGGTCACGCCCCTGGCTCGCGTACCGGAGAAGTCGGGCTCGTCCTGCAGGAGCCCGGTGCCGGGGTGGTCGCTTCCTCGATCGGGCGCGACGTCGCCTTTGGTCTCGAGAACGTGGGTATGCCGCGTGCGGACATGCCTCCCGCCATCCGTTCCGCTGTGAAGGCGGTTGGACTGAAGCTGCCGCTCGACACTCCGACGTCCGCGCTGTCCGGGGGAGAGACCCAACGACTGGCCCTCGCGGGGGCTCTGGCGTTGCGGCCCAGCGTTCTCCTGCTCGACGAGCCCACGGCCATGCTCGATCCCGGCCACGCCGCCCAGGTGAGGGCAAGTGTGGAAGGTGCGCTCGCGGCATACCCGATCACGACGGTCGTCGTCGAGCACGTCCTGGGACCGTGGGTCGACCTCGTTGACCGCCTTCTCGTCCTCGACGCGGACGGGGTGCTCGTCGCCGACGGGTCGGTGCACGAGGTCCTGGTCCGCGAGCGGGGGCGGTTGCTCGCCATGGGCATCTGGGTCCCGGACGCCCCACCACCCTCCCCCCTTGCGTCCGCAACTCTGGTGGCACCACCGTCAGGTCGCCGGAGGCAAGAGGTTGCCGCGACGCCCCTGACCATCAACCGAACCATCCGGCTGCTCGACGGCTCGACGCGCACCCATACCGCGGCGCAGCTCGACGCCGCACTCTCGCCAACATCTGGCACGGCCACCGCGCTCGTCGGGCCGAGCGGCTCCGGCAAGTCCACCGTGCTGCTGGGCTTTGCCGGCGCGTTGAAGCCCGCCGCCGGTTCGGTCGACGCGGGTGCTGCGCCCGTCTCGGACCTCTCGACCTCGGAGCTCGCCGAGCACGTGGGCTGGGTTCCTCAGTGGTCGAGTTCGACGATCATCGCTCGCACCGTCCTCGACGAGGTCCTGATTGCCAGTCGAGCGCTGGGTGAAGAGTCGCCCGAGCGGATCGCTGACGCCCACGCACTCCTCACCGCACTCGGTCTCGGTCAACTCGAGGGCGCCGACCCCCGCGAGCTCTCCGGTGGCGAGCAGCGCCGCTTGGCGATCGCATCCGCGATCCTTCACCAGCCGCCGCTGCTCCTCGCCGACGAACCCACCGTCGGTCAGGACCGACACACGTGGGCCGCAGTCGTCGGGCTGCTCGACGCCTATCGCGCGGGCGGGGGAGCGGTCCTTGTCTCCACCCATGACGCGGCGCTCATCAAGCGCTCCGACACCGTCGTGGAACTCTCGCCTTCGCGCAAGGACCCACCGCCGCCGCAACCTCGTCGCGTCCTCGCAGGCAGGGCCGGGCCCCTCGCCCTGCTCCTCGCGTCGATCCTCGCCATCCCCGCTGCCATCGTCCCGGGCCACTGGCACACCTCCCTCGTCGTCCTCACAGTCCAGGGGGGGCTGGCCTGTGTGGCGCTGCTTGCCCCAGGGGTCGGTGCGCGCCCAACGGGCCGGCTGCGGCGAGTGGTTCTGCGACTCCTGCCGGGGCTGCTCGGCGGGCTCTCGGTGGGCTGGTCGACCTGGCTCCTGGGCGGGCACGCCACGACGACGGCATTCACCGCGGCGCTGCGCGTGCTCATCATCGTGTTCCCGTCGGCCGTCCTGCTGCCGCTCGTGGACCCGGATCGGCTCGGCGACCACCTCGCCCAACGGCTGCGTATGCCAGCCCGTCCCGTCGTCGCACTGGCTGCCGCGCTCCAGCGGGTGCACACCTTCGGTGCAGTGTGGTCGGAGATCTCGCTCGCCCGACGGGTGCGCGGCCTGGGGCTGAACGCACGCCGACCGATGGCGGTGGTGCGCGACCTGGCGGCCGTGACGTTCGGGCTGCTCGTGCGGACGCTGCGCATGGCAGCCGACCTCGCGGTGGCGATGGATGCACGCGGGTTCGCTTCGGCGTCACGACGGACCTGGTTTGCGCCCGCTCCTTGGCGGCTGGCCGACAGCCTTCTCACTCTCGGCGCCCTCATCCCCATCGCCGTCGCTCTCCTCAGCACCCGCCTCTGACTCACCTTCCACCTGTCCCAGGGGGGAGCGAGGAACCGCGGGGGAATGTCGGGGTGGGCGGCATACTTGTCCCTGCCATGAGCACCACCACTCCCGCGCCGGTCGAGCGTGCCCGCATCCCGCGTGAGATCTGGGTACTGGTCGCGGCCGCGTTCGTCATCGCCCTCGGCTTCGGGCTCATCTCGCCGGTGCTGCCGCAGTTCGCGCAGAGCTTCGGGGTGGGCGCGACGGCCAGCGCGATCGTGGTCAGCGTCTTCGCGTTCTTCCGCCTGATCTTTGCTCCGGCGGGTGGCGCTCTCATCGTCCGCCTGGGCGAGCGCCCGATCTATCTCGCGGGGTTGCTCATCGTCGCCGCCTCGACAGCGGCGACGGCATTCGCCCAGTCCTATTGGCAGCTCGTCATCTTCCGTGGGCTCGGCGGCATTGGCTCGGTGATGTTCACGGTCTCGGCCACGGCCCTGATGGTGCGTCTGGCGCCCCCGTCGATTCGGGGTCGGGTGTCGTCGGCCTATGGCTCGGCGTTCCTCATCGGCGGCATCGGCGGTCCCGCCGTCGGTGGTGCCCTCGGCGGTTTCGGATTGCGCGTGCCCTTCCTCGCGTATGCCGCGGCGCTCGTCCTCGCTGCGGCTCTCGTCGCGACCTTCATCAGCGGGCACGCGTTGCGTCCCGCGCCCGATGCACCGGTGCTGCCGATGATGACCGCGCGCGAAGGATTGAAGGACAGCGCCTATCGCGCCGGACTCGTGTCGGCGTTCGCCAACGGGTGGGCCAACTTCGGGGTGCGCAACGCGATCATCCCCCTCTTCGTCGCGGCCAACATCGGCAAGGAGCCGTGGCTCGCTGGTGCGGTTCTGGCGATCTATGCAGCTGGCAACGCCGTCGGCATCAACGTCGCGGGCCGTCTCAGTGACACCGTAGGACGACGGCCCTTCATCATTGGTGGCCTCGCGGTTGCCGGTGTGGCGACGATTGCCACGGGCTTTGCCACGAGCTTCCCCGTCCTCGTTGCCTTCTCGATCATCGGTGGCGTCGGGTCGGGCTTCCTCAATCCTGCTCAGCAGGCGAGCATCGCCGACGTCATCGGACGTGACCGCAATGGTGGTCCGGCTCTGGCTGTCTTCCAGATGTCGTCTGATGCGGGCGCCATCATCGGCCCGATCCTTGCCGGGGCGCTTGTCGACTCCGGCAGCTTCGCGCTGGCGTTCGGCGCCACCGGCGTGCTCAGCCTGTTGGCGATGATCCCCTGGTCTCGAGCCCGCGAGACGCTTCCCCGTTTGGCGGAGCCGGACGGAGTTCCCGCGCTTCGCTGACCTCCTCTCGCTTCGTCGGTTTCCCGGCGGATCGTGCGCAAACCGGCGCATCACACCACTGGCCGGCTCGTGACCGCGGGCTCAAGTGCGGAGTTTCTCGTCACGCGCTCTGGCGCCGCGAAGCCATCGCAGACCAGGGCGCGGGAGAGCCAGGAACGCCTCGGCCTCCAGGGCCGCAACCGCGATCCGGGGCAGATCCTTCCCGCTGGGGAAGCAGACATAGCGGGGATACCAGTCAGGGGCGAACTTGGCGTTGAAGTGATAGAGCGAGTCGATCTGCCACCACTGGGACGCCCAGACCAAGAGCTTGCTCCACACTCTGGTCACCGGACCTGCGCCCAGCCGCTCACCTCGCTCCAGGGTGGACCGGAAGACTGCGAAGTTCAGCGATACCTGGGTGACTCCCAGCGCGGGCGCCGCGGCGACGAGCTCGGTGATGAGGAACTCGTTGGTGCCGTTGTCGGCCTCACGGTCGCGGGTCATCAGGTCGAGGGACAGCCCACCGATGCCCCACGGCACGAAGTTCAGCACCCCCATGACGCGCCCCGCCAGGTGCGCGCTCACGACGACGCACTCGTCATCCTCGCGCTGCGCGAAGCGTGACAGCGCCATGGAGAATCCACGCTCTCTGCCGGCGCCGCGCCAGCGCCCAACTGCGCTGCTCAGTTGGGCGAGCTCGTCATCGGGGATCTCGGACATCCGTCGGACCCGCACGACGTAGCCCGCACGCACGGCGCGGCCAGCGGCCTGGCGCACGTTGCGCATGGGCCGCCCCTGGAGGCTGAACCGCCCGACGTCGAGCACCGCCTCGTCACCCAGCTCCAGGGCGTCGAGGCCGGCACGTCGCCACGCCTTGCCCCCTGCCTCGCTGCAGCCCAGCACCGCCGGGACCCAGGCATGGGTGCGGGCACGCTCGAGGAAGACGTCCAGGGCGCCAGGCCAGGCCTCCGGGTCCCCAAGGGGGTCACCGCTGGCCAGAGCGACGCCACCAATGACCCGGTAGGCCACCGCCGCCTTGCCACTCGGTGACCACGCCAAGACCTTGTCGTGGCGCAGGGCGAAATAGCCGAGTGAGTCGCGGTGCCCCTGCGTCGCCAAGAGGGCCCGAAGTCGTTTTTGGTCCTCGTCGGTCGATGCCACGGAGGAGTCCGCCGGGCGCAGCACGAGATATGCCGTGATGAAGGCGATGAGCAGGCCGAAGGCGATCAGGGTGAACGACACGACGTCGTCGGCGCGATCGGTGGTGAACGAGACGGGTCCCGAGACACCGATGAGCCCGAGCACCAGGTGTTGCATCTGGTCGACCCAGGAAGGCTGTCCAAGGACGTCCCGACGGTAGAGACGGATCAGGAGCATTCCCGAGGCCAGGGCCACCGCGAGCAGTACGAGGAACACCCGGATCGCCCGCCGATTGGTCGCAGGGTCTCCCAGCGCGTAGAACTCCCGGCGGGCGAGCACCAGGACGCCCAGCACGACGACGGCCAGAAGGGCGTGAAGGATGCGCCGGTCGAAGACCTGGACCGCGAGCAGGAGGGCGGTCGCGGCGACGGCCACGCGCCAGGCCCTGGCCTTGCGCCGCCGGAGGCCGTGGGCGAGGTAGCCGAGAAGCAGGCCCAGGGCCGCCGTGGCCGCGGTGGCAGCGGCGGAGGCGGGCTCGGGCACGAAGAGCGCGAGGTCGTTGAGACGCTCCCGACTGCGCGGGACGAGCGCGCTCACCAACGTGGCGACACCGAATATCAGAAGCAGCCAACCCAGCGCGGTGGGGGCGAAGCGACCCGGCGAGCTCCAGCGCGCAGTGACATCCGGGGTTGTGGCACCAGCGTTCGGGGCCTTTCGCGCAGCGGCAGGGCCAGCAGCAGGAACTCGCGTCCGTGCCGGGACCGCCACATCAGGGGTGGTGCTCGAAGTCGCTGCGAGATTCGTGCTCTGGGGTCGGAGTTCGCCCTTCTCCGGTGCGCCGTCGGGCCAGGTCGCGACGACGCCAACGGCGTGCTCGTGGGGCCTGCGTCTGATCGTGGCGAGACGCTCCAGCCAGTTGGCCCCGGGGAGGGCTTGGCGACCGAGCGCTAGTCGTGCCTCGAGTCGCTGCGTGAACACGCACTCGACCCAAGACACTTGGTGGGCCCTGAGGTAGGCCGGCGGCAGACCGAACCTGGCCCGCACGGCTTCGACTACTGCAGTTCCTGATCCAGTATTCGCGTAGAAGCCAGTGCGCACTGAGTGAAGCTCGGCACGGTGGGTGTGGCCGGAAATCATGCCGGAGTAGCCGGCGTTCACGAGCTGAAGTGCGCGCTGCCTGGCCGCGACGTTCTGGCCGCTGCCCCGTTCACCCAGGCCGAGGCTGCTGAGCGTGTGCCAGGTGCGGCGCAGGACGAACGCCACCACGACGACCACCAGCGCCAAGTCCAGGAGCGCCCCCACGGCCACGGCCTGGGCACGCCGCGACCAGGCAGCCGCCGTGGCATGCCCGGAGAGGAGCTCGACCAGCTCGGGTGTCCGCAGTGCCAGAATCGCCAGCGGGAGGAGCAGCCACCAGAGGTGACGACCCATCCTGCGGTAGGTCAGCCGTGAGGCGACGTAGGAAGGGAAGCCACTGGCATCAGCCAACTCATGGGTGTCCTTGAGCCACCCGGCGCCCACAGCTTCCACCTGCGGCAGCACCTGCCGGACGACGTGGTGGCCCAGCGGCGAGTCGAGTGGGTTGCGCTGGTCCACGAAGCTGTTCAGGGGGTCCAGTTGGTGACCGTGCTCCACCCACACCCGATGCGGTGTGTCTTGCGGCTTCCCCTCGAAGAGGATCTCCGCCGCAAGGCACAACCGCACCTCCAGCCGCGTGAGGACCTGCCTCGTTGCGTCCTCGTCCCAGGCCAGGTCCCCGTCATGGTTGCCGACCACGTACACCACCTGGCCACCCGCGTCGAGCACGGCGCCCAAGGCGTCGACAAAGCGGGGGTGGGCGTCAAGGATCTGCCCCGGTCCGGTGTCCGGGAAGCCGAGGAGCTCGAGGATGTCTCCGGCAAGCACCACCGTGTGCACCGGTGCCGCGGCCAGACGCTCACTGAGTGCATCCGTTGTGCGAGTGGAGATCTCAGTGGCACGTGGCGGAAGGTGGAGGTCGCTCACGGCCACCAGGACACCGCCTGTCGGAACAACGACGCTGAGGACGCTCGGGCACGTCTGCGAGGGCGTCAGGCGGTCGTCCATCCCGGCGGCTGGGTGACCTCTCCCAGGAGCGGACCCCATCGATACCTCCCTGCACACAAGGTGAGAGGAACTCGTACCTGCGTTCCGTCGGGTCACAGTACCCAACGCAGCCGGGACACAGCGCACGTTGCTGCGAGGATCGTGGCGTGATCCTCAACCTCCTCGGGGCATTCGCGGCGGCGCTCTTCTACGGTGCCGCCACCGTGCTGCAAGCGGTGGGCGTGCGCCGGATGGGAGCTCTCCCCACAAGGAGTCGCTTGACCCACCGGCTCTGGTCTGCACGCTTGTTCGGTGTCGGGTTGCTCCTGGATGCTGCCGGGTTCGTGGCCTCCGTGATGGCCCTGAGGACGCTGCCACTGTTCCTGGTGCAGTCGGTGATCGCCTCCAGCGTCGGGGTGACCGTGCTGCTGGCCGTCCTCTTCCTCGGAGCGCGCCTGCATGCCGGTGAGGTCGTGGCGCTCGTCGTGATCGGTGTCGGGCTCGTGGCTCTGGCAGCAAGTGCGTCCGTCGGTGGGGCAGTCGCGTTGAGCCGCCCCCAGAGCTGGTTGCTGCTGGCCGGTGTCGTGCCTCTCGCTCTCCTCGCGTTCGGCGGCGCAGTCAGGGTTGGCGCCATCGGGAGGAATACCTCGCTGGCTCGCTCCCGAATCCTCTCCGGGGCGCGTCCCCCGGTGGTCCTCCTGGCCGTGGGTGCCGGGCTCGGTTTCGGCGGGGTCGGCGTCGCCGCCCGGGTCATGGCCCTCCCCCATCCGTGGTGGTCGGGCACCAGCGACCCCGTCTTGTGGGCTCTGGTTGGCTACTCGGTCGTCGCGTTCAGTTGCTACGCCCTCGCGCTCATGGCCGGGTCCGTCACCGTGGTCGCCGCCGTGACCTTCGCTGTGGAGACCGTCATCCCGGCGGGCATCGGGCTTGCGTTCCTCGGAGACAGCGTGCGCGCCGGGGGGGCAACGCTGGCCGTGATCGGGTTCGTGTCCACGCTCGGTGGCTGTATGGCTTTGGCAAGCCGAGCCGAATTCGACGACCCACCCCTCACCTGAATCTGGGCTGAATGCCGTGTGACACGAGGGCACCGAGTATTTAGTCTCCAAGAGCAGGACTCAGGAGGGTACCGTGCTCGAGCTCACCGCACAGCCGCTGGTGATCCTCAGCGTCCTGCTGATGGGCGCCACGGCGGTAGCTGCTGTGATGGTTCGGTCTCGCCGGGGCTCACGACGGCGCGCCGTTGAGCTTGCGACCCGAGGTGCTCTGGTCGTGGCCGCGCAGGTGTTGGCGGTCGCCACGGTGTTCCTCGTCGTGAACAACCAGTACGGCTTCTATGCCTCGTGGGGGGACCTCCTGGGTCAGACGTCGCAGACCGCACCGATCCAGGCCGGTGGAACGTCCGAGTCCGCTCACTTCGTGCAGGGTCCTCGGCTCGGTGGACGTGGTCCCGGGACGCTCCACGTCATGACCGTGAGGCAAGGCAGCGGGGGACCTCGTCTCGATACCCAGGTGTGGTTACCGCCCCAGTACACCGAGCGTCAGTACGCGGCCACGCGATTCCCGGTCGTCATGTTCCTCCCGGGACAGCCCAGCTCGCCGAGGTGGGTGTTCCGGGAGTACGACTTCGGGGCTGTTGCCAGCCGCGCCATCGCTGCCGGCATCGTCAAGCCGTTCGTCGCGGTCTTCCCTCCGCTGATGACCAACCCGCCGCGCGACACCGAGTGCACCGACGTCGTGGGTGGTCCACAGGCACTGAGTTGGCTGACCACGGACGTCCCCGCGGCACTCTCCAGTCACTTCAGAGTTGCCCGTCCGGGGTTCGAATGGTCCGTCATGGGATGGAGCACCGGAGGATTCTGCGCTGCGAAGGTGCTGCTGGACCGACCAGGGGAGTTCCATGCCGCGGTCTCCTTTGGCGGTTACTTCGACGCGGTCACGGACACCACGACGGGCGACCTTTTCCACAACAGCACGATCGCGCGTGACCAGAACTCTCCTCGCTGGCTCTACCACCAGCACGGACTGCGCGGCGGTCGGCTTCTCGTCGTCGTGGGCGAGCAGGACCGCGAAGCGTGGTCCTCAACGAGACCGCTGCTGGCGCTGAGCGGCGCTGACCCCAACGTCAGCCACATCGCCTTCCCGCAGGGCGGGCACAATTTCAAGAACTATCGCGCCTACCTCGTCCCTGCCCTGCGCTGGCTCAACCAGTCCGGCATCTAGTGTCGGCTCGCCGGACCGCGAGCAGGATGACTCTCCCGGGCATCGCAGCAACCGCCGTGATGCTCGCCGTGATCGGCGTGCAGGCGCACACGGGCGAGCCGGCTCCAGTGTCCTCCCCGACCGCCACCCATTCGTCGGCTGCAGCTCGGCCGACGACCAGGGTCGTGGGGATTGGTGACTCCGTGATGTCCGGGACTGCGTGCGGCTGCGAGGGGATCCCCGCCCTGTATGCGCGCGCGCTCGCTGCGCGGCTGGGCGGCCGCGTGTCCGCCGGAAACCTGGGGGAGGGTGGCTCGACCGCAGACTCGACCGAAGCCGCCCTGAAGGCCAGCGTGATCGACCGTGACGTGGTCTCCTCGGCTGCAGTGCTGCTGGTCATCGTGGGCGCCAACGACCTCGGGCCAGCAGACGACAGGTATGAGGCGGGCGGCTGCGACACCAGCTGCTACGGGCCCTGGGTCACGGCGATGGAGGGGCACTTGAGGGCGCTCCTGAAGGACCTGCGGCAGCTGGTCGGGCCTCGCACACAGATCTTGGTCGGAACCTACTGGAACGTGTTCCCGGACGGGGAACCCTCGATCGTGCCCGGTGGCGCGGCCGAGCTCGCGTGGAGCAGGGCTCTGACGGTGGACACCAACGGGGCCATCTGTCGGGCCGCCGAGTCCTCATCCACGCGGTGTGTGGACCTCGCGACTCCCTTCTTCGGAGCTGGTGGAGCGTCGCCGCTGCTTGCCGATGACGGTGACCACCCGAACGGTGCCGGGGTCGACGCGATCGTCGCCAGCCTCATCGGGGCCACCGATGTCCGGGCACTGGGGCGCGGGTGATCTGGCGACGACTCGCGCGCTCGAGCCTGGCAGAGCCGGACGGTGTCCCCTCTCGCTTCGCTGATCTCCTCGCGCTTCGTCGGGTTCCCGGCGCTTTGAGTGCAAACTGGCGAAGCGAGGTGGCGCGGCGGGATCAACGCACGAGGACGGTTGCGCCCTTCGGCAGGTAGTCGCGAGCCCAGATCATGTCCATCGCGGCGTTGCTCACTCGAGCGCAACCGTGGGAGGCGGGGTAGGGGGGAATGGACGGTGAGCCGTGGACGGCATACCCGCCGTTGAAGTAGCGGGGCCGCCACATGTCGCCGAGGAAACCCTCATCCTTCCCGTCGACGGTGTAGTAGACCTTGAACGCGCCCTTGGGAGTGCGAGCCGTGGCGGTGTCACCATCCTTCTGCTTGTACTGGTAGCCACCGCCGGTGCTCGTGTTGAGGATGTGGGCAACACGCCCGTCGCGCACGATCATCAGGATCTGGCGGCTGAGGTCGATGTCCACGCCGTTCCCCGAGAGCTGCGTGGCTGGGCGGACACCGTCGGCGAGTGCCCGCTGGGTCGCAGGGCCCACGTTGCCGTCACGCGAGAGACCGGCAGTCTTCTGCACCGCCCACACAGCCTGCTGGGTGAGGAAGCCGAAGTCACCGTCGGGCTCTCCGAGCCAGTACCCGAGCTCAGAGAGTCGGTTCTGGAGCGCGAGGACCTTGGGGCCGTGGTCGCCGACGCGAATGTCGTCGCGGGGGGCCACCGTCGGCGTGGGCGACGGCGTGGGCGCCGCTGTCTGGGTGGGTGAGGGTTTGGGTCTGGGCGTGGCGGTCTGGGTGGGCGAGGGTTTGGGCGTGGGCGTGGCGGTCGGGGTGGAGGAGCGTTTGGGCCGGGGCGCCGCGGTCCGGGTGGGCGAGGACTTGGCCGATGCACTGGCCGTCGTGGTCGTGGTCGGGCTGGGTGTCGGAGTCGCCGTCCGCGTCGGGGTGGTCGTCACGCCGGCTGTGGGGGCGGGCGGCGTGGGTGTGGATGCGGTCGTGGTCCCTGATCGGGGTTGTGCCGCATCGAGCGGGGCGGAACGGCAGGCCGCGAGTCCCGTCGTGATGACGGCGCCGGCTGCCACGGTGGCCATGGCCCGGCGGATGTTTCCTGTCATGTCGTCCCCCTGTCGTCTTCGGTGATCCTCCATGAGGGAGGACGCATCAGGGAAGGACCTGGTTGCGTGTGTCTGCGATTCGTGACCGGGTCGAGATGATTGCCCCAACTCAGGCCCGTCGCCGTGAGTCGTGCCACGACGCATACGGTGCTCGGGTGGACCACGTGAGCGACCTGAAGCTGCCCAACGGGGGGCACACGACGATCGTCGGGGTCGATGGTGGCGGCGCAGGTGACCCGGTGGTCATCCTTCTCCCCGCGCTGGGCGTGGCCGCCGGCTATTACGGCCCGTTCGCCACGGCCCTCGCCGCACAGGGAGTCGCGACTCTCGTGGCCGACTTCCCCGGACAGGGCGTGAGCCGTCCGCTGGCCAGCCGACAAAACAACTTTGGGTATGCCGCAGTGTCCGATGACGTTGTCGCTGCCACTGTCACTGTGGCCAAGGAACGGTATGCCGGGCGTCCGGTGGCGTTGCTCGGTCACTCGTTCGGTGGTCAGGTGGCGATGGTCCACCTGGCCACGCATGTCTCGGCAGCGAGCGCGCTCGTGCTCATTGGGTCTGGCTCGCCCTATTGGAGGGGCTTCCCCCAGCGGCGCAAACTGCTCGCCCAGACGCAGACCATGGGAGCAGTGGCAGCGTTGCGCGGCCACTGGCCCGGCGACCGCCTCGGCTTCGGCGGACGTCAGCCCCGGCAGCTGATGCGGGAGTGGGCGCGCTTCGCGCGTCACGGCGACCTGGTGGTCGCGCGCGGGTCAGAGCTGTCCGAGCCGGACTTCGCCGGCGTCGACCTGCCCGTGCTGGCGCTCACCCTCGACAATGACTCCCTCGCACCCCAGGGATCGGTCGACAACCTGGCTGGCAAGCTCACCCGCTCGCGGGTGGAGCACCGCTACGTCACTCGACCGGTTGGGGAGGCAGGGCCAGCCTTTGACCACTTCGTCTGGGCCCGCCATCCCGGGAGTTTTGCTGCGGAGGTCGCGACCTGGGTGCGCGAAGCGGTCACCCCGGGCTGAGTGCGAGAAGGGCGGCCGACACAGCGGCGCCGGCGCACACAAGGCTGCGCACGGCATACGGCCAGGCGTTGATCGTCAAACCCGCACGGCGACACCGGTCCCGCCAGAGCAAGGTGGCGAGTGACCCCCACAAGGTGACGGTTGAGCCAACGTTGACGCCGATCAGCAGCGCCATGAGTCGCGCGGACGAGCCGTCCGAGACCGGCTCGAGCGCGAGGTAGGCGGGCAGGTTGTTGACGACGTTGGCACTCACTGCCGCGACGGCGCCCACCCGCCACAGACCTGCGCCATCGTGGGTGCCGACGAGGGCAGTGAGCGCGGGCTCGAGTCCGTGGCGCATCGCGATGTCGACGCCCACGAAGAGGACGCAGACGCCGAGCACCATCAGCCACGGCACCCGGATCGTCCGCAGTTGGGGGCGCCATCGCCAGGCGAGGGTTGCGACGAGCGCGACTGCGGCGATGACCGCGGGGATCGCTGGAATGACTCCGCTGACGAAGGCGGGCCCGAGCGCGATGCAGACCGCGCCAGCCACCCAGAGGAGGACGCGGTCGTGCGGATCGGCAGGCGGGTCAGAGGTGTAGCGAGTCGTCAGGTCGCGGCGGTGCAGGAGGAAGAGAACAACAACTGTTGCCAGGATGGCCGCCAGTGCCGGTCGCCACGCGAGGGCGATGTATTCGTGTGTTGCCACCCCGAGAACCGAGAACCGGTGCAGCGCAATGAGGTTGGAGAGGTTGGACACGGGGAGCAGCAGGGAGGCGGTGTTGGCGAGCCACACCGTCGTCAACGCGAAGGGCATGGCCGCGATGCCGAGCTGACGGGTCATGGGGATGACCACCGGAGTGAGCAGGACTGCGGTGGTGTCGATGCTCAGGACGATCGTGCAGGCGGTGGCAAGGGCGACAACGAGAAGCCAGAGCAGCCAGGTGCGCTGCCGACCGGCGTGCGAGGTCCAGTGCGCTGCGACGTCAAAGACCCCAGCGATCTCGGCCACCTCCGCAACGATGGTCATGGCGACGAGGAAGACCATGACCGGGCCGACTCGTGCGCCGAGGTCGAGGAGTTCCTGAGTGCTCACGTGATGGCTGTCGCGAGGTCCACGATGTGGGCCGCGATGGGGAAGGCGGACGTCGCCGCGGGGGAGGGCGCGTTGCACACGTGCACGGTGCGTCCGGTCTGCCGGATGAGGAAGTCGTGGACCAGGGTGCCGTCGCGCAGGACAGCTTGGGCCCGTATGCCGGCCGGCTCGGGCAGGAGGTCGCCGACCCTGAGCTCGGGGCAGTAGCGGCGGACCAGCTCGAGGTAGCCGCTGGGTCGCCAAGAGTCACGCTGTTCGACCAGTCCGGTGCGCCAATGGGTGCGGGCGACCTGCCACATGCCGGGGAAGCGAGCGAAGGTCACGAGGTCCCGCAGGTCAATCGATCCCTTGCGATAGCCCTCACGACTGAACCCGAGGACGGCGTTGGGTCCGATGGTGATGCCACCGTCGATGGTCCGAGTGAGGTGGACACCGAGGAAGGGCAGGTCGGGGTCTGGCACCGGATAGATGAGGGCGTCGATGAGGTCGTTGCGTGAGGCCGGCAGCCGGTAGTACTCGCCGCGGAACGGCACGATCTGGAACGTGTCGACGCCGCTGTTGAGCCCGGACATCGCCGCGAGCCGGTCGGCCTGCAGGCCCCCGCAGACGATGACCTGGCGCGCCGACTCGGCTGTGCACCAACCAGTTTCGCCGCCCTGTCCCGCAAGAGTGAGGGTCACCGAACTTGCTGACTCATCGATCGCGGTGACCGCGGTGGAGGTCCGCACCACACCACCGGCAGCCGAAATGTCCGAGGCGAGCGCACGGCATACAGCAGGGTAGTCCGTGATCCCCGTGCTCGGGACGTGCAGGGCGGCCAGCCCAGTGATGTGGGGCTCGCGCTCGCGAAGTTCCGTTCCGGTGACAGGAGTCACGACGAGCCCATTGGCTCGGGCTCGGTCGGTCAGGGCAATCAGTCGGACGACCTC
>JBDSIV010000073.1:0-9906 GCA_039917755.1 Knoellia sp. | reverse complement strand
CGCGAGCAGGACGAGAAGAAGTGGAAGTCCTCCAACCCGGAGGTCGCCGCCCGCGCCAACTCGATGGTGACCCAGCTGCGCACTTCGATCGAGCAGATCGAGGCCGACCTGGCCAAGGCGACCGCCTCGGGCAACGACAAGAAGGTCAAGGACCTCACCGCCAAACTCGAGTCGCAGCAGGTGTGGCTCACGCAGGCCGAGGCCGCCGGCGACGAGTTCGGCGCCTGACCACCTGACCCACCCTGAGCGCCCGTCCCGTCGCCCCTTGCGCGGTGGGGTGGGCGCTCAGTCGTCTCCTGCCCACCGCACTACGGGGCTCTCGGCCCGGTCAGTTCTGGGTGATGCGGTAAGCGTCGAAGACGCCCGCGATGCCGCGCACGCTGCGGATGACGTGATCGAGGTGGCTCGGGTCACCCATCTCGAAGGTGAACTTCAGGGCAGCCACGCGATCGCGTGAGGTGTGCACCGACGCGCTGAGAATGTTGACCCCGCTCTCGGAGAGCACCCGGGTGACGTCCGAGAGGAGCGCGGAGCGGTCGAGCGCCTCCACCTGGAGCTGCACGAGGAAGATGCTGTTGGCTGTCGGCGCCCATTCGACCTCGATGATCTTGTCGTCCTGGCTGAGCAGCGACGACGCGTTGGTGCAATCGCGGCGATGCACCGACACACCCTCGCCCCGCGTGACGAACCCGATGATGTCGTCACCCGGCACGGGAGTACAGCAGCGGGCGAGTTTGACCCAGACGTCCGAGGTGCCCTTGACGACCACCCCCGGGTCGCCCGTGCGACGTCGACGGTTGGAGACCGGCCGGGGCATCGTGACCTCGGCAAGATCGTCGCTGGACTCCTCTCCACCCTGAGCCGCCACGAGGCGGGCCACGACGTGCTGCGGGCTGACGTGGCCCTCGCCGAGCGCGGCATAGAGGCCGTCGATGCCTTGCAGGCGCAACTCCTCGGCGACCCCGGTGAGGGACTCGACCGACGACAGGCGCGCCACGGGGAGGTTGCGCTTGCGCATCGCCTTGGCCAGCGACTCCTTGCCGTTGTCGATCATCTCCTCGCGGCGTTCGAGGGTGAACCAGTGGCGGATCTTGTTGCGGGCGCGCGCTGACTTGACGAAGGACAGCCAGTCGCGCGACGGACCGGCACCATCGGCCTTGGAGGTCAGGACCTCGACAGTGTCGCCATTGTCGAGACGCGACTCCAGCGGGACGAGGCGCCCGTTGACCTTGGCACCAATGGTGTGATGCCCGACTTCCGTGTGCACGGCATACGCAAAATCGACGGGCGTCGAGTTGGCCGGCAGACCGACGAGCTGGCCCTTGGGCGTGAAGACGTAGACCTCGCTGGCATTGATCTCGAAGCGCAACGACTCAAGGAACTCCCCCGGGTCCGCGGTCTCCTTCTGCCAGTCGAGGAGCTGTCGCAGCCAGGCCATGTCGTTGGCGCCGGTCTGGCTGGTGGAGGGTCCCTCGGGACCGTCCGACTTCTCTTTGTATTTCCAGTGGGCTGCCACGCCATACTCAGCCCGGCGGTGCATGGTGTGAGTCCGGATCTGGATCTCGACGGGCTTGCCCTCGGGCCCGATGACCGTCGTGTGCAGTGACTGGTACATGTTGAACTTCGGTGTGGCGATGTAGTCCTTGAAGCGGCCCGGGACCGGCGTCCACCGAGCGTGCATCGCGCCCAGAGCGGCGTAGCAGTCACGTACCGTGTCGACGAGGACCCGCACGGCCACGAGGTCATAGATGTCCTCGAAGTCGCGGCCTCCGACGATCATCTTCTGATAGACGGAGTAGTAGTGCTTCGGTCGACCGGTGACCGTTGCCTTGAGCTTGGCAGCGCGCAGGTCCCCCTCGACGCTGGCCCGCACTCCGGCGAGGTACTCCTCACGGGCCGGGGCGCGATCGGCCACGAGACGCACGATCTCGTCGTAGACCTTGGGATAGAGGGTCTGGAAGGACAGATCCTCCAGCTCCCACTTGATCGTGTTCATGCCGAGCCGGTGGGCCAGCGGCGCATAGATCTCAAGGGTCTCGCGGGCCTTGCGCTGCGCCGACTCCTTGGAGACGTAGCGCCACGTGCGCGCGTTGTGCAGCCGGTCGGCGAGCTTGATGACGAGGACACGGATGTCGCGTGCCATCGCCACGACCATCTTGCGGACGGTCTCGGCCTGAGCTGCCTGGCCGTAGGTGACCTTGTCGAGCTTGGTGACGCCGTCGACGAGCATCGCGACCTCGGCACCGAAGTCCTTCTCGAGCTGCGGCAACCGGTAGTCGGTGTCCTCGACCGTGTCGTGGAGCAGCGCGGCAGCGAGCGTGGGTGGAGTCATGCCCAGCTCGGCGAGGATCGTCGTCACGGCGAGGGGGTGGGTGATGTAGGCGTCGCCGCTCTTGCGCATCTGGCCCTCGTGGGCACGCTCGGCGACGTCGTAGGCCCGTTCGATGACCGAGACGTCAGCTTTGGGGTGAGTGCGTCGGACCGTGGCCAGCAGCGGTTCGAGGACCGGGTGGGTTGAGGGTCGGGCGCTGCCGAAGCGGGCGATGCGAGCACGCGCGCGGGCGCGTTGGGAGCCTGACGCCCCGCTGCGCACCGGAATCGGCGTGGTCTCCTCTGCCATGGAGGAAGTCTAGTTGTCCTCCGAGGCACCGACGACATGCAGAGCGTGGACGGCGCGCTGCCCCATCGCCTTGCGGCCACCGAGGAACGCCAGCTCGACCACGGTGTCGAAACCGATGACGTCCGCCCCGCATTGGGTCAATAGGTCCCACGCCGCGATGGCCGTCCCACCCGTGGCAAGAACGTCATCCACGAGCAGGACGCGCTGCCCGGGTGACACCGCGTCGGCATGGATCTCGATGGTGGCCGTGCCGTACTCGAGGTCGTAGGTGCGCTGCACCGTCTCGCCCGGGAGCTTGCCCGCCTTGCGCACCGGGATCAGCCCGACGCCCAGCTCCAGGGCCAACGCTGCACCGATGATGAAGCCCCGGGCTTCAACTCCGGCGACGGCATCGATCGGCTGCGCCGCTTGCGTATGCCGTGACGCAAGCTCGCGGATCACCGCACCGAACGCTGCACCATCTCCCAGGAGTGGGGTGATGTCCTTGAAGACCACGCCCAGTTGGGGGAAGTCTGCGACATCGCGCAGACGACTCGCGACGAGGTCGCTGACATCACTCATATGGACTACTTGCGCCGCGACTTGGGTGGGCGCTTGGGCTGGTTGCGCGGACCGGACTGGGCGTACTTGTGCACCTGTCGCCCGGTGACGGTCGCGGACTCGGCGTCCTGCGCCATCGGCGCGCTGGACCCTGACACGGCATCCTGATGAGCCGCCACCGGCCGCTCGGCGATGACGGCGTTGCCCGAGCTGGCCGAGGACGGCGCGCCCACCGTTGCGGTCTCCTTGGCGCGCTTGGCCTGCGACCGGGCGGCGCGCTTGTCGAGGTCGACAACGGCGTCGTCCTTGCTGCGCAAGCTCACAAGGAGCGGCGTCGCGAGGAAGATCGAGGAGTAGGCGCCGAAGACGATGCCGATGAAGAGCACGAGAGCAAGGTCGAGGAGGGTGCCCGGGCCAAGGAAGATCGTGCCGACGGTGAGCACCGAGAGAATGGGCAACAGTCCGATGACGGTCGTGTTGATCGAGCGCACCATGGTCTGGTTGACGGCGAGGTTGACCGCCTGGGCAAAGGACAGACGCCCGTTGGCGAAGGCCTCGTTGGTGTTCTCACGCACCTTGTCGAAGACGACGACGGTGTCGTAGATCGAGTAGCCGAGGACCGTGAGGAACCCGATCATCGTCGCCGGCGACACTTCGAATCCGGTGTAGGAGTAAATCCCGACCGTGATGACGAGGTCGTGCGCGAGAGCCAGCAGCGCGGCCATCGCCATCTTCCAGTTGCGGAAGTAGATCGCGAGCACGATGGCCACAAGGATGAGGAAGATGACCAGGGCCCGCAGCGCCTGCTTCGTGACGGAGTCGCCCCATGAGGGACCGATGAAGGTCGAGCTCACCTTGTCGGCGCTCACCTTGAACGTCTGGGCGAGCTCCCCGGCAACCCGTGCGCTCTCTGCGTCATTGAGTCGCTCGGTCTGCACCCGGACCGTGTTGGCTCCGAGCTTCGAGACGCGCACGCCTTGCTTGTCGTTCGCGGCGCCGAGGGTGTCGCGCGCCTTGAACTCATAGTCACTCGGGAGCGACGTGCTGCTCACCCGGAACTCCGAGCCACCGCTGAACTCCAGACCGAGGTTGAGCTTGTTGATGCCCAGGCCGACGACCGCGATCGTCATGACGATGAGCGAGACCAGATAGAAGGTCTTGCGTTTGGGCACAACCGGGACGGACTTCTTCCCGGTGTAGAGGTCGTTTCCCAGGTCCGAGAACTTCACGACGCACTCCCTTCGCCGCCCGCAACGCGGGGCGGGGTCGTCGTGAACCGGCCACGGCCGGCATACGAGGTCTTCTTCACGGCACCGAGTTTGTCCGGGTCTAGGCCCGACATCGGGTGACCACCACGGAAGAACGGTCGACGCGCAAGGAGCGTCACCACCGGGTGAGTGAAGAAGAAGACGATGAAGACATCGATCAAGGTCGTCAGACCAAGGGTGAACGCGAATCCACGAACACTGGAGCTCGCCAGGACGTAGAGCACGACCGCGGCAAGGAGGTTGACGCCATCAGCGATCAGGATCGTGCGCTTGGCGCGGTCCCAGCCGGTGGCGACCGCACTTTCCAGGGAACGCCCCTCACGCAACTCGTCACGGATGCGTTCGAAGTAGACGATGAACGAGTCCGCGGTGAAGCCAATGGCAACGATGAGACCCGTGACGCCAGCCATGTCGAGTCGATAGTTGTGCGACCAGCCCAGAATCGTGATGGCCAGGTAGGTCAATGTCCCCGCCGCGAGGATGGACGCGATCGTCACCAGCCCCAGCACGCGGTACTGCAGGAGCGAGTAGATGGTCACGAGCAGCAGACCGATCAGGCCGGCGATGAAGCCGTACCTGAGCTGCTCGCCACCCAGGGTCGGACTGATCTGCTCGCGCGTCTGGAGGTCGAAGGACATCGGCAGCGCACCGAACTTCAGCTGCTGAGCCAGGTCTCGCGCCTCGGTGATCGTGAAGTTGCCGGTGATGCTGGCCTTGCCGTTGGGGATCGCCTCGTTGAAGCTCGGGGCGACGATCACCCGGGAGTCCAAGGTCGCGGCCAGCTGGTTCTGCGGCTGCTGAAGGGCGACCATCTTGCGGGAGATGTCGGCGTATTGCGTGGTGCCCTCGCCGTTGAGGCTCAGCGTGATCTCGACCTGAGTGGTCTGCTGACCCTGCGGGGTCGTCTGGTAGCCAGCACCCGCGTCGGTGATCTTGTCGCCGGAGACGACGACCGGTCCAAGGATGTACTTGGCGGTGCCGTCGGCGTCGCAGGTGACCATCGGCTTGTTCTCGTCGTCAACGAGGCCCTCGAGGACGTCCTTCTGGCTGCAGTCCAAGGCGGTGAACTCGGCCGTGAGCTCCGGGGTGATCTGAGCGAGGCTGAGCGGGTCGTTGACCGGCGGCGTCGCACCCGAGGCGCTCGGGCTGGGACTCGGGGATGCGCTCGGGGATGCGCTCGGGGAGGTGGTGGCCGAGGGCGTCGGGCTGGCCGCGGTCGTGAATGCCTGCGGGATCGCGGACTTGTTGGTCGGCGACGGGCTGGCCGGCTTCGCGGCTGGCGCACTCGCGGACGGAGACGCACTTGGAGTGGCCGACCCGCTGGGGGTCGGGCTGGCAGACCCGCTCGGCGTGGCCGAAGGAGCAGCCTGCGGTGAGCCCGCCGCAATCGCCAGAACCGGACGGAACTGCAGCTGGGAGGAGCGACGAATGGCGTCCTCGTCGCGCTTGCTGGGGGCACCTGGCATGCTCACGACGATGTTGCGGCCACCTTGGGTGGTGACCTCGGCCCCGGCGACACCACCAGCGTCGACGCGCTGGACGATGATGTCGCGGGCCTGAGTGATCTGCTCGGGCGACACCGTCTTGTTGCCGGTCACCCGCGGCGCGAGGATGAGCTGGGTGCCGCCCTCGAGGTCGAGGCCGAGCTTGGGCGCATAGCTGCCGTCGCTGAACTGGTTGGCACCGAACAGCAGGCCGATGAGGGCAATCGCCAGAGCCGCCATGGCAGCCAGCGCACGGCGCGCAAAAATGGCGTGACTCATCTGCGCCATGTCAGTGGGCCTCGGGACTCGGGTCGGTCTCGCTCGCCGAGCTGCCGTCCGTGCCAGTCGCGGTGCTGGGCTGGGTGAGGCCCACCGCGCGACGGTCGACCCGTACCTGGACCCCGGGGGCGATCTCGAGGGTCACAGCGACCGTGTCGAGCGCGAGGATTCTGCCGTAGATACCCGAGGTCAGGACGACGTTGTCACCGACGCCGAGGCCTGCCTGGAACTCCTGCACCTGACGGCCACGCTTGCGCTGACTGAGGAAGAGAAAGGCCAGCAGGGCAAGGGGCAGGGCGAGCACAAGGAGATTGCCGGCACCGGAATTCATGAAGTATGCGTCCTTCGAGTCTGGTTCAGAGCGCCCGCAACACTGCTGGGCACGTCAATGGCCCGGGCGACGCCGGGCCGAGCCAGCATAGGTGACGGGTTCATCCTCGACCAACGCGCAACACCCGAGAGTCGTGCCCAATGAGGTCTCGTCTCAGTCATGTCCCAGGCCGCACGCATGATCAACCTCCGAGGCGGCCCGGTCCCTCGTTGAGCGGCAGCACCTCCTGCCGAGCGACGTCCCGTGGTGGCGTGAGCCCGAGGTGCGACCACGCCTTCGCTGAAGCGGCCCGACCTCGTGGAGTGCGCACCATGAAGCCTTCACGCACGAGATAAGGCTCGGCCACGGTCTCAACCGTGTCGGATTCCTCCCCCACCGCGATCGCCAACGTCGACAGGCCCACGGGCCCGCCCCCAAAGCGACGGCAGAGGGCATCGAGCACCGCGCGGTCCAACCGATCGAGCCCGGCGTCATCGACGTCGAACAACCTCAACGCCTGATGAGCAGCCTCGAGATCGACGTGCCCCGAGCCATGGACCTGCGCCCAGTCCCGCACGCGGCGCAGCAGGCGGTTGGCGATGCGGGGTGTGCCACGCGACCGCCCAGCGATCTCGGAGATGCCTGCTTCGTCTGCGTCAACACCGAGCAGGCCAGCGGAGCGGCGCAGAATCGTCGTCAGATCACGCGCGTCGTAATAGTCGAGGTGGCCGGTGAAGCCGAACCGGTCACGCAGTGGTGCCGGCAACAGCCCGGACCGCGTGGTCGCACCCACCACCGTGAACGGGGGCAGCTCCAACGGGATCGCCGTCGCCCCGGGCCCCTTGCCGACGATGACGTCGACCCGGAAGTCCTCCATGGCCAGATAGAGCATCTCCTCGGCCGCCCGCGACATGCGGTGGATCTCGTCGAGGAAGAGCACCTCGCCCTCGTCGAGCGAGGACAGCACCGCCGCAAGGTCACCCGCGTGCTGGATGGCTGGACCGGACGTGATCCGGATCGGACGCTCGAGTTCGGCCGCGACGATGAGCGCCAAAGTTGTCTTGCCCAGACCGGGCGGTCCCGACAACAGGATGTGGTCGGGCACACTCCCTCGGCGCCGGGCCGCCTCGAGCACGAGCCCGAGCTGATCGCGCACGCGAGTCTGGCCAGGAAACTCGGCGAGGCGCTTGGGTCGCAGGGCTGCCTCGACGACCCGCTCATCGTCACTGTCGGCCCCGGCGTCGACGATGCGAGCGGTCGCGTCGAGAGATCCGTCGGAGTAGCGATCGCCCCGTCGTCCGTCCCGGTGCTCGTCCTGTCCGTCGTGTGCGCCGGCCTCGACGATGTCTGAGCGAAAACCCTTGGTGCTTCCCCCGAGGTCGTCCTCGCTCGTGTCCGTGGGTCTCATCGCTGCCTCGCTCATCGGCCCAGCTCGCGCAGAGCCATCCGCAGCAGTGCGGCCACCGACGACTCAGGGTCAGCCGCGGCCGACACCGACGTCACGGCGTCGGTCGCCTGCTTGGCCGACCAGCCCAGACCGACGAGAGCCTCAGCCACCTGGTCGC
This sequence comes from Knoellia sp., assembly GCA_039917755.1. Lineage (GTDB taxonomy): Bacteria > Actinomycetota > Actinomycetes > Actinomycetales > Dermatophilaceae > Knoellia. Next base: position 1,840 of record JBDSIV010000073.1, on the reverse strand, counting down.
GCTTCGCGTCTCCCAGGGAAGCAGCCGAAGGGGTGACGTCGGCACCCGGCGAGCCCGACGGCATACCCACTTTGTCCTTGAGTTCGAGAACGAGACGCTCTGCGCTCTTCTTGCCGACCCCGGGAATCTTGGTGAGCGTCGTGAGGTCTCCGGCCCGCAACGCTGCACTGACCTCATCGGGAGTGAGCACGGACAGCATGGCCAGCGCAAGGCGTGGTCCGACGCCCGACACGGTCTGAACCGTCTCGAACATGTCGCGCTCGGACGCGGACCCGAAGCCATAAAGAGTCAACGAGTCCTCGCGCACGATCAAGGTCGTCGACACCGTGACGTCCTGACCGTTGCGGACCTCGCCGGCGGTGCGCGGGGTCGTGTGGACAAGCATGCCGACGCCACCCACCGCGATGACGACACGGTCGAGGCCGACGTGAGCAACTGTGCCGGACAACGACGCAATCATCGGGAACTCGCCTTGACGAGGGCCGCGAGGCGAGCGGTCGCCGCTCCGCGCCACAGGTGGCAGATCGCCAACGCCAGGGCGTCGGCGGCATCGGCGGGCTTCGGGGGCGAGCTGAGCTTGAGAATCCGCGTGACCATCGCGGTGACCTGGGCCTTGTCGGCTCGGCCACTGCCGGTCACCGACGCCTTGACCTCGGTGGGGGTGTGGAAGACCACTGGTATGCCGCGTTTGCCGGCGGTGAGGAGCGCAACCGCCGTTGCGTGGGCCGTGTTCATGACCTGGGTGACGTTGGTGTCGGCGAAGACGCGCTCGACCGCCACGACGTCGGGGGTGAACTTGTCGAGCCAGCCGTTGAGCTCACGCTCGAGGAAGATCAGGCGCTGCGCGGGCTCGGCGTCAGAGGGCGTGCGCACCACACCCACGGCGACCATCGTCGCCCGACCGGCGCGGCCGTCGACGACGCCAAGGCCGCACCGGGTGAGCCCGGGATCCATGCCGAGAACGCGCACGCGCGCCGCCTTCCGTGAGAACCGAACAGATGTTCGGTGCCACGCTACACAGCATGGGGGAAGGCGGCGCGCAGCAACACGCAGGCGTCAGTCCTCGTCGTTGAGCTCTGCGAGGACGTCGTCGGGGATGTCACCGTTGGCGAACACGTCCTGGACGTCGTCGGAGTCCTCGAGGGCGTCGATGACCCGAATCATCTTCTTGGCGCCATCGAGGTCCAACTCGATCTGCAGGTTCGGGACCCAGGACGCCTCGGCCGAGTCGTAGTCGATGCCGGCGTCCTGGATGGCCTTGCGCACAGCCACGAAGTCGGTGGCCTCGGAGACGATCTCGTAGGCCTCGCCCAGATCGTTGACCTCGTCAGCGCCGGCCTCGAGCACGATCTCGAGGATGTCGTCCTCTGACTTGTCACCCTTGGGGACGACGACGACGCCCTTGCGGTCGAAGACGTAGGCCACCGAACCGGGGTCACCGAGCTGGCCACCATTGCGGGTCAACGCCGTGCGGACCTCGGCGGCCGCGCGGTTGCGGTTGTCGGTGAGGCACTCGATGAGGATCGCGACACCGCCGGGCGCGTAACCCTCGTAGGTGATGGTCTCCCAGTGAGCACCACCGGCGGTGGCGCCCGACCCACGCTTGACGGCGTTGTCGATGTTGTTGTTGGGCACCGAGCTCTTCTTGGCCTTCTGGATGGCGTCATAGAGCGTCGGGTTGCCGGTGATGTCGCCACCGCCGGTGCGGGCCGCGACCTCGATGTTCTTGATCAGCTTGGCGAAGAGCTTGCTGCGCTTGGCGTCGACGACGGCCTTCTTGTGCTTCGTCGTCGCCCATTTGGAGTGGCCGGACAAGGTGTCTCCTCGTGCTGTCGAACGT
>JBDSIV010000072.1:0-18686 GCA_039917755.1 Knoellia sp. | reverse complement strand
GCTCACCGTCGAGCCCTTCCCCCGGCTCTCCATCGTGCGCACCGTCGCCGACGACGACACCCGCTACATCGGTCCGTTCGCCTCGCGTGGTTCCGCCGACGATGCCGTCGCCGCCGTCCACGAAGTCCTGCCACTGCGCCAGTGCCTCGAACGGTTGTCGACGACAAAGCTGCGCTCTGCCTGCGCCCTGGCCGACATGGGACGGTGCGGCGCACCCTGCACCGGCGCCCAGAGTGTGCACGACTATGCAGCGGTCGTCGCCGAAGCGGTCGCCCTCCTCGCCGGCGACGCCAGTTCGGCCGTCTCGACCTGGCGTGACCGGATGGATGACCTGGCCGAGCAGGAGCGGTTCGAGGACGCGGGAGTCGTGCGCGACCGCATGCTCAGTCTGGTGCGCGGCGCTTCTCGGGCCCAGCGGCTCGACCCCCTGTCCCGGACCGCCGAGCTGTTGGCTGCCCGGCGCAGCGAGACTGGGGGGTGGGAGGTCATGTGCATCCGACACGGACGCCTGGCCGGCAGCACCCTGTCACCGCGTGGCGCCGACCCGATGCCCTACGTCGAGGCGCTGCGAGCCAGCGCCGAGGTCGTGCCGGCTCCCCTGCCCCCCTCCACCTCGGCCACGCCCGAAGAGAGCGAGCGGATCCTGCGTTGGCTCGACGCTCCGGGTGTGCGTGTCGTTGACATCGACGGAGTGTGGACCTGCCCTGTAGGTGGGGCGACTGGGGTGCGTCACGTCCTCGAGCCGCTCGAGGCGAGCAAGCGGGCCACTCCTGGCTTTCGTTCGGCCTAGTCTCATTCTGTCTCTCGCAGTCTCCTCGCTGCCAAGGAGTGGTTCGCGTGTCCTACCCCCCGCCTCTGTACACGGGTGAGCACGGTGAGAAATCTGCATGGGTTCGCTCGGGTGGCACCGAGGCAGATCTGGTCTACCCCAATGGGAATCGCGTGCACTACCTCACACGGGGTGACGCAACCGGTGGCCTCTTCGGTCTCTATCGTTGGGAGTTCTCCGGACCTCCGAGCGGGCCCGGCTCCCACTTCCACCGAACCATCTCGGAGTCGTTCTACATCCTCGAGGGAATCGTCACGATCTTCGACGGCGACCGCTGGGTCAAGGCAAGCTCCGGCGACTTCCTCCACGTGCCACCCGGCGGGCTGCATGGGTTCCGCAATGAAGACGGTCCCGCCACGATGCTCCTGCACTTCGCGCCCGGGGCTGCGCGCGAGGCCTACTTCGAGGGGCTGGCCCACGACGGCGGTGCCGCGGCGATGAGCAAGGATCAGCGCGCCGAGTTCATGGCCCACCACGACAACTTCTGGGACGAGTCCTGACCCGACTACGCTGCACGATGTGATCACCGCCATCGTTCTCATCACCGCCGACGTCAACCGCATCCCCGAGGTGGCCCAGGCGGTTGCCGAGCTTGACGGGGTGAGCGAGGTCTATTCAGTCGCTGGCGACGCCGACCTCATCGCGATGGTGCGCGTGCGTCAGCACGACGAGCTCGCCAGGGTCATCGCTGACAACCTCAACAAGGTCGAGGGCGTCACGGGCACGGCCACGCACATCGCCTTCCAGACCTATTCCAAGCACGACCTCGAAGCCGCCTTCAGCCTCGGCCTCGAGTAGGCGCGAGCCGCCCCTCGGCTTTGTGCCCCCTCGGGACATTTCGGCGTGCCATCAGGCCGACGATGCCTGTCCCCTTCGGGCACAAAAACGCACAGCCAGGCAGGGTATGCCGTCCGGCTCAGTTCGCCGCGACCTCGCGGCTGGCTGCGATCCAGCGGTCAAGCAGCGCTGCTGCATCACCAGCGTCGATCGCCGTCGCCGCACGTCCGATCCCGGTGCGGATCGCGTCGCGAATTGCTGCTGCTGAGGTCTCCTGCCCCCCGGAGGCGACGGCCAGGGCGGTCCCGGCGTTGAGGAGGACGGCATCGCGTGCGGGTCCTTTGTCCCCGGCGAACACCCGTCGGGCCACCTCTGCGTTCTCGTCGGCGAGGCCGCCCTTGATGCTGTCGATCGTCGAGACCTCCAGCCCGACATCTGCAGGACTCACCGACACCTCGGTGATGGCTCCATCGCGCACCCACAAAACGGTGGTCGTACCGGCGATCGACATCTCGTCGAGTCCCTCGTCGCCACGAAACACCGCAGCCGTCTGTCCTCGGTCCGCGAACACCCCCGCGATGATCGGAAGGAAACGGAGGTCAGCAACGCCGACCGCGGCATACGTCGGCTGTGCTGGGTTGGTGAGCGGTCCAAGGAGGTTGAAGGCCGTCGCCACACCAAGTTCGGCGCGCGCCGGACCGGCGTGACGCATCGACGGATGGAAGGTCTGGGCGAAACAGAAGGTGATCCCGACGTCGAGCGCGAGCTGGCGCACCTGGGCAGGAGTGAGGCTGAGGTTGACACCGAGGGATTCCAGGACGTCGGCGGAGCCAGACTTGGACGAAGCAGCCCGGTTGCCGTGCTTGACGACGCGAAGACCTGTCGAGGCAATGACCACAGAGGACATCGTCGAGATGTTCACCGTGCCAAAGCGGTCACCGCCGGTGCCCACGATGTCGATGCTCTCGCCCGGCACGTCGATGCGGTGCGCGTGCTCGAGCATGACGTCGGCGAGCCCGCGCACCTCCGCTACGGACTCGACCTTGGAGCGCAGGGCCATGAGAAAACCTGCGACCTGGGCGGGCGTCGCCTCCCCTCCCATGATGCGGGTCATCGCCCAGCGAGCCTCGTCGAGTGAGAGGTCCTCGCGGGCGAGAAGCCTCGTCAACAAATCAGGCCACGTCCGGCCCACCACGGACGTCACAACGGGCCGGTCAGAGCGCCGTCGGGCGCGAGCGCGCGAGCCCGGCGATGGCCTCGGCGACCTTGATCGGGTCGAGCGGGTGCGGCACGGCGTCATCAGCAAGCGACCATGCGGCCAGCCAGCCGTCCTGCGGGCGTCCCGTCAGGACCAGGATCGGCGGGCACTCGTAGATCTCGTTCTTGAGCTCGCGGCACAGCCCGAGTCCACCGTTCTTGGCCGCCTCGCCGTCAAGAACCACGACGTCCCAGCCACCGGCGTCGAGAGCTTCGGTGACGGCGAACGCCGTGGCGCACTCCAGCCAGTGGGTGACCTCCACATCGCGCGCAGGACGTCGGCCGGCGGCGGCGCGCACGGCGTCTCGCGTGGTGATGTCGTCGCTGTAGAGGAGGACCGACACCTGGTGAACTGCGTCCGTTCCCATGGTCGCCGGAACCGTCGTTGCGTGGTCAACCGGGTGCGCAGAGGTCATGACGCCATCCTAGCCACGCACGCTTGCGCAAGCCGACACCACCAAGGTGGGGGTCGGTGCAACATTCGCAGACGAATGAGGCAATAATGACGCTGTGGCGATCGCAGATACAACGACTCGAGTGTCCGGTCCGGTTCCCAGCATTCCGGACTACGGTCCGGCGACCCGACCCAACATGGTCGCGGTCGGCACGATGGTGTGGCTGGCCAGTGAACTTATGTTCTTCGCGGCTCTGTTCGCGTTCTACTTCTCCCTGCGCGGCAACCTGCCGAAACTGTGGGACGAACGCGCTGCAGATCTCAACGTCCCCTTCGCCTTCGGCAACACGGTGGTCCTCGTGATCTCTTCCGTGTGGTGCCAGTTGGGTGTCCTGCGCGCCGAGCGCGGTCAGGTCGCCCGGACCGGTTCACTGCTCCAGGTCAACAAGTGGGGCATGCGCGAGTGGTACGTCCTCACCTACATCTTCGGCTCGATCTTCATCGCCGGGCAGGTCTTCGAGTACGCCCATCTCGTTCACGATGGAGTCACGCTCAGCAGCGACTCCTACGCCTCGATCTTCTACCTCGCGACTGGCTTCCACGGCATGCACGTCACCGGCGGCCTCATCGCATTCCTCCTCATCATCGGTCGCACCTTCACCACGCGCCGCTACACGCACCTTCAGGAGACCGGCGCCGTCGTCACCTCCTACTACTGGCACTTCGTCGACGTGGTGTGGATCGCGCTCTTCGCGATGATCTACCTGCTGCAGTGACGTGGTCGCCCTGACTGCCTGCCTGACCAGCTCCCCCGGACCCGACATCCCCGAGACCCCCGACAGGACCGCACCGTGAACGCTCTGGCAGCCCGCCGCCGCCACCCGGCAGCGATCGCCATCCTGCTGATGCTTGGCCTGCTCGTGACCGGCTTTGCCTACGCAGCGGTGGCGCCGCAGCCGGCACAAGCTGAGGCGAGCACGGCCCAGGACGTCACTGCAGGCAAGCAGCTCTTCCAGGCCAACTGCGCCTCGTGCCACGGCGTCAACGCTGAGGGCCGGGCGACCGGCAACGGCGACAAGATCGCTGGACCTGCGCTCGCTGGCGTCGGTGCGGCCGCCGTCGACTTCCAGATGGGCACCGGACGCATGCCGATGCGCGCTCCTGGCATCCAGGCCGAGCGCGGCGACGTGCAGTTCGACCAGACCGAGATCGACCAGGTCGCGGCCTACATCGCCTCATTGGCTCCCGGTCCGGCAGTCCCCTCCGAGGAGGACGTCGACCCCGCCAAGGGGGACCCCGCCATGGGTGGCGAGCTCTTCCGCGTCAACTGCGCAATGTGCCACAACGCCGCTGGCGCCGGTGGCGCCCTGACCCGCGGCAAGTACGCGCCATCACTCAGGGGCGTTGAGCCCAAGCACATCGTCGAGGCCATGGACACCGGCCCGCAGTCCATGCCGGTCTTCAACGACAGCAACATTGCCCCCCAGGACAAGCGCGACATCGTCGCCTTCCTCAAGTCCATCGACGAGTCCCCGCAGCAGGGTGGACACGCCCTTGGCTCCTTGGGCCCCGTCACCGAGGGCTGGTTCGCCTGGTTCTTCGCACTCGGCCTCCTCATCGCCGCCGCGGTGTGGCTCGGCCAGAAGTCGGCCTGACCCATGCACACCACCGCTTCCCACTCTCCGTCGACAGGATCGAACGACCGATGAACGAGCAGGACAGCCACCCGACCGGAAGCGAGGTCACCCCCACGGGTGAGTTCGGTTCACGTGCCGTACGCCTCGATGAGGGTCACGTCGTCGGGAACGGCGGCATCCCCGAGCGCTTCGAGAACCCCGGCTTCTCGCCGCACATCCATCGGGGTGCCGACCTCGACGAGAGTGCGGCCACGCGGGCCGAGCGTATTGTCGTCGCCCTCTTCCTCATCTCGATCCTGGGCACCCTGGGCTTCGTCGTCGCCTACTTCGCCATCGACCCGGATGCGACGATCTTCGTGCCGGGCATCGGCCAGACCAAGGCGCTTCACATCGCCCTTGGCCTCACGATGGCCGCCTCTCTGTTGGGTATCGGCTTCGGCGCGGTCCAGTGGGCCAAGAGCCTCATGCCGGACGAAGAAGAGGTCGAGTTGCGTCACCCCATGCGCTCGGCCGACGAGGACCGCGCGGATTTCGTCCAGATCCTCGGTGACGGCGCCGAGAGCTCGCACCTCACCCGCCGCCCCCTGATCAAGTACACCCTCGGTGGCGCGCTCGGCCTGTTCGCCATCCCGGTCGTCCTCCCTGTCCTCGGTGGCCTCGGCCCGATGCCCGGTGACGACCTCTCGGTGAGTTTTTGGAATGGCAAGAAGACGGAGGATGGCACGTACGCCAACAAGCCCCTCCGCCTCATGCGCGACCCACAGAACACGGCCATCAAGGCGAGCGATGTGACCATTGGCTCGGTCTTCCACGTCATGCCCGACGGTCTGCTCGATCTCGAGCACGGCCTGCTCGAGGAGAAGGGCAAGGCGGCCGTGCTGCTCATGCGGCTCGACCCCGTGGACATCCACTCCCAAAAGGAGAAGGACTGGGGCTACCAAGGCATCGTGGCGTACTCCAAGATCTGCACCCACGTGGGTTGCCCCGTGGGCCTCTATGAGCAGCAGACCCACCACCTGCTCTGCCCGTGTCACCAGTCGACCTTTGACGTGACTCAGGACTGCAAGGTGATCTTCGGCCCGGCCAAGCGCCCGCTGCCGCAGCTGCCCATCACTGTTGACGACGAGGGCTACCTCATCTCCAAGGGCCCCTTCAAGGAAGCCGTTGGACCGAGCTTCTGGGAGCGTGGTTCCGCATGAGCACCAACACCGTCCCGTCCGGACGCGCAGCAGACCGTCTTCGCGACGGCGACACGACAGCGAACCCGGGCCCGAGCGCTGGGGCTCGCCGGGTCGGCGGTCTCGCTGGTTGGATCGACGACCGCACCGGCTCGGCCAAGGGCGTGAGCTATCTGCTCCGCAAGGTCTTCCCTGACCACTGGTCCTTCATGCTCGGCGAGATCGCGATGTACTCGATGATCATCTGCCTGCTGTCGGGCGCCTTGTTGACGCTTTGGTTCGTCCCGAGCGCGACCCAGGTGGTGTACGACGGCTCCTACGTCCCGCTGCGTGGTGTGTCAATGTCGGACGCCTACGCCTCCACCCTCCACATCTCCTTCGACATCAGGGGCGGTCTGCTCGTCCGCCAGATCCATCACTGGTCCGCGCTCATGTTCATCGTCGGTCTGACGGTGCACATGTTCCGCGTGTTCTTCACCGGAGCCTTCCGCAAGCCGCGCGAGCTCAACTGGGTCATCGGCACGGTGCTTGCACTTCTCGCGATCATCGAGGGATTCGCCGGCTACTCCCTCCCGGACGACCTCCTCTCCGGCACCGGGCTGCGCGCCATGGAAGGCTTCGTCCAGACCGCTCCGGTGATCGGCTCCTACCTCGCCTATGGCATCTTCGGTGGACCCTTCCCGGGAGAGGCGATCATCCCGCGTCTCTTCTCCGCGCACGTGCTGCTGATCCCGGCCCTGCTCGTGGGTCTGTTCACCGCGCACATCGTGCTCGTGGCCCTGCAGAAGCACACCCAGTTCCCCGGCCCCGGACGGACCAACGACAACGTCGTCGGTTACCGCGTCATGCCCGTCTATGCCGCGAAGGCGGGTGGGTTCTTCTTCATCGTCTTCGGAATCATCGCTCTGATCTCCGCGCTGGTCACGATCAACCCGGTGTGGGCCTACGGACCCTACGATCCCTCGCCGGTCACCGCCGGCTCCCAGCCGGACTGGTACATGGGTGCCTACGACGGCGCCCTGCGGCTCCTGCCGGGCTGGCTGGAGTTCCACATCCTCGGGTTCACCCTGTCGCTCAACATCGCGCTGGGGGCGCTGGTGCTGCTGCCACTGGTCTACATTGTGATCGGGGTGTATCCCTTCGTGGAGCGCTGGGTGACCGGTGACACGGGCGAGCACCACCTTCTCGACCGGCCACGCAACAACCCGACACGCACGGGTATCGGCATGGCGGGCATCGTCGCCTACTCGGTGTTCATGTTCGCTGCGGGCAACGACATCATGGCCGTCAAGCTCGGCATGTCGATCAACGACATCACCCGGGCGTTGCAGATCGGGTTGTTCGTTGCTCCACCTCTGGCGTTCTGGGTGACCAAGCGCATCTGCCTGAGCCTGCAGCGCCGTGACCGCGACCTCGCCCTGCACTCTCGTGAGTCGGGTCGGATCATGCGTGGGGCGGACGGCTCCTTCCATGAGCGCCACGACGCCCTGACCGAACACGAACGTTGGATCCTCGTGCAGCACGAGCCAGTGGCCCCCCTCCAGCTCATGCCAGACGTCGACGAGAACGGCGTGGCCCGTCCGGCAGCTCGCAAGGACCGCCTTCGCGCCAAGGTGTCGAAGTTCTACTACAAGGATGCCGTCAACCCGGTCACCCCGGCCGAACTGGCCGCAGCACACCACGACGGACAGCACGCCGAGGCGATCGAAGCCGCCCCCGAGTCCGGCGGCCACGGCGCCGACACCGACGCTGGACTCAGCGACGCGGGCGCCGACTCCCGAGGCATCAGCAGCTCGAGCCCGATCAGGGAGTGAGCAGGGTGGCGAGTCGCTCCTGACCCGCCACCTCACCAGCGACGGCGACCTCGAGGACCTTTGTCCTCGAGGTCGCTCCGTTACGGAGAGTCACCTCACCCACTGCGGTGCGAGAGGCGCTCGGTTTCACTCTCACGGTCACGCGCACGGTCCCATTCTGGTCCCACTCACGAAATGATGGTCCGAGGATGTCGAGAACCGGTGTCCCGCTCCGTCTCTGGGGTGTTGGCGATCACCAGATCGCCACGGACAAAGGAGAGATCATGGCGAAGTTTTTGCTTCTCAAGCACTACCGCGGCGGCCCCGAACGTCAGCTGCACGAGGATGTCCCGATGGACCAGTGGGCACCTCAGGAGGTCAGCGATCACATTGCCTTCATGGGAGATCTGGCCGAGCGCCTGCGCGCACAGGGTGAGTTCGTGCGCGCCGAGGCGCTGTCCACCGAGGGCACTTTCGTGCGTTTCGGGGGCGTGGGCAAGGCCCCGGTCACCGACGGCCCCTTTGCGGAGACCAAGGACCTCATCGCCGGATGGATGTGCATTGACGTCGATTCGGTCGAGCGCGCCCATGAAGTCGCGGCCGAGCTCTCGTCGGCACCAGGTCCCGGGGGTGCACCGCTGCACGAATGGATCGAGGTCCGTTCATTCCTCGAGAACCCGCCTGAGATGGGCGACTGAGCCAGATCCGGTGCCTGACGCGACCATGAGCCAGCTCGACGGACTGTTCAAGGACCTCGGTCCTCGAGTTCTCGGCGTCCTCGTCCGACGTGGTGCAGACTTCGCGTCCGGCGAGGACGCCGTGCAGGAGGCACTCCTCGAGGCCCACCAGCGGTGGGAGAGGCAACTCCCCCGGGATCCCTTCTCATGGCTCGTGACGACGGCGTGGCGCAAACACCTTGACGCCATGCGGTCGCGAGCCGCGCGCGAGCGTCGCGAGCTCGCTGAGCACTTCGAACCCGACCCGACAACGGGAGGTGGGGCCGACGAAACCTTGCTGTTGCTCTTCCTGGCATGCCACCCGGTCCTCTCACCGTCGTCGGCCGTCGCGTTGACTTTGCGAGCCGTGGGCGGGTTGACGACCCGCCAGATCGCCAGCGCCTACCTCGTCCCTGAGTCGACCATGGCTCAACGGATCTCACGCGCCAAGCACACGCTGTCCAACAAGCGCCTGACCCAGCCCGGAGACCTCGGCGTCGTCCTGCGCGTGCTCTATCTCATCTACAACGAGGGGCACACCGGCGAGATCGACCTGGCAGAGGAGGCGATACGCCTGACTCGCCAGCTCGCGGCCGCCACGAGCCACCCCGAGGTTGGTGGCCTCCTCGCGCTCATGCTGCTCCACCACGCCCGCCGCCCGGCTCGCTGGACCGCCCAGGGCGCCCTCGTGGGCCTCGCGGAGCAGGACCGCAGTCTCTGGGACACCGGGCTGGTCGCCGAGGGCATCGACATCCTCCAGAGCGCCCTTGGCAGCGATCGACTCGGTGAGTTCCAGGCGCAGGCGGCCATCGCCGCGCTCCATGCCGACGCTCCGAGGTCAGAGGAAACGGACTGGACCCAGATCCTCGAGTGGTACGACGAACTCATGCGCCTTGCCCCCACCTCTGTCGTCGAACTGAACAGGGCTGTCGTCGTCGGTGAGGTCGACGGAGCGTTGGCGGGCCTTGCGGCGGTCAAGCGGGTGCCGGCTTCGGTCCCACGGCACGCAGCAGTGCGGGCCCATCTCCACGAACGGGCAGGCGATCGTGCGCTGGCTCAGGAGCTGTACGCAGCAGCCGCCATGGTCGCATTGAGCCAAGCCGAGCGCGACCATCTCACCCGTCAGGCAGCCCGCCTGCATGCGCTGTCCACGGAGCGATGCTGAGGCCGATGAAGCAGGGACCGGTGGGGCGACCGATGACCGGTCAGGTCGATGAACAACGCGAACCGGTCGCGGCCGGACCTTCACCCGCGGCGACTGTCGTCCGGGTGGTCGCACCCTCGTGGCAGGCTGGCGCCTATGGAGAACATCGATCGCGAGACCTTTGAGCGTCTCGTCGGGGAGGCCCTTGACGAGGTCCCGGAGGAACTGATGTCGATGCTCGACAACGTCGTCTTCCTCATCGAGGATGAACCGCCCAGCAACGACCCCGACTTGCTCGGGGTCTACGACGGCGTGGCGCTCACCGAACGGGACTCCGGTTGGGGCTTGGGCAACCTGCCTGACCGCATCACCCTCTTTCGAGGGCCGCTGACCCGCATGTGCGAAGACCTCGAAGAATTGCGCGAGGAGATCGCTGTGACCGTGGTGCACGAGATCGCGCACCACTTCGGTATCGGCGAGGACGCCCTGCACCGCCTCGGCTGGGGCTGATCGCTCTCGTCAGGTTCGCGCAAGCGTCAGCGTGACAGTCCGGCCGGTCCCTTCGCAGGGGCTCAGAGAGCGTGCGGGCCCCGCCAGTACTCGAAGACCCAGCCGATGAGTGCAGGGACCACGAACAGGCCGCCCAGGGCCACCAGCCACCAGCCGATGGCCAACCCGAGGAAGATCAGCGCTGCGGACGAGGCAAGGAAGAGCGGCCACCAGCTGTGCGGGCTGAAGAACCCGTAGTCGCCGGCGATGTCACTGATCTCACCCAGCGGGTCGTCCTCGGGCGGGACACCCTCGAGTTTGCGGAGGGTGATGTTGAGGTAGGCCCCAAGCATGAGCCCGAACAGAGCCACGACAGCGAGGGCGGCGGTGCCGATCGGCTCGCCCCAGTCGTTCCAGGCGCCATAGATGATGGCCAGTCCCCCGGCAAAGACACCCAGGAGGTAGCCGATCCGTTCCATCGCCAGCATGGGTCAGTGCTCCTTGTTCGTCGACGACGAGGACATGGCCTGGTCACCCAGGTCAGCTGGACCCATGGCCTTGACGAGCCCAGAGCGTTCGTAGCCAGCCGGGGCTGCGTCCGGGTGGTGAAGGTCGAAGGCCGGACGCTCGGAGCGGATCCGCGGGATGGAGTCGAAGTTGTGACGCGGCGGCGGGCAGGACGTCGCCCACTCGAGCGAGGCGCCGTAGCCCCATGGGTCATCGCTCTCGACCATCGGCGCATAACGCCACGTCTTCCAGACGTTGTAGAAGAACGGGAGCATGGAGGCGCCGAGGAGGAAGGCACCCATGGAGGAGACCTGGTTGGCGAAGGTGAAGCCATCCTCGGGCAGGTAGTCCGCGTAGCGGCGCGGCATGCCCCAGATGCCCAGCAGGTGCTGGATGAGGAACGTCGTGTGGAAGCCGACGAACAGCATCCAGAAGTGGATCTTGCCCAGCGTCTCGTCGAGCATCCGGCCGGTGAACTTGGGCCACCAGAAATAGAAGCCGCCGAACATCGCGAAGACGACCGTACCGAAGACGACGTAGTGGAAGTGCGCCACGACGAAGTAGCTGTCGGTGAGGTGGAAGTCAAGGGCCGGGCTGGCGAGGATGACTCCGGTCAGACCACCGAAGAGGAACGTCACGAGGAAGCCGAGCGCCCAGAGCATCGGAGTGTCAAAGCTGAGCTTGCCTCCCCACATCGTGCCGATCCAGTTGAAGAACTTCACCCCGGTCGGCACCGCAATGAGCATCGTCATGATCGCGAAGAACGGAAGGAGCACCTGGCCCGTGCCGTACATGTGGTGGGCCCAGACCGACACCGACAGCGCCGCAATGGCAATCGTTGCGTAGACGAGGGTCTTGTAACCGAAGATCGGCTTGCGCGAGAACACCGGGAGAATCTCGGAGATGATCCCGAAGAACGGCAGGGCGATGACATAGACCTCGGGGTGACCGAAGAACCAGAAGACGTGTTGCCACAGCATCACGCCGCCGCTGTCCGGGTCGAAGATGTGCGCACCAAACCGGCGGTCGGCGCCGAGCGCGAAGAGCGCGGCGGCCAGGGCCGGGAAGATCAGGAGCACGAGAATCGAGGTGACGAGGACGGTCCACACGAAGATCGGCATCCGGAACATCGTCATGCCGGGGGCGCGCATCGTCAGGATCGTGGTGATGAAGTTGACCGACCCGAGGATGGTGCCGAAGCCTGCCAGGGCAAGACCGAACACCCAGAGGTTGCCACCCATGCCGGGGCTGTAGGAGCTGTCCGACAGCGGCGTGTAGGCGAACCAGCCGAAAGCGGCCGCGCCACCGGGTGTGAGGAATCCACCCGCGGCGATCAGGCCACCGAAGAGGTAGAGCCAGTAGGCAAACATGTTGAGCCGCGGGAACGACACGTCGGGCGCGCCGATCTGCAGCGGCATGAGCGCGTTGGCGAAGCCCGCGAACAGCGGGGTCGCAAAGAGGAGCAACATGATCGTGCCGTGCATCGTGAACAGCTCGTTGAACTGCTGAGGGTTGTCCACGATCTGCATGCCTGGCTCGAACAGCTCGGCGCGAATCATCAGGGCCATGACCCCGCCCATGAGGAACCACGCGAACGACGTGATGAAGTAGAGGTTGCCGATGACCTTGTGGTCGGTCGTGGTGATCCACTTGACCACCGTGGCGCCCGGGGCGACCCGGGGGTTCGTGCGGGCGGCGTGGCGCTCGCGAAGCATCGTGGTGCTGGATTCGGTTGCGGCGCTCATCTCGTCAGTTCCTCAGTTCCTTGGGAAGCAGCTGGTCCTCACCGGGCACCAGGCCCGAACCGCCACGGTTGAGGTCGGTGCCCAGCAGCCCGGTCTGGCCACGCGACTTGAGATCAGCGACGTGCGCATCGAAGTCCGCGCGCGAGACGATCTTGACGTTGAACAGCATGTGCGAGTGGTAGGCGCCACACAGCTCGGCGCACTTGCCCTTGAAGGTGCCTTCCTCGGTCGGGACGACCTGGAACTTGTTGACCTTGCCGGGGATGATGTCGAGCTTCTGCAGGAACTGCGGGACCCAGAACGAGTGGATGACGTCGCGGGACGTGAGCACGAACTCGGTGCGCTCGTTGACCGGCAGATACATCGTCGGAATCGTCTCCTCGGCGCCGGGCTCACCCGTCATGATCGCCTGAGTGCCGACCTCGTGGACGTTGTCCTCGATGTAGTTGAAGTCCCAGGACCACTGCTTGCCGACGACATTGACCGTCACATCAGGGGTCTGCTTGGTGTCCAACAACGCCGACTGGTCACGTGCGGTGTAGAAGAAGAACACCGCGATCATGAAGATCGGCAGAATCGTGTAGAGGATCTCCAGCGGCACGTTGTAACGCAGTTGCACCGGGAGCTCGTTGTCGTCGCGGCGCCGGCGGTATGCCACCACGCACCACAGGATGAGCCCCCAGACAAGGGCTCCCACGACAAGGAGGGCGATCCAGGCGCCGATCCAGAGCTCACGCACCCGAACGGCGTTCTCGGTGACGCCTCTGGGGAGGAATCCGTCCTTGGCGGCGCCCAACTCGCAACCGCTGAGGGTCGCCATCGCGATCACGGCCACGGCGGCCCAAATGGCCATGCGGAGGCCGCGTGAGCGGGGGGTCAAGTGGTCGTGCTGAGGCACCGTGGCACCTTCCTGCGTCGTCTGCTGGAACACATACAAACAGTAGTGCATGACGCGGAACTTCTCGGGGACGGGTGGCGTTACGGTGCAGGCGTGCTGGACGCCAACCGCAGCCCTCTGCATCCCTCCGCCCGCGAGACCCTCCTCGCGGCCCTCGACGCGGGCTGGGCCGACCCTCGACGCCTTCACCGGGAGGGTCGTCAGGCTCGACATCTTCTCGACCGCGCGAGAGAGAGCGTCGCTGCTTCGGTGGGTGCCCGCCCCGACGAAATCTCCTTCCACCCCAGTGGAGTTCATGCTCTCCGCACCGGGGTCGCCGGACTGCGCCACGCTCGTCGACGTGTCGGCACCCGGGTGCTCACGTCCGCCGTCGACCAGGCCGTTCTTCTGGGCGAGGCGCACGAGGCCGACCCCGACGGCGCTCCCCTCGCCGTCGACCTCTGGGGACGTCTCGCCCCCAAGACGCTGCGGTTCGCCGTTGCTGACGGTCCACCGGTGGCTGCGGTCGCGCTCCAACACGCCAACGGCGAGGTCGGCACCATCCAGCCCCTCGAGGACCTTTTTTCGGTATGCCGTGACGCTCGCCTTCCGCTTCTCGTCGATGGCACGGCGTCGCTCGGACGGCTGGACACCCCGAGCTGCTATGACGTCCTCGTCGGTGACGCCGCCACGGTGGCCGGGCCCCCGCTCGGTGTCCTGGTCGTGCGGACGGGCACCCGCTTCGACCTCCCCGGGCCGAGGTGGGAACCCGAGCACGGCCGCGAACCCACCGACCCCTGGGTCCCGATGGCGCTCGCTGCCGCGGAGGCCTGGCAGCAGGCCGTTCACACACGCCCCGCCGAGACGGCCTCGGCCCGGGCCCTCATCGACCAGATCCGTGCCGCCGCGGCCGGAGTCCGAGAGGTCGACGTCGTCGGTGACCCGGTCGAGCGACTCCCCCATGTCGTGACGTTCAGCGCCCTCTATGTCGACGGCGAGAGCATCGTCGACGCCCTCGACCGCCTGGGCATCGTCGTTGCATCGGGCTCGGCGTGCACGTCGAGCCGGCTGGAGCCGAGCCACGTCCTCGCCGCGATGGGCGCCCTCACCCACGGGAACGTCCGCGTCACCCTCCCCCTCGAAGCGGTCTCTCCCGACCGCACCGCCGACGTCGAGGCCCTGTGCCGCGCGCTTCCGGGAGTGATCGCCGAGCTGCGATCCCGGCTCGGGGTGAGCGACCTGTGAGCCCCAAACCCGGATGTGATCCGGCACCTGATCTGGACGCACGCGGCCTCAAGTGTCCGCTACCCGTCATCCAACTAGCCCGGCTGGCGCGCGAACTCCCTTCTGGCTCAACCCTGCTCGCGCTCGCGGATGACCCTGCAGCGGAGGCCGACATTCCTGCGTGGGCACGGATGCGCGGGCACACAGTGACGCTGGAACGCCAACGCGAGCACACGGCATACCTCGTCGTTCTGGGATGAAGCTCAGCCGAACCGGACGGAAGGCGCCTGGAGCGCCTCACCGAGCGCGATGAGATAGCGCTCGCGCGGCCACTCCACGACCCCCAGTCGCTGGAGATGCTCGGTGGCCCACTGGACATCGATGAGTCGGCGAGGGTCACCGTCCGCATGGACGATGTCCACCAGGGCCGCAAGGGCCGCCTTGGACGCGTCGCGCTCGCAGTGAAACATCGACTCACCCGCGAAGAGGCCACCGATGGCCACACCGTAGAGGCCGCCGACGAGGGATCCGTCGAGCCAGGTCTCGACGCTGTGCGCCCACCCGAGGCGGTGCAGCTCGCCGTAGGCTGCCACGATCTCGTCGGTGATCCAGCGCCCCTCCCGGTCCGGGTCAGCGCAGCGTTGCATGACCTCCCTGAAGGCGGTGTCCACCCGGATTTCGAAGCGGGCGCGGGACTTCTTGAGGGAGCGGCGCTCACGAAAGGCCCCCGGGACGAGGACTCCGCGCGGCTCGGGTGACCACCACCCAAGAGGTTGACCACCCTGGTCGCCCAGGCCCATCGGGAACAGGCCAGCGCGATACGCCTCCAAGAGCGTCCCCGGATCCAGATCGGCACCGGCCGCGACGAGATCCTCCTCGTCGGTGGGACGCAACTGCCCCAGCGCCCACTCACTCGGCGGCGGCTCGACCGGCGGGAATGGAACACGGGTATCGCTCACGTGCGTGAGGTCTCAGTGCTGGGCGCAGGTGATGTGCGGCTCGATGTCAGCGGCGGAGTCATCGCCGTAGGACTGGGCGAGGCGGTCGAGGAAGGCCGCCTTGTCGAGGACGTATTCCTGGGTCCCGACGGTCTCCAGAACGTAGGTCGCGAGCAGTGAGCCGATCTCGGCGCAGCGCCGGTACTCGAGCCCGGCGGACAGGCCCGTGAGGAACCCGGCGCGGAAGGCGTCGCCGACGCCCGTCGGGTCCGCCCGGCGGGTCTCGCCCGCGATGGGCACCTCGATGGGGTCCTCGCCGCGGGTCACGATGACGGCGCCGTCCTTGCCCTTGGTGATGACGCGGGTGGTCACCTGGGCGGCGATCTCGTCCGCGTTCCACCCGGTCTTCTGCTCGGTGAGATGCGCTTCGTACTCGTTGGTGAAGAGGAAGTCAGCACCCTCGATGAGCTTGCGAATGAACGGCCCGTCGGCGAACGCGAGTTGCTGGGAGGGGTCAGCGACGAACGTGAGGCCACTCGCGCGGCACTCGTCGGTGTGACGGAGCATCGCGTCGGGGTCATTTGCACCGATGAGGACCAGGTCGAGTCCCCTGGCCGCGATCGGGCCGATCTCGATGAGCCGGGCCTCGCTCATCGCCCCGGCATAGAAGGTCGCCATCTGGGCCATGTCGTCATCGGTGGTACAGACGAAGCGGGCCGTGTGCTTGCTGGTCGAGATGAGGACGTTGTCGCAGTTGACCCCGTGGCGCGTGAGCCAGCTGCGGTAGTCCCCGAAGTCCTCCCCCGCGGCGCCCACGAGAAGAGGATGCTGGCCCAGGGCCGCCATGCCGAAGCAGATGTTGCCCGCCACTCCCCCTCGGCGGATCTCGAGGGTGTCGGCCAGGAAGCTCACCGAGATCTTGTCGAGCTGCTCGACGACGAGAGAGTCGGCGAAGCGGCCTCGGAAGGTCATGAGGTGGTCGGTGGCAATGGATCCAGTGACTGCAATACGCACGACGGGCAACCTACCCCGTCACAGGTATCGGGTCGTCATCCAACCTTCCCTTCCTTACTACTTGACATTGCCTAGTACTAGGCACCACAGTGAAGCCATGCCCGCACATGACCCGCAGATGCTCAAGGGAGTCCTGGGACTCCTGCTCCTGAGCGTTCTGTCCACGAGCGACAACTACGGCTACGGCCTCGTGACCCAGTTGCGCGCCGCCGGCTTCGACGACCTCGCCGAGGGAACCGTCTATCCCGCCCTCACCCGACTCGAGGCCGCTGGGCTGCTCGCGTCGCACCTCGTGCGCAGCGCCACCGGGCCTGCGCGCAAGTACTACCGACTGACGAATGCCGGCCGCGAGGACCTCCTCCGCCGTAGCGAGAGCTGGGCAGACCTCGTGCGATCCGTTGACACCGCCACCACCGATGCCGCGTCCGCCGCGGCACTGACGACAGGGGAACCCGGATGAACACCATCGACCGACTTCGCCACGAGAGCACCCTCGCCCGCTACGACTTCTGGCTCGAGATGCGCGGAATTCGCTCCTCCCGCCGACGCGAACTGCGTCGCGAGCTGCGAGCCAACCTCGCCGAGGCCAGCGCCGATGTGGGCACGACCAAAGCCCTGTTCGGGATCGGCTCCCCCAAGGAACTCGCGTATGCCGCCACCGAGACGGATGCCTCTCGACCCCGCTGGTCCCAGGGCCTGCTGTGGGGCGCTGGGGTCTTCGCGCTCCTCATGGGTTGGCTCGCGATCACCGGCCTCAACATCATCCAGACGCTGGACGCCGCAGGGTCGACCGCAGCGGTCGACGTGCACCCCTTCCCCTGGTTCGGCACGACCTTCACCGTCCAGTCGTCACCGGGCACGCTGGAGGCGAGCATCAACCCGCTGTGGCAGCTGCTCGTGCTGCCGTTGCTGGTCTTCCTCCTCGTGGCCCAGCCGTGGCGACTGCTGCGCCGCCGCGCACACAGCCCGGCACTGACCAGCGGGGAACGCATCTGAGGGCGCTCGCCCCAGGCGCCCCCGACGTTTCGTCACTTCCCACTCGCTCCGTCGCCATAGCGACGAAGCAAGCGGGGAACGGCGAACCGAGCCGGCCGGCATACGCAAAGGGCCCCTCACCGCGATGGTGAGGGGCCCTTTCACGGGAGGGGGTTTGCTCAGAAAACCGGAACGCCGTTCCTGACGAGACGCCAGTTCTCGACGTGGAAGCTCGCCGGATCGATCGTGCCCGAGGCCGACGCGTAGGCCACGATGGCCTCGCGGATCGCCACCTGGGCGTTGTAGACAACTGGTGCCGACGCGATGTGCGGGAACCCGCCGCCGCCGGACTGCCGGTAGTTGTTCACCGCTACGAGGAACTGCTGGTCCGCGGCCACGGGCACTCCGTCGTACGACAGTCGAGTGATGCGTGAGCCCACTGGCTGCGAGATGTCGACCGAGTAGTCGACCCCGGAGAACTGGTCGTAGTTGTAGTCGGGGGTGGTCGGCGAGTCAGGGTTCGGGTACGGCGCGTTGGTCCAGGCGGCTGGATCGACCGGAGCACCCGGCGCGACCTGCTTGAAGTACTTCGCCGAGTACTCGAGGAAGTCCTTGACCTGGGCTCCCGTGAGCACGGACGCCATCAGCGTGTTGTCGTAGATATAGAGACCTGCGACGTCCCTGATCGTGACCGGCCCCGCCGGGAAGCTAGCGGCGCGGTTGAAGGGGGCGGCGATCGAGATGACTGGAAGGGAGGCTTCGGGGGTGCCCGCAACCGCCGCGGCAACCGTCGCCACCTGCACCTCGTTGACGTAGTCGAGGATGGCGGTGTCCTTCCAGCAGGCCTCGGCCGCCGACATCGCCTCGGTGGAGTTCGCCACCGGGGTGTTCATGTACTTCACCACTGCGGCGTGCTGGTCCCGCACGATACCGACGAAAGCGGGGTCGTCCATGACCGTGTTCGTGTTCACGGTCAGGGCACGACTGTGCGCAACCTGCCAGGAGCCGCGCACGAACTCGAGCTCCAGGTCGAAGACGCTCAGGCGCTGACCCCAGTTCTTTGGTTCGCTCATGACGACCTGTTTGCCGGTCTTGACGTTCGTGACGAAGCGCTCGGGAACGTCGATGTGCGCGTGCCCGAAAAGGATCGCATCGATGCCGGGCACCTGCTGGGCCACGAGTGCAGCCGCGT
>JBDSIV010000071.1:0-9042 GCA_039917755.1 Knoellia sp. | reverse complement strand
CGGTGGTAGCCGGTGAACTTCCTGCCCTCGTCGACGACGTCGGCGCGGCCATCGATCTTGGGGTCGAGGTCACCGAAGGACTCGGCGACGGGCTCGATGCGCTCCCAGTAGGAACGGGCCACCGGATAGAGCGCCTTGGCCTCGTCGACCTTGCCGGCCTTGACGAGCCCGACGAACTCGGTGGTGCGAGTGAGGAGAGCGTCGGACTGGCTCGCGACATAGCGCTCATAGGACGCCGTTGCGGCCTGGATCTCGGCGTCATTGGTCTGCGGGGCGGCGCTCGCACCCGTGACAGTGAAGTCGTGGCGGATGCCCTTGCCGACCATGCCGGGCTTGCAGGCGGTCTGGTAGGTGCCCGGCTCGGCGATCTCGACGTGGAAGGTGCGGGTCAGTCCCGGCGCGATGTTCTCGACCTCGCCCATGATGCGGTCGCCCTCGGCGTAGACGTAGAACTCGTTGATCTTGGTGCCCTGGTTGGCCACCGTGAACTCGATGGTTCCGGCGGGCGCTTCGGCCGTGGCGACCTCACAGGTCGTGTCATTGGCGGACACCGTGATCGGGCCCTTGCCGTCGGACGTCTTGGCGTCGGAATTTCCCCCGCAAGCCGCGAGCGCGAACGTGGCAGGGATGAGCGTGAGCGCGAGGGCGCGGCGGGTCATGCGGGATCTCCTGCGTGGGTGGTGGCGAGCGGGGCCGATGCCTGCTGGGGCGCGGGGGCCTTGACGGTCTCGCTGGAGTTGGCAGTCTGGGCGGAGTTGGACGTCTTGGCCGGGCGAAGGAAGAGAGTGAGGACAACGGCGACGTAGGCCGTCCAGGCGATGGCCTGGAGGACAGTGGTCGCAGGAGTGAAGTTGAAGATGCCCTTGAGGAGGGTGGCGTACCAGCTGTCCGGTCGGATGGTGTGGGAGACGTCAAACGCGAGGGTCTGGAGCCCGGGGAGGAACTGTCCCTCCTGCAGGTCGTGGATTCCGTAGGCGAGGATGCCGGCCGCAACGAGGATGAGCGCGATCCCGGTCCACCTGAAGAAGGAGCCGAGGTTGATCTTCACGGCTCCGCGATAGATCAACCAGCCGAGCGCGATTGCGGTCCCCAGGCCGATGAGCCAGCCGAAGAGCGGGGCGTTGTTGCCCTGACCTGCTGCCTCGGTCGTGGCATAGAAGAAGATCGCGGTCTCGAGGCCTTCGCGACCCACCCCAAGGAAACCGACAAGGGCGATGGCCAGGGGGCCGAGGTCGAGCGCCTGGTCCAGGCGCCCCTTGAGTTCGCCCGAAATCGTACGGGCCGCCGTCTTCATCCAGAAGACCATTGCGGTGACGAACCCGACCGCGAGGATGCTCGCGCTGCCTCCAATGAGTTCCTGGGTCTCGAACGAGAGTTGCCGGGTGCCAAAGGTCAGTGCTGCTGCCAGGCCGGCGCTGAGGATGACAGCGGTGAGGACACCGAACCAGACGTAACGCAAGGCCCATCGTCGGTCAGTTTTCACGAGGAATGCGACGAGGATGACGACCACGAGGGCTGCTTCGAGACCTTCGCGAAGCCCGATGAGGGCGTTGCTGACGAGCATGGGGCCTGCGATTCGAGGGAAGTCGGGACAGGAAGTTAGTTAGGTGAGGGTTACCTCACCTAACGTACGCCCCGGACCCCGGTACTCGTCAATCCGACGTCCTCTCGAATGCGTCACACCGGCCCGAAGGCCTACGTCACGAGATTCTGCTTTCGACGTGTCGAAGCCGGCCCCATGGTTCGTCGACTACTACCTCGTGCACGGCATGGGTGGCGATGACTTCGTCGAGACCGATGCTCGGGCAGCCGCGATCATGGCGCGAGCCGCGTCGGACGCCGGTGTGCAACGCATCGTCTATCTTGCCGGCATCGTTCCGCCGGTGAGGGATATGAACGATCTCTCGGACCACATCACCTCCCGGCACGGAGTCGAACGCATCCTCTCCGACTCCTCATCGAGCACCGTCACCCTGCGCGCCGCGGTCCTGCTCGGCAGCGGTTCCACCTCGTTCGAGATCATCCGGCAGGTGAGCGACCGAACGCCGGTGCAGACCGTCCCGACGTGGATGAACTCCGACGTCCAGCCGATTGCCGTCGTTGACGCGCTCGAGGCACTCGTCGGCGCTCTCCACCCCGCTCTCGCGACCCCATGGGCCCCCTCCCGCGAGACCCCAACTGGCCTCAGGTGGTGAAGCAGGCTCCCGCTCGCAGGAGGTGCGGCATGGTCCGCTCGGGCGCGATGGGCTCAGCGCGTGCGGATCATCGCGCGGATCGGTCGCGGTATCGGCCCTCGGCGAGGAACGCCAGCCTTGTGAGCGTCTCGGTGTTGCGCTGGCCGATCCCCAGTTGCCGCAGCGGCTGGGGGATCAGGGCACCGGGCCCACTTGCTGCGTCCTCCTCGATGTGGACCGTGCACGCGTTCTCACCCCGCGGCGAGATCGTAATGACGACGTGGGCGTCACCGGCCGGCCACGCCCTCGCCTTGAGGGTCAGCTCGACCAAGGCGCTCATGTGGAGGACCTCGGTGCGGTCATTGATCAATGCTGGCCACAGCCCGACCGAGTGGCGAATGCAGGCGCCGACCGCTGGCCACTCCTGATCGACGCTGCGGACGCGGGACGCGCCGACCACCCATGTCGGATACAGCCAGCCGTCGGCGAGGACGTCCCACACCGCCTCGCGAGGGGCGGCGACCTCTCGGCTGATGGTGGCTACTCCGTCGCGGTGCTCCATGGGTGCTCTCCTTTGGCTCTGGCGGCCGCTCCGGTTCAGGTGCCGGCGGTCAGGACCCATGTTTGCGCGAGATGGCCGAGATCGCCACACCTCAGCGGTCGAGGAGGCCGCGCAGGTCGTCGGCAGTCATGGCACTCGAGAGCAGGTTGCCGTCGTCGACGACCCGGGCGAAGAGGTCGCGCTTCTTGTCCTGGAGCGCAACCACCTTCTCCTCGATGGTGTCGGTGGAGACCAGGCGATAGACGTTGACCGACTTGGTCTGCCCGATGCGGTGGGCCCGGTCGATGGCCTGGTTCTCGGCCGCCGGGTTCCACCAGGGATCGAGGACGAACACGTAGTCGGCCTCGGTGAGGGTCAGCCCGAACCCGCCCGCCTTGAGTGAGATGAGGAAGACCGGGGCCTCGCCCTCGCGGAAGCCCTTGACGACGTCGGTGCGATTGCGCGTCGAGCCGTCGAGGTAGGCGTAGGCGATGCCCTCCTCCTCGAGCCGGGCCCGCACGATGGCGAGGAAGCCGGTGAACTGGCTGAAGACCAGCGCGCGATGACCCTCGGAGGCGAGCTCGGCGACCTGCTCGACGAGGGCCTCCACCTTGGCGCTGGGCGCGACTCCCCCGTAGGCCTCGGCATCGGTGAGGGAGGGGTCGAGGGCCATCTGACGCAGGACGGTGAGGGCGCGCAGGATCGCGATCCGGTTGCCGTCGAGGTCGTCGATGAGCCCGAGCAGGCGTTGCCGCTCGCGCGCGAGGTGACGGTCATAGATGGCGCGGTGCTTGGGGTGCAGCGCGACGTGGAGGATCTGCTCCTGCTTGGGTGGCAGGTCGGAGGCCACAGCCTCCTTGGTGCGCCGCAGCATGAGCGGACGGATCCGCCGCCTCAAGGTGGCGAGCAGCTCGGGGGCGGAGCCGTTCTCGATCGGCTTGGCCCAGGTCTCCTTGAACAGTTGTGGCCGCGGGTGGAGGCCGGGGGCAACCAACGACAGCAACGACCACAGGTCCATGAGCGAGTTCTCAAGGGGGGTGCCGGTGAGCGCAAAGGTCACGCGGGCCGGCAGACGGCGCATCGCGGCATAGGTCTTGGCCTGGTGGTTCTTGACGAACTGGGCCTCATCGAGCACGGCGGCTGACCAGCGCACCATGCGGAACTCCTCGGCGTCGATCCGCCCCACGGCATAGGTCGTGACGACGAGGTCAGCGCCGGCGATCGCCTCATTCATGCCGACCTTGGCCTTGCCGCGAGTCCGGTCGAGGACGGCGACGGTGAGATCAGGCGCAAACTTCGCGACCTCGTCCACCCACGTGCCCAGGACCGAGGTCGGCGCCACGATGAGCATCGGATCCACCAGTTCGCCGCGCTCCTTGGCCCGCAACGCCATCGCGACGACCTGCAGTGTCTTGCCCAGACCCATGTCGTCGGCGAGCACCCCACCCAGCCCGAGGTCCCAGAGCAACGAAAGCCAGCGGAATCCCTCTTCCTGATAGGGACGAAGGGTCGCTTTGAGAGCCACCGGCACGTCGGCCGGCGGCGGCGCGTGCTCGGAATCGATGCCGAGCAGGGCGTCAACGGAGCGCTTCCACAGGGCGGACTGCTCCTCGACGACGCCGATCTCGACAAGCTCATCCCACAGACCGGCGTGGAGCACCGACAGCCGCAACGGGTCGGATCGCTTGTCCTGCAACGCCCTGGCTTCCTCGACGAGATCCCGGAGCCTGTGCAGCTCGGGGTGGTCGAGGCTGAACCAGGCTCCGTCGGGCAGAATCATCCGCTCTTCGCTGCGGGCGAGAGCAGTCACGAGGTCGGAGAGAGGGACCTGGTGGCCGCCGACGGTGACCGAGATCGAGAGGTCGAACCAGTCGTTGCTCTCGCTCGACTGTGTGGTCCCGACCGCGATCTGGGGGGCTTCGGTCACTTCGCTGTATGCCGTCCGCTCCCCGATGACGTCGACCTCCACGTCGTCGTGAGCCTCGATCTCGGGCAGGAGCTCAGCAAAGGCGACCGTGTCAAAACCGGTGAGCTTCAGCGCTTCTCGCGGCCTCCACCCCGCCCTGGTGAGGTCCCACAGGGCCGGCAGCTCGCCACGAGTCGGGATGACGGTGAGTAGCTCGGCCTCGACCGCAACGTCGCGGAAGGCGTGGGCATCGCGCGCGACATGGGCATCCCGGAAAGCCTGAGCATCGTGATAGGCCGTCGGCTCGCGCATGAGCGGAACGGTGACGGGGGCATCAATCGGGCCGTAGCGGAACGACCAGTTGAGGTGGGCGGTGTGGTCCTTGTCGAACCGCACGGAGAGATGGAGTCGCGGGGGCACGATCTCGGGCAGGGTCAGACCGTCATGGGTGCGCACCTGCGCCCGACGTTGCAGGACGGGAAGTTTGTCGACGGCGAAGCTCGACCAGTCCTCACCCGGGATCGTGAAGGGGCCCCGCTGGACCACCCGGGCGGCGGCAGAATCGACGTCGGGGCCGAACCCGCCGAGGCGCAGGTCGCGCTCCTCGTGACGGAACCAGCCGGTCGGTGGGTCGCCGACGATGATCACCTCACCCGCGCCCTCAGGGAGGTCGAGGCTCGGAACCGCCCGCACATCCCCGTGCTCGATCGGCGACAGGTCGAGCACGAAGTGGCCCACCTCTGCCTCCAGGTGAACCTCGCCGCCGTTGTTGGGGTGGGTGAGCAGGACGACGCCTGCGTCACGGGCCCGGGTGAGCAGATCGACCCAACCTCGACCCATCAGGTCCAGCGGGATGGAGGCAGGCGCCCTCCCGTAGCCGGACATGCGGTTGCCCCGACGGTGGGCGTCGGCGATGGCCGTGAGGGCGTCGAGTGGTGGTCCATCGAGGCGGAAGGTGTGGTGCGAGTAGTAGCCACCAGACACGGCCTCCCACGAGATGCCGGTCTTGATCCAGCGTCCCGGTGAGGCGCCCGGGATCATCGGTCGCAGTTGGATGCGGGGTGAGCGCGTCTGCGGCTCCCATGATGGGATGTGACCACGCGGCGACTCGATGTCGAGCAGGAGACCCACGACGCCGGTCTGGGGTTCGGGCTCGGGCACGTCGAGCAGGTCACCGAGGGCGTCGCGCCACGATGTGGCCCGCTCCGATCCCGAGGGTTGGTCGGTGCGCCACGGGCGCTGGGTGCGCAGCGCGATCACCAGGGCAGCCGCGTGTTTGCAGGCGAAACCCACAGGGCAGGTGCAGTCGCTCTCGAGCATCGGCTCACCGTGGGGGTCGGCCTCGAGGGTGACCTCGGTGCGATAAAGCCCGGATCCGTTGCCGATGACCCGCGCGGCCGCCCTCGTGCCCTCATCGCCGACGATGATGCTCGTGACCCGACCGGCACGGGCGTAGTCAGCCCCGCGCGCCAGCGTCACCCGGTCAAAGGCCCTGCTGAGCTCGCGATCGGAGAACTCATCGAGCGTTCCAACTCTCTGCTTCACCGCGTTGCTCACCTCCATCGTCCGCGCAGGAGGACAACGGTATGCCGTGTCGCCGACATTCCGATTCCGTCATCCACAGGCCCCTCCCCATCTGCCCTTGCGTCTGCGCAAACGCAACGAGTGTGCCCGGGGGATCAGCGAGGGTCAGTCGGGAGTCGCCCGTCGGGGTAGGTCGAACGCAGCTCGTCATCGGTGGGGACCCGCTTCTCGCGGGCCTCGGGGGGGAGCAGGTCTGCGATGGCCGCCATGATCCGCTTGGTGTCGGCGGCGGGTGAGCGGTACTTCAGCTCGACCGGCTTGCCCACCCGGATCGTCACCGTCGGTGGATGCGACAGGTTGAGCAGGTTCGGCATCGTGGACGAGCGCGGCCAGACCTTCTCGGTACCCCACATTCCCACGGGGATGACGGGCGCCCGGCTCGCAGCCGCCAGACGCGCAGCCCCGGACTTGCCCTTGAGCACTGGCTCGAAAAAGGCTTCCCCGCGCGGAATCGTGCCCTGCGGCAGGAGGCCGACCATCTCGCCCCCCTCGAGGGCGAGCGCGGCCATGTCGTAGGACTCGGCTCCACCCTGACCGCGGTCGACCCGAATGCCACCGGCGGCAGCGACGAAGGACCCGAGCACGGGGACGTCGAACAACTCCTTCTTGCCGAGCACGCGCGCCGTGCGACCCGACTTGCGCACGACGTTGGCCATCGCCACGGCGTCAAAATAGCTGCGGTGGTTCCCGACGAGGATGGCCGGTCCGTGACGCGGGATGTTCTCGATGCCCTGGATGTCGAAGCGGGCGCACGGGAACCAGGTGGAGCGCAGACCTTCGAGGACGAACTTCTGCAGCTCGATGCCGACAACGGGGATCTTGAGCACACCCGGCGACACGTCGAAGTGCACGATCGGCCAACGGCGAGCCACGGCATACATCGTCAGTCTGGGATCGGGATTGACAGCGGCAGGCTGACCCACCGCCTCAAGGAGCGGCAGATCGAAGATCGAGTCCGAATAGGCGTAGCTCTCGGCGAGGTCGATGTCGTGCTGGGCGGCGTAGTGCCTGACGGCGGTGAGCTTGCCCGTGGACCACACGAACGGGCCCCGGATCGAGCCGTCGAAGCGGCCGTCCTCCTTGGTGCCGTAGCGCGTGGCGATGACGTCATCGAAGCCGAGGAGATCGGCGAGCGGCTTGATGAGGTGCGTCGGCGTCGTCGTCGCCATGACCACGCGCCGGCCCTCGGCCTTGTGCTGCTCGATGAGTGCGAGCGCAAAGGGATGGACAAGCTTGGCAATGACCTCGGCCGCCTTGACTGCAGCGTCGTCGAAGCTGTGCTGATCCTTGCCGCGGGCCACGAGCGTGGCCTGGCGCGCGAGGAAGATCGAGGGCAGGTTCTCGCCAACGAGGTCGAACATCTTGAAGAGCAGGCCCTGCCCGGGTAGCGAGCGCGGCACGAGGCTGAGCTCGACCATCGCCTGGGTCAGGTGCGGGCCGGTGCCGCCCTGCAGCAGCGTGCGGTCGAGGTCGAAGAACGCGGCGCCGGGCATGAGCACACCCTAGTTGTGCGCGGCTGATGCCTGCTGCCGCTCCCGCCTAGGCTGGCTGCATGACGACGACAGCGTTCGTGCTCGGCGGTGGCGGGGTACTCGGCACGACCCAGGTCGGCATGCTGCGCGCCCTCGCCGAGCAGGGGGTGCGCCCCGACCTCGTCGTGGGCACAAGCATCGGCGCCATCAACGGAGCCTTCGTTGCGGCCGACCCGACGGTTGAGGGGATTCGCACGCTGAGCAAGGTGTGGGACGCCGTCGGATCGAGTGGCATCTTCCTCGACAACCCCATGAAGTCCGCAGCACGCATCGCCCGCTTCCGCACCCATCTGCTCTCCAATGCGCCCCTTCGCACGATCATCGACGAGCACCTGCCGGTCGACACGTTCGAGGAGCTCACGGTCGACTTCCAGTGCGTGGCGGCCTGCATCGAAACCGCTGACTCGCAATGGTTCGCGCACGGCGAGCTCGTCGATCCGGTGGTGGCGTCGTGCACGGTGCCCGGCCTCTTCCCGGCGGTGGAGATCGACGGTTTGCACTATCTGGACGGCGGCCTGGTCCACTCGATCCCCGTCGGTCGCGCCCTCCAGCTCGGTGCGACGAGGGTCTTCGTCCTGCAGGTTGGCCGCGTCGAGCAGCCGCTGGTGCCACCACGTCGGCCGTGGGAGGTCGGGGTGGTGGCCTTTGAGATCGCCCGGCGTCACCGCTTCGTCCACGAGATGGCAGAGATCCCCGACGACGTCGAGGTCCACGTCCTGCCCAGCGGTGCCCCCGAGACTCCGTCGGTGGCGCTGCGCTACGGCCGCAGCTCGCGGCTGCGGGAGCGGGCCGACCAGGCGTATGCCGCGACGTCGGCCTACCTCGCCTCCTCCCCCAACTTTCCCGCCTGAAGTGGGTTCCTCTCCCTTCGCCTGACCGCCGCGATCAAGCGAACCGAGAGGTTCCGAGGCCGAGGGGGCAAGCGGACGACCTACGCTCACCTCATGGGTCTTGCGGGCATCCCGAAGCCACCACTGTTTGCGCGTCGCACGCTCGCCGTCGTGTGGCCGGTCGGCGCCGCCGCGCTCACCGGGCTGGCCACGCCGATCATCGTGGCTGGCGCGTTCCACTCGTTCGTCGACAAACGTGCGCGGCTGTTCCGGGTGAGTGTGCTGGGCGTCGGAATCATGTGGATCGATGTGCGCATGCTCATGGAGTGCTGGCGGTTGTCGCTCAAGCACCCCCATGGCGACAGCCCGACCTGGGAGCAGGACCACGAAGCCATCTTCCTCGCCGGCCTCAACCGGGGGATGATCCTGGCCAAGCAGTGGGCTGGGTTCGAGGTCGTCCTCGATGGGCGCATGC
>JBDSIV010000070.1:0-22305 GCA_039917755.1 Knoellia sp. | reverse complement strand
CTTCCCAGCCCTCGTGTGGCCGGAAGCGTGGGGCTGACTGTCCAAGTCGGCGGAATGGTGGCATCCGCCTGGTAGAGACGAAGACCAACGCCTCCAGGCGGTCCATTTCCCTTCCCCCGCCCCTTATCGAAGAACTGCGGCTCCACCGTCGTCACCAAGTAGAGGAAAGCCTTCGCGTGGGCTCAGGGTGGGAGCGGGACCTCGATTTGGTGTTCCCGGACGAAACTGGTCTTCCTATGGACCCGGCCAGAGACTGGCGCGAGTGGAAGGCAATCCTGAGGGTTGCGGAGGTCCGCGATGCGCGACTGCACGACGCCCGCCATACGGCAGCAACGCTGCTCCTGGTGCAGGGCGTCGACCTGCGAACGGTCATGGCGATCATGGGATGGACGGAGATGGCGACGGCCCAGCGCTACTCACACGCTGTGGATGAGCTAAGAGTGGGGGCTGCACGCCGGATGGGAGAAACGTTGTGGCCGTCGCCGACGTCGGATGCGACGCCCGTGCTTGGTTGAGCGCATGTTGGTGCCTGACTGTCTGAGCGCGCCATGGATCTCTCCGAGGAGGGCGGGCTCGCACGCCTCGTCAGCGACAGCGACGGCTGAACGCGTCGAGCAGGGCGGTGAGGGGAGGCGCGAGGAGCCTCACATCCCTGTCGTAGATTCGACCTCTGTCGAGACGATCGGCGAGGTCGTGAAGGAGCTCCGACCAGTCCGCGACATCTCGCGGAGCGACGACGCTGGGGGCGACGGCCTGCACCCTTTTGGCCGTGGTAATGGTGCGCACCACCTCCACCTCGCGATCGACAACCTCGACCGCTGAGAGCCCAGACTCCGCCGCGCGCCTCTGCTCCCAGGCGCGGTGCCGGCAGGTGTCCGAACACCATTTCGGGACGCGTCCCCGTGCGGGGATCGTGACAGCGATGTCGCACCATCCACACTTGACGATCCCGCCAACTGCACGCCGACTGTGCGGCACATTTGCCGCTGGCATGGGAGTCGTAACGATGCGCGTCTCTGCCGTTCCCGGCAGTGACGTTGCTGCATCCGACGTCGTACTTCGCTCGGTTTGCCACGTCGGGGCTTGAAACAGTTCTCGCGCCATCTCGCGTCTCCTCTCGTTGGATTCCTAATGCATCGAGCCGTGCAACGGGAGGACACTTGGTCCCGATTGCGGGTAGCGCGTTTCGTCACAACGACTGATGCACTGGCCGACAATGCATGAGGTGTGTGGGACATGGCGTGGGCGGTTCTGCGTGGGGTACAAGGTCGGAGAGGTGGGAAGCGAAATTCGGAGGCTGACGGTGCTGGCTCGTTCCGGTCGGTTGTCTACGTGGGGAGGGGCTCGTCGCCTTCGTGGGGTGACGTCGTGCGAACACCTAGGAAATTGCTCGCTGATGAACCCGCGCATACGACGTTAGGCGTCGGCGCCTTGCCCAATGGGCCGCCTACCTTGACGTCAGGCGGCACGGGCCGAGCCGCCTGACGGTCCATCGCCGGTCCTTAGGGCGGCAGTGTTTGGATAGATGTGTGACATCCGAGAAGTCAACCGGGAGCCGGAACCGCCGCGCTGCCAACGCCTCAGCGCCCGGGGAGCTGACCGCGTGGCGGTTTGTGCTCCTGTTCGGTCTCGTCAGCTTGTTCACCGACATGGTGTACGAAGGTGCGCGCAGCATCATCGGCCCGTACCTGGCGACCCTTGGCGCTTCTGCGGCGCTGGTCGGTCTGGTCGCTGGCGCGGGGGACTTCATCGGGTACGGGCTGCGAGTCGCGTCGGGGTATCTGGTTGCGCGTAGCCGGCACTACTGGGCGTGGACCATCACCGGGTATGCGTTGACGGTGCTGAGCGTGCCGTTCATCGGGACGTCGCACGCGTTGGTGCCGGCGCTGCTGCTGTACGGCACTGAGCGGCTAGGCAAGGCTGTGCGGTCCCCGGCGAAGGACACGCTGCTGTCGCATGCGTCCACGCGCACGGGTCGCGGCAAGGCGTTCGGGGTGCACCAGGCGATGGACCAGTTCGGTGCGATGGCTGGGCCGCTGCTGCTCGCGGCTGTGCTCGCCGCCAGCGGGGGCAGCTACCGTCTGGCGTTCGCGGTGTTGGCCGTGCCGAGTGTGGTCGTGCTTGGGTTGCTGGTGTGGTTGCGGGCTCGGGTGCCAGATCCCAGCCACTACGAACAGGTCCCGTCTGCGGCGCCCGCAGATGCCAAGGGCGCTGCTGCGCACGTGACGCAGGGACCGGGCGCGGCAACCACTACCACTAGCGCCCGGGGACGACCACGTCTACCTGCGCTGTTGTGGCAGTACGTGGCTGCGGTGGGTGTGCTGTCGGTGGGGGTGGCGCCGTTTCCGCTACTGGCGTTGCACGCGCAGGGTCGGGGTTTGCTGTCCGCGGCGCAGGTGCCGGTGCTGTTCGCGGTCGCTATGGTCGTCGACGGCATGACCGGGCTTGTCGCTGGCCCTGCATACGACCGGACTGGGCCGGTCGTTCTGCTGTTGGTGCCGGTAGCAGCGGCGGCCGCGGCCGTCTCCTTCGCCGACTCGACCGCCCTGGTGTGGGCCGGGGTGGCCGTGTGGGGGCTGGTCAATGGTGTCCTTGACTCCGTGGTCAAGGCAGTGGTGACGCAGCTGGTGGCCCCGGCCGCGCGCGCTGCCGCGTTCGGGTGGCTGGCTTTGGTCCGCGGGATCGGGTTACTCGTTGCCGGCGCAGTCCTCGGGGTCGCATACCAGCACAGTCCGAACACGGCGGTCGCATTGGTCTTGGTTGTGAACATGGTCGGACTGCTGGCGTTGGGCAGGGTGCTGGTTGCGATGCGCCGCCGCGAGCACGTCTGAGCGCGGTGACGAGGCGCCTGGGGAAAGTGCCTGAGAGTCAGCGGTGGCTGGCGAACGCGAACTGGGCAACTTCGAAAAGGTGCTCGGTATAGGTTCCTGCGTCGATGGCGCTGACCGTTGCTGCCAACAGGGCAGCCGCGACCGTTGCGGCGAGCCGGTGACGCGGACGCGGGGCCGGGGCGAGCAGCGCTTGGGTCCGCGCGACGGCCGTCCCGGCGGCCATGCGCAGCGCCCACACGGGGGCCCCGGCGGTGGTGGCGGCGGAGGTGGTGGTGTGCCGCGCGAGCGTTGCCCTGGCGACGGCGCGTGCGGTTAGCGCGCGGTCCCCGACGACGGTGGCGGCGTCTTCGTCGGCCCAGCGCTCGACGCCGGCTCGGACCGCTTCGACAAGGGGGCGCAGCATGGGGTTTGCTGCTGCTGACAGCTCGACCAGCTGTACGTACACGTGATGATGGTGGCGCAGGTGCGCTGCCTCGTGGGCGAGGAGAACGGCACGCTCGCCGGCAGGCAGGGCCGCCATCATCGCCGTCGAGACGACCACTCGACCGCTGATTCCTGGCAGGGCATAGGCGTCTGGGACGTTATCGTGGACCACGACCAACCCGCCGGTGCCGGGCCCGAGGCGGCGGCACGTCGCTGCGGCCGCGACCAGGTCCCGGCCTGCGACGCCGACCCTGCGAACGGCGCCGACCATCAGCGCGACGGCGGTAGCCCCGCAGCTAATGCCGAGCAGCAAGGGGAGAGGAGCACCGGCGGCTACGGTCCCAGCTGACCATCCGCCCAGTGCGGCTACGGGGCCGAGTTGGCCGACTGAGATGAACGCCGCAACGCTCAGGACGAACCCCGTGGACAGCGCGCCAACCAAGGCAGCCAACGTCAGCAGACGCACCGCCGTGGTTGGGGGCAGCAAGCGGCCCAGCCGGGCACCAGCGACGAACAGGGCGACACTGACCAGCGCCGGCACCATCAAGAGGGCTGTCACGGCCTTGTTCCGGGGTCGGGTTCGGACCCATGCTCGGCGAGAAGCTGGCGCAAGGTGGTCTCGTCGTCGCGGGAGAGATCGGCAACGAACCGGGCGAGCACCCCGGCCCGGTCGCCGCGGGAGTCCAGCACGCGTCGCATCCGGTGCGCGGCCAACGAGGCGTCCACTTGGTCTGGGTCACCGGCCAGGGAGTACACGTAAGCGCGTCCCGCCAAGGCGCGGGTGAGCACACCTTTGGTCTGCAGCCGGGCCAGGGTCGTCATGACGGTGGTGTAGGCCAGACCGCCACCGAGGTCGGCAAGGACGTCGTTGGCGGACACCGGACCGGGCTTAGCAGCCACACATGCGAGCACTTCACGCTCGAGCTCGCCTCGACCGCGCCCTTGCGTAGATGCCATGCCCTCCACTTTCTACTACGGTACTTGTAGTACGACCAATGTAGTCGCACCATCATGATGCCTCAGAGCGTCCCTCGACAACGAAAGGCCGCCTGTGTGCACGTCAACCACCCCGCTGCACCCAGTGCTCCTCACGCCGGTGGGTGGGTCCTGCGATGACCCGACGGTCACAGCGTGAGCGTGCGCAGCGTCTGGGCCGCGTCCTGGGCCTCGGACCGTCAGCTTGGGGCTCGCGCGGCGCTGGCTGCCGGTGTCGTAGGCGTGGGTGCCGTGCCGTTCGCGCTGCTGGTGTTGTTCGTCGAGTCCCTGTGGGCCCCACTGCTTGAGCTCGACGACGGCACCCGGGACGGACTGCACCGGTACGCGTTGGCCCATCACGGGTTCA
The DNA here is from genome assembly GCA_039917755.1 of Knoellia sp. Taxonomy (GTDB): domain Bacteria; phylum Actinomycetota; class Actinomycetes; order Actinomycetales; family Dermatophilaceae; genus Knoellia. The sequence continues at coordinate 17,709 of JBDSIV010000070.1, read as the reverse complement.
CCACCCTCATGCAGGCCGTGAGCAACTCCGGGTCGGCTCTCGCGTGGCAGGGCGTAACGGTCGTCCTGGCCGTGGTACTGCTGTGGCGCCGACAGGTCCGCCTGGCGATGTTCGTCATCGTCACCAACGCCGGGTCCTCTGCGCTTAACGGCTTCGTCAAGACGATCACGAACCGATCGCGTCCGGTGGTCGACCACCCGTTGCTGCACGAGCCGGGCAAGAGCTTTCCCAGCGGCCACGCCCAAGCCGCAGTCGTCGGGTACGCCGTGCTGCTCCTGGTCGTCCTTCCCTACATGCACCGGTGGCGGCGGCGGGCCCTGGTCGCCGTGTCAGTGCTGATGGTCGCTGCCATCGGGTTCTCCAGAATCGCCCTGGCCGCTCACTACGTCTCCGACGTGCTGGCCGCCTACCTGCTCGGGCTGGCCTGGGTGACCGTCATGGCTGCCGCGTTCCACGTGTGGCGACGCGTCAGCGTCGAAGTCCCAGCAGCCAACCCCACCGGCCGTCACCATTTGCCGACAGTGTCCGCAACCACTGACCCAGAAAGTCCCACCTCGTGAACCAGCTCCGCCACCTTGACGACCAGCTCCTGCTGGCCGTGAATTCCTTCGCCCGACACACCCCTTCCCTGCACGGCCTAGTGCTCGGGTACGCCAAGTACGGCGTCGCACTGTTCGCCGTCCTGCTGCTGGCGGCTCTCGTCACGGCCCGGCACCGCAGCTCGCGTGACCTCGCCGCAACCGGATGGGCTGCCTTCGCAACGCTGCTCGCACTGGCACTGAACCAGCCGCTCGGCCACGTGTTCACCGAGAAGCGTCCGTACGTGACGCACCCAAGCATCTTGCGCCTGGCCGACGTCACGACGGACTTCTCCTTTCCCTCCGACCACGCCGTGATGGCCGGCGCCGTCGCGGTAGGGCTGCTGCTTGCACACCGCCGCCTCGGCGTCCTGGCCGTCACTGCCGGGTTGCTGATGGCGTTTGCCCGCGTGTACGTCGGGGCGCACTACCCGTGGGACGTCCTGGGCGGCCTGGCTTTCGGCGCACTGGTTGCCGTTGCCGGCTGGCTGGTGCTCCGGGCCCCGCTGACCGCGGCCACCGGTTGGCTACGTCGCGCTCCAGGGATGAGAGCCATCTTCCCACCCCGACCGCAAGCCGTTGGCGGCATCGGCCCGGCAACACCCGGCCGCCCGGTGACCCGATGACCGGGGTCCTTCACCAGATCTTGACCGCTCCGACCTGGGTGGTCCTGGGAGTGGTCGCCGCGGTCGTCTTCGCCGAGGACGCACTGTTCGTCGGGTTCGTCATCCCCGGGGAGACCGTCGCCATCCTTGGTGGCGTCGCCGCCCGCCTGGGTCACGTGCCGCTACCTGCAGTCATGATCACGGTCATCGTCGCCGCGATCGTGGGTGACAGTGTTGGGTACGAAGTCGGACGCCACATCGGTCCCCGCATCCTTGCATTGCGCGTCCTGGAACGCCGACGTGACCGAATTGCCGGTGCGCAGGACTTCCTGGCCCGCCGCGGCGGCGCGGCCGTGCTGCTCGGTCGGTGGGTCGCGTTCTTCCGGGCGGTGATGCCGGCACTAGCCGGGACGGCCCGGATGCCTTACCCCAAGTTCCTGGTCTGGAACGCGACCGGTGGCATCTTGTGGGGTGGTGTTGTCGTGACGGCCGGGTATCTGGCTGGGGAGTCCTATGCCCGCGTCCAGAGCGCAATCGGACGCGACGGTGCACTGGTCGTTGCCGCAGTGGCAGTGGTTGGTCTCGCCGTGTGGCAGGTTCGCAGGCATCGCCAGCCGGCAGGCGGCGCAACACCGCAGGCTTAGCCGCGTCCCTGCCCCTCCCCTGCGCCGGTACCTGCGGAGGTAAGCATGGGAAACGGATGTTCCCCGACAACGCGAGGCATGCTCCCTTGTCGCCGCGTCAGGGACAGACCGCCGTGCCGGGTGTTGGGCAACAGTGAGGCGGCTCGGGCATGACGTGCACCGCACCTCCGTCGTTGGGACCGACGGCCCACTGGTGCAGTCCCACCAGTGGGATGGGGACCGCATGCAAGGGGCGGTCGCGAAGATGGGCCCACAAATGGGCTCAAGAAGCGCGGTTTGGAGTCAGCAGGGTAACGATTCGACAACGCTCGTCCCTAGGCGACTGATCGTGTCTACAGCCCCCTGACCTGCAACGACGCGGCTCCTCGACCAGATATGGGTCGCCTCTAGACGCCCCGGGTTACCTCGCGTGAATTGCTACGGATCAGAAGGTTAGGGGTTCGAATCCCTTCGGGCGCACTCTGTGTTGAGACAGAGAAACAGGCCCTGACCAGCGGAAACGCTGGTCAGGGCTTTTTTTGTGTCTCGCTTCGTGCCGCCGTGGTGGTCCAACAATGGTCCCAACAAAGGCACATGGGTGGCCTGCGTCGGACCGGGACACTGGGAGTGTGATCCAGTCGGCGGCAGGCCTTGACCCGCGATTGCGGGGGGCTGCATGTGACCCCCCGGGTCACCTGCTGTGGCTTACGGACGACATGGACACCATGACCGTCGTGCACGGACGAAGGTCCCGCTTCGCAAGGCCTCTTGGACCGCATCCAGCTGAGATTTGCAACCACCACGATCAGCACCACCTCACCCCTTCTCCCGCGTCGAGACCGCCCGCAGCTGCGACCGAGGCGGAAGCGGAATCGATCTGAGTGTCACCAAGGCCTTGGTCCAGGCTCACGCCGGACACATCTGGGCCGAGAGCGGTGGACCCGACAAGGGGCAACGTTCATTGTCGCTCTGCCAGCAGTCACGTCGTGGGCGCCGGTCTCAGGGAACCGCACCCTCGCAGGACCTTTGGCACTGACAGCGCGGGCGGTCCCCGACCATGCTCAAGACCTAAGGCACGACACGACGATCACCACTGGAGACCCTGATGATGAGAACAACCACGCTGGTACTGCCGTTCGCGGCTGCCATGCTTCTGGCCGCCCCCGCCGCAGCCCAAGCACAACCGGCGCAGGAAGGTCCGGGTTTCGGCCAGCACGTGTCCCACTGCGTAAAGACAGTGGGGTTCGACGGCGAGCACAACCCTGGCATGCACCACGGCCCTCGTGGCTGGGACGGCATGCCCTGCCCGACCACAATGCCGTAAACCCCGCAGCCAACCGCACACGTGCGACGCAAGGCGCACCCAGAGTCGTTGAACGTCGCACCGAGGGTCGGCATGGCTGGCTCACCGTCCACGCAGGCGATAGTTGGGCCAATCTCGAAGTGCACCCACGGTGGCCCATAATCCGGCCGGACCCTCGCGAATTGATCTTCGTCATTCCTGTTCTTGATCAGCACAACCGCAAGGCGATAGTCAAGACCCTTGCAGCAGCGTGAGGATCACTTCGGGTCTGTCCGGGTCATTCGGAATAGCGTCGGTGATCCATGAGCATCGGCCTCAGTCGAGGAGAAGGTTTTGATGATGACAAGATGTAGTGCCACAACCGGGGCCAACCTCGACATGCAGGGCTTTGGAGGGCTTGATGCGGATGCCAAATCGCGCTTCGCACTCCCCCTACGGTTCACCCCCGCAGTCGCAACGATTCTCGTCGTCATCGGACTCGTTCTGCAGTCGCCCCTCTGGTTGGGGTCGATGGCGTTTGTCGCACTCAGTGGGGCACTCCTGCCGCGTGGCATGCTGATAGATCTCGTCTACAACCTTGGGGTGCGTCATCTCTTTGGTGGCGCCCCGCTTCCACCCACGCCAAGGCCGCGACAATTCTCATACGTGATTTCAACGGTCTGGCTGGCGGGCTCAGCCACTTCCTTCGCTTACGGTCTACCCCTGTTGGGGTTCCTATTCGGGGGAGGGGTCGTCGTCGGGGGCACCATTCTTACGACGACGCTGTGGTGCCTCGGATCTTGGTTCTACAGGCAAGGTGGCCTCGGCGACACCCGCCAGTGGCAGCGTGATCGCAAAGACAGGACCGCAGCCTTGTCGGTTGCCGAGGATCGCAATCGCTCCGCCACCCGCTTGTGACCCGAACGCCATATTGCGGACACCCACCGCGCAACGGGCAGTTCGCCGGTGGCCACGAAGGATCACCTTGGGGGCTCGAGGTCACCTCAGTCGAGTTCGAGACACCCAGTTCCCGGACATCATAAAGCGCGCAATGGCCATGCAGGCCCAGGCGGAGCAACATAAGGCTTTGTTACCGGACTGCCGACGATCGCGTTGAACAACCATCCGTGATCGCACGTTCGGTGCTGATGACGAGTACCGGCACTCATGATTGGCGTCCCGTCGGGTGCTTCGATGGAATATGGAAACGAAGAGGCAGCCACGGAGCGCCGCACGCAGCATCGTCAGCCTCGGCCACCTGCTCGTTGGTACAGCAGCAATCGCGTTCGCCGTCGTGCTGATCGTCTCCAGCCGAGCGGGCGAGCTGGACGGAATTCTCCTCGGAGCGGGCCTCGTGCTGGCGCTGGCCGGCGCTGTATTCACCTGGACAGCCATCGTGGCACTGCGACGTGGGCGAGATGGTGGGGGCCTGTCGCTGAGCCTCAGCCTCGCCGAACTTGTCGGCGGCGCTGCCATGGCCGTGGGAATGGCTATCGCTGTGCAAGGCTACGGCGCCTTCGAACCCTGGCGCTCGCCACTCATGCTGCCGTCGGCGTTGCTCATTGCCCTCGGTCTCGGCGGACTGCGCCTTGAGGTCGTTCGCCGCCACCTGAACACCTCAAACAAGCACTGAACTGCTGCGATCCGGGTGGTGCGTCTTACCGCCGCCAGTCGACCGCGTCGTCGAGTCGGTTGTCCCTCGGACTGTCGGGGCGATGAACCTCTGATATCATCTGATATCGGAGGTGGTTCTCATGGCTGACGTTCTGATTCGTGATGTCCCTGAGGCGGTCCTGGCGGGGGTGGACGCGCATGCGTCCCGGCTGGGGCTGTCACGGGTGGAGTACATCCGCCGGCGCCTCGCGTCGGATGCGGCGACGTCGGAGGCCGCGGTGTCCGCCTCCGACCTGCGCTCTTTCGCCGATCTGGCTGGTGACCTCGATGATCCGCAGGTGATGGGCGCGGCGTGGCAGTGACCGAGTGGCTGGTCGACAAGTCAGCCCTGGTCCGCCTCGGGGGCAGCCCGGACGCGCAGATCTGGGCCGAGCGGATCGAGCGCGGGCTGGTGCGCATCGCCACAGTGACGCGACTGGAGGTCGGCTACTCCGCCCGCGGCGGCCCGGATGCCCGATCGCTGTTCACCCGGCCGCCGTTGTCGGCGATGCCGGTGGAGTACCTGACCCCGGCCATAGAGGACCGCGCGCTCGAGGTACAACTGCTGCTGGCGGGGCAGGGCAAGCACCGCGCTCCGTCGATCCCTGACCTCGTCACCGCCGCCGCCGCTGAGATGGCCGGGCTGACCGTGCTCCACCTGGACAAGGACTTCGACCTCATCGCCAGCATCACCGGCCAACCCGTCGAACGGCTCTCGCTCTGAGCCTCATGGAGCAAGCGCCACCTGACCCACTTCGCCGCGTAGCGGGCGGGTGGTCAGGCGCTCTGCAGAGGGTGGATCTGTTCCAGGGCGCTGCCGAGGTGGTCTTTCTCGAGTTCGAGGTCGTAGCGGGTCTGCAGGTTGAGCCAGAACCGGTCGGTGGTGCCGAAGTAGCGGGCCAGCCGGAGCGCGGTATCGGCGCTGATCCGGCGCTTGCCATGGACGATCTCGTTGATTCGCCGTGGCGGGACGTTGATCGACACGGCCAGGTGGTGCTGGGTCACCTCTAGCGGAGTCAGGAAGTCCTCAAGGAGGACCTCTCCAGGGTGGATCGGAGTAATGGTCGTCATCGGTGTTCCTCCTTGGTCAGTGGTAGTCGACGATCTCGACGTTCTCGGGTCCGGCGGGCGTCCAGGTGAAGCAGACCCGCCACTGCTGGTTGATCCGAATGCTGTGTTGACCGCTTCGATCGCCTCGTAGGGCTTCGAGCCGGTTGCCGGGCGGGACCCGCAGGTCATCGAGGGTCTCGGCGGCATCCACGATGACGAGTTTCCGTAGGGCGGTCCGCTCGATCCGTGGGTCAAGCTTCTTGTTGCGTTCTCGTGACCACAGGCGTTCGGTCATGGTGTTGCCGAACGACCTGATCACTAAGGAAGCATAACGCGTCGCGTTATGCGGTGTCCATGGCGCAGCGCGATAATGGCGAACACGCTGCCCCACTTCGCCGCTTGGGGACGTGGCCTCGGCGAGGCGGGTTACGGTGACCGGCGGTAGGCAGATCGATAGTGAGTCACACCATCAAGTGGCCAGCCGCAGAGCCCACCCCGACGTCATGCAAGCCTCGCAACTAAAGGCGTGAGGAACTTCTATAAGTGCGCCCCTCCACGATCACCTTCTGGGCCGGTCGAGCGCGGCCGCGAAGAAAGCCGATGCGGCCTTCAGGATCGAGTTCGCCGGCTTGAGCTGGGCGTTCTCCCGCTTGAGCCGCCTCACTTCGGCGGATTCCTCGCTGGTGATTCCCGGCCGGGCGCCGGCATCGACCTGCGCTCGACGCACCAAATTGCGCACCGTCTCCGGTGTGGTTACCCCGAGCAGCTCGGCCACCCTGGCCATCGCGGCCCACTCCGACTCGTGCTCGGTGCGGATCTCTTCGAATGTCCGCACCGCCCGCTTCTTCAGCGCAGGCGGGTACCTTTTCGACGTGCCCTCTGGCATGACTCCAACCTTCCCAACAATCGGAGTCTCGGACACGCCGGGGCGGTTCAGCGTGGGCTTCGTGATGACTCTGACTTCCAATGGGCCATACCGACGTCGTAGGGACGGGGGTCGAAGGTGCCGAACCGGTCCCGGAACTCGGTGGCGCGACCGGGCCAGAGCAGGACCTGTCGTCCGTTGCGGGTATCGATGTACCAGTTGGCGCAGCCGCTCGTCCACGGCCTGCCGATGCTGCGTACGGCCATCTCATGCGCATAGTCGGCGTCGGCCTCGGCCGTCACCTCGAGGACCGTGCCGGGCGCAGTGTGCTGCAGGGCCCCGAGGAGGTACTCGATCTGCGCTTCGATCATGACGACGGCCGAGTTGTGGCTGAGGCTCGCGTTCGGGCCGTCGAGGACGTACATGTTGGGGAAGCCGTGGACGGCGATCGAAGCGTAAGCCTGCATGCCGTTGGTCCAGTGCTCGTCGAGCGTGTCGCCAGTGCGGCCGCGGACGAGGCTGGCGTAGGGCTGGCGCGTCGTGTGGAAGCCCGTGGCGAGGACCACCACGTCGACCTCGTGCCGGCCGTGCTCGGTGAGGACTGCGGTCTCGTCGAACCCAGTGAGGGGCCCGGTCATGGTGACGTGCGGTAGCGCCGCCGCGTGGTAGTAGTCGTTGGAGAAGAGCACGCGTTTGCAGCCGAACTCGTGGTCCGGGGTGAGGCGGTCGCGCAGGGCGGGGTCAGGGACGTGCTCGGACAGATGGCGCGAGGCTCGGGCCTGGGCTTCACGCCGGGCCGCCGGGTCGCCGACGCGGGCGTTGTAGAGCTGCTCTGCCTCGGCGAAGAGGGTCGCGCGCAGGGTTGCCAGCTCCTCCGGATGCTCCGCGAAGCGGGCGCGGGCGCGCGGGCTGTAGGGCGCGTCGTCGCGCGGAAGGATGTACGGTGCGCTGCGCTGGAGCACGACGACAGATCGGGCGCGCCGAGCGACCTCGGGCAGAAGCTGGATCCCGGAGGCGCCGGTGCCAACGACCGCGACCCGGGCGCCGTCCAACTCGGTCGCGTGGTCCCAGGTAGAGGAGTGGAAGACCGGGCCCGCGAAATGGCCGGACACCTCGGGCATGCGGGGCTCGGTCAGGCGGCCGGCGGCGATGACGAGCACGTCCGCGCCCACCGACCCATTGGACGTTGACAGGTCCCAGTGGTCGCCGACCCAGGTGGCCGCGTCCACGTTGGTGCTGACCCGCAGGTGGTCGCGGATCGGGTCGGCAGCGCGCTCGAGGTAGCCGCGGATCTCGGCTCCTGGCGCGAAGCGCCGTGAGAACGACGGGTTCGGCAGGAAGGAGAAGCAGTAGAGGTGGGCCGGGACGTCGCAGGCGACCCCGGGGTAGGTGTTGTCACGCCATGTGCCGCCCACGGCCGACGCTCGCTCCAGGACAACGAATGAGTCCTCGCCCTTGGCGTGCAGGCGCAGCGCGGCGCCGAGCCCGGCGAAGCCGGCACCGACGATTGCGACCCGGACTCTCATCGGCGCGTCCGCAGTTGCGGCCTCATCGCGTTGACGTGGCGTAGGTCGTGGTGCGTAGCCGCAGGGTCCGGCCGAGCGTCCGGGCGAGCTGGCGGGCGGTTTCGACGGGGAGCTCGCGACCGAACTCCGCGCCGGCCTCGGGCAGGATCCTGCCGTCGAGCAGGGTGCCGCCGAGGTCGTCGGCGCCGGATCGCAGGGCGACAGCGGCACCCTCGAGGCCGAGCCGCGTCCACGGGGCCTGGTGGTGGTTGATGCTGCCGTGCAGCACGAGCCGGGCCACGGCGTGCACGGCGCGCGCCTCGTCCAGATCCGGCACGGCGCCGGGCAGCGGCATCGGCACGAACTCGGTGAAGCCGCCGGTCTCGATCTGGATCGCCCGCAGCCGACGCAGGTGCGCCACTCGCTGCCCCAGGGTCTCGCCATGACCGTAGAACATCACCGACGTGGATCGAAGTCCGGCAGCGTGCGCGGCCTTGACCGACGCGAGCCATTGCTCGACGGGCAGGTCACCCGGGAACATCCGCGTCCGGTAGGCCTCGTCGAGGATCTTGACGCCCGTGCCGGGGACAGTGTCGACCCCGGCCGCCGCGAGGGCCCGCAGGTGAGCGCTGACGGTGCGGCCGGTGCGGCGCGCGCCGTCGACGACGTCGGCGGGACGGAACGCGTGCAAGTGAATGCCGGGGGCGCCGCGTTTGACCGCGGCGGCGACCTGCTCGTAGACGTCTTCCGGGGTGTCGGCATGGGCCGTCCCCTGAATGCAGATTTCGGTAGCGCCAAGGTCCCAGGCGTCGGCCGCGACTTGCTCGATCACATCCGGTTCGGAGCACCGGTCGGAGCCGAGGTTGCGGTTCACGACCAGGCTCATGGTCGCGCCAACGACGGAGCGTCGCAACTCGTCGGCGAGGGCGCTGAGTCGGTCGAGCTCGTCGCCACGTGCCGCCAGAAGTTGGACGTAGTCCGGGTCGGTGAGGCCCGCGGGGTCCGCGGCCGCGCGGTGAAACAGGTCGATACTGCCGGCTCGGGATCTGCTCCGGGGACCAGGCGGCGGCTGCGCCCCAGCCATCGCGCGCGCCGCGCGCACGGCGTCGTGGAGCCCGGCATCGATCCAGCGGTCGCGGTCGTCGATGTAGGGCTGGTGGACGGTGAGCCGTTCCCGCAATGTGAAGCCGGCCTCATGGGTCAGCCTCTCGAGCTCGTCCAGCTGCGGCCAAGGCCGCTCCGGGTTGACGTGATCGGCCGTTAGCGGACTGACGCCGCCCCAGTCGTCGACCCCGGCGGCCAGCAACCGAGCCAGCTCGGCCGGATCGCTCAGATTCGGCGGCGCCTGGATGCGCATGTCACGCCCGAGGACGATCCGTGCTGTGGCGACTGCCGCGAGGTACTCCTCAAGACCGGCGTCATCGACCCCCTGCATCGCGGTCGCCTGTTTGGCCCGGAAGTTTTGGATGATGACCTCCTGGACATGGCCGTGCCGCTCATGAACGTCACGCAGGGCGATCAGCGACTCGGCCCGGTCCTGAGTCGACTCCCCGATCCCAATGAGCAGGCCCGTCGTAAACGGCACCCTCGCGCGGCCCGCGTCCTTCAGAACCGCCAAGCGCGCCTGCGGGTCCTTGTCCGGGGAGCCGTAGTGGGCCCCGCCAGGCCGCTCGAAGATCGCCCGTGACGTCGTCTCCAGCATCATCCCCATCGACGGGGCCGTCGGTCGCAGGGCCTGCAACTCGTCCAGGCTCATCACACCGGGGTTCAGGTGCGCGAGCAGCCCGGTCTCGGCCGTGATCTGGCGAGCGAGATGCCCGACATACTCCAGGGTGGACGCGAAACCGTGCTCATCCAACCAGTGGCGGGCGACCGGCCAGCGGTCCTCGGGCCGGTCGCCGAGGGTGAGCAGGGCCTCCCTGCAGCCCAACCGAGCGCCCTGCTGCGCGATCGCGAGGACCTGCTCCTCGGACAGGTACGGCGGCAGGCCCTTGGTGGCGAGCTTGGCCGGAGTATCCACGAACGTGCAGTAGTGGCAACGGTCTCGGCACAGCGTCGTCACCGGGACGAACACCTTGCGCGAATACGTGATCACCCGAGCGCGGGCGGCCCGCTCCAGACCCTCGTCACGGACTCGGCCCGCTTCGGTAATGAGGGCCGCCAACGACTCGCCGCGCGCGGATAGCAGCTCGACAATCTCACCGACGGATTCGGGCACAGGTCCTCCCAAGACAAAAGCGGCGCAGTCACCGTGAGGCTCTGCTGCCCACGGCCCGGTGCAGCCGACCCCCATTGGACACCACGAAGGCTCGGCGGGGGCGGGCACCTCGCAGGGCGGACGACATACGAGGATCCGACATATCGCATTCTCAAGTGCGTTGCCAGCCATCGCCTAAGAAGGCAGCGCGCCCCGCCATCCCGCCCATGAGCCCATCTCCAGGCCAGAGCCTGATGCGCTATCCACCGATCGAGGCAAGGGTCGGCCGCCCGCGCATCTGGGCTACGACAGTTCGTGCAGGCCGGGGAGGACGTCGGCGCTGAACTGGTCGCGGCAGCGGGCTTGGTCCTGGCCGAAGGCGTGGATGACGAGGTGTTTGAAGCCCAGTCGACGTACTGCTTGATCTGCGCCACTGCCGCGGCCAGGTCGCTCGTGATGATCTACCGCTTGGCGATCTGCTCGTCGGTGAGCTCGTCGGCAAGCCGCTCCAGGTCGACCGGGTCGTGCACGCCGTGCTTCTGGTCGGCCGTGAGTGAAAGTGGTGCTCAGAACCGGCAGTTGTGCAGGGCGATGTCGGCGTCGCGGTAGGACAGCTTGATCTCGATCATCTTGTCGATGTCCTCGCGAGTCCGCCCGGACTTGGCCAAGCCCTCGTCGACCGCCGGCAGGAGCTGGTCCTCGTAGAGCTCGCGGCCCTCGGCGGAGGTACAGATGAAGCCGTCGCCGGAGCGGCCCGCATAGCGGGCGACAAGGGGGCCGCCGGCGGCGACGTAGGTCGTAACAGGCTGCTCGGGCCGGTCATAGATCGTCGCGTCGTGGGTGCGGTAGTACTCGCCTTGAAAGTGACCCGTTCCTCGGCCCAGCGACGGCGGATCAGGGTCACAGCCTCCCGGAGCCGGGCGAATCGCTCCTTGAACTCGGGCTACGGGGACCCGGCCGCGCGGACGGCGACCTCATTGAGGGCCTCACCCGTGCCGATGGCCAGGACCATGTGGCCCGGGTTGAGTGAGCTGAGGGTGCCGAACGCTGCTGACGGCGGGCGTATGACGGAGATCCCCTTGACCCCGCCGCGGATCCGCCGGCGCAGTTCTGGTCGACGCTTCGGTCCAAGAATGGTCCCAACAAATCGCTGTCGGGCGGCTTGGATAACGATCTGACGACAGCCGACTGGATGCGACTGCAAGGGTCATTACTGCCCCTGACCTGCGCAAACACGGAAAGTTCAGGGCGCGGGAGACGGCCGTGGTCGGCCCGGGTCGGGGACTTGAGCTTGCTACGGATCAGAAGGTTAGGGGTTCGAATCCCTTCGGGCGCACTCTGTGTTGAGACAGACGACCCGGCCCCTGACCAGCGGAAACGCCGGCAGGGGCCGTGTTCGTCCCGGTCGGTACGACACCGGCGAGGCGTCCCTCGTCCCTCGTTCCATCCCTGCAACGGGTTCAGCCGGCCACCGGCAGGTTCGCGGCAGGCTGGTGTGATGACCCACGCCACGCATGCTTTCGTCCCATCGCGATGGCGGGGGGCGGCACACAACGCCAACGCCGGCCGGGAGTGTGGGAGGTGCGCGTCCCGGCAGTGCCCGACCCGGCTGACCCGGCCCTGGTCCGGACGATGGGCGGGGCGTTGAGTTTGATGGAACTCGGACGGCTCGAACAGCGTCTGGTGGGGGTGATCGGCGTACCAGTGGATTTGGTCCCGGATACTGCGCTGATGGTTGACCATGCTCGCGGGGATATGATGGACCAGTTGGTCGTCGACGCAGTCTGTGTGCGCCTCTCGGTGGATGTGGACGTGTTGAACCGGCTGAACCCTTGGGTTCGCGACGGAGTTCCGCGACAGCCGGCACCTGATGTGAGGCACGCGCAATCGAATCGCCGGACCCTAACCGCGGGCATTCCCGCGATCGTAAAGGCGATCCACCATCCCTCGCCGGGGGTGAGGACGTCCGGCTTTGTCGCAGACAGTGCCTGCGGCAAACTACTCCGTGCGGCCGGCTTCAGACGGGCCAGTCGGGCAGGGTGTCACACTCACGAGCGTGCAGCTCTGGCCGCTTCTCGACAGCCGCTGGCCTTCCTCTCAGGACCCCTTGAGCAGGTCCCGGCGCTGGCGGTAGTCCTCCTCGGTCATGTCACCGCGGGCGAAGCGGTCGTCGAGTGTGTGGAGTGCACTCGACCTGTCAGGCACGCGGGGGGCTGTGCTCTCCGCACCGCCACCGCGGGCCCGGCTCGAGGGTCGCAGGAGGGCTACGAGCCCGAACGCCACTAGCGCCCAGAACATGATCATTGCGAGTCCCATGAGGACCCAGCCCCCCATTCCCCAGCCTGTACCCCAGCCCATCATCTCTCTTTCCTTCCTTGGGTCGCCGATCCGGCCCGTTCGGGCGGTCGGCGTCACCGACCTGTCTCTCCTGCTCACGGTCCCCCTCGCTCGTGAAGGGGACGCTTTGGGATCGGTGAAGATGTGGTGAAGAAGGCCGGGGAGTCGCGTATCGCCGAGAGCGATCGGCGCTCAGCGGGCCTCGACGACTCCCATCATCCCGAGGTCCTCATGGTCCAGGATGTGGCAGTGGTAGACGGTGCGTCCGCCGAGGTCGCGGACCGGCACGCGGACGGTGACCTGACCATGGGCCGGGACGATGACCACGTCGCGCCAGTCCGGGGGGCCGACTGTGGAGCTGTCGCGGGGAGAGACCAGTTGCATCGGCCATACGTGGAGGTGGAACGGGTGGTCCATCATCGTCTCGTTGGTGATGGTCCACTCCTCCACGGTGCCCAGAGTCAGCTGTTGGTCGACACGCGCTGGGTCGAAGCTGCGGCCGTCAAAGCCGAACTCCATCCCACCCATCCCCATTCCCATCCCGCCGGTCATGCTGATCGAGCGGCTGCGGTCCACTGCGGCGGAGCGCAGGTCAGGCGCAGCAAACCCAGAGGAGGACCACGCGACATTTGCGGGCCCGCCTCCGGAGCGCGTGACCAAGACCGACGCGAGGGTGACTTCGGGCGACGCCACAGAGCCACCCATCATCCCCACCCCGCCGCGGTCGTGCTCCAGCGTTCGCAGCGAGAAGATGCCGGTGTCACCGGCGCTGACGAGGACGTCGACCCGGTTGCCGGGGGCCAGGAGCACCGACTCTCGGTCGACAGGGTCGTGAAGCGCTTGCCCGTCATAACCGAGCAGACCCCACGTATGGCCATCGAGGCGAAGCTCGAGGAAGCGTGAGACGCACGTGTTGAGCACTCGCCAACGCTCCACGGTGCCAGCCGCGACCTCAATACGGGGTTGCGACTGACCGTTGACGAGGAGCAACTTGCCCTCCCGTCCGAACATGGCATCGTCGTGACTCATCCTCACGACCTCCCCCGAACCGGTGAGGGTGGTGTCCGCAACTACGAGAACGCGGTCGCGGTCGGCAGAGGGCTCGTCCGCTCTGGTGACGAGCAGGGCCCCGAACAGGCCACCAAAGACCTGATCGGCGACGGAGCCGTGACGGTGGGGGTGATACCAGAACGTGCCCGTGGGATGGTCGCCGCGGATCTCGTACTCATAGTCGGCGATCGCTCCCGGTGCGATGGAGCGGAAGACGTTGTCGCTGTTCCCTTCCGGAGAGACGTGCAAGCCATGGGTGTGCAGGTTGGTCGCGGCGGCGAGGTCGTTCTGCAGGCGCACCCGCAGCACGTCACCGGGACGCACCGACAGCGTCGGACCAGGACTGATGCCGTTGTATCCCAGCGCCTGGGTGGCCCGACCAGCGATGGTCACTCCGGGTGCAGCTCGGAGGGTGACGTCCAGCGCGCCGCCGAAGCTGCGGAGGACCTCGGGCTCGCGCAAGGCCTCCGTCGTGTCGGCTGCGGCCCTCCCGGAGGACCCGAACGTGCGCCACGTCCCGGTCCCGCCCACGATGGTCGCCGCGACACCGAGCCCGGTCACCGCCAGGGCCTGTCGCCGGCTCACCTCACCGTTCATCGAGCAGTGTCCTGCGCTGTCGGTACACCGAGTCGTCGATCTCTCCGTGAGCCAAGCGCCCGCTCAGCACGCTCTGCGCCGTGTCTGGCGTCGCGCTGGCCGCCACGGCACTCGCGCGGTGTGGTGCCGCGCTCCGGGTCCACCAGAGGAGGACGAGACCGACGACCATCACGGCCAGACCCAGCACGAAGACGACGGTCCAGAGCCACGTCAGTCCGACGCTGACCGGGTCATTCATCACAACACTCCATCTGCAGAACTGGGGAGGGAAGGGGCCATGCAGATGGCTCCTTCTTTGAGCAGTTGTCTGATCGTCAGCATGGCTGCATGATGTTGAAGTCGAAGGCAGGAACAGTGAAGAAGCGATGAAGCCAGCGGGGTGGAGTCAATGCTGGTCGGATCCCGGGCTGACGTCGGCGACATAGCCCCTCAACGCCCATCTTCGGAGCCCGGTCACCCGCCTGTGACGTCTCCGATCGCCTTGCGTACGCACACCGCGCGTCGACGTCATCGAAACCAGCGACCTGAGCTCCCATCGCGACGAACGGCCGGTCAATGCCTCGGTCCAGTCGACCGACGTGCTGCTGCACCGTACGCAGTTGCCCCGGTCCCCTTCGCGGGGTCAATCCAGCGCATGGTTTGCCACGATCATCATCGCGTGCTAGCTCAGACTGGCGAGCACTGTGAGGCCTCCGAGGACGAACTGGTGAGCCGAGACAGTCACAGGAGCGCGGTGGTGGTGGCACCGAGGTCGGTGGTCATGACCGCGGTGCTCCCGCCTGCCACGACAACAACGATGTCGAGGGCGCCGTCGACGCGGTGGGCATCGAGGGTGGTGGCCTCGCCGACTTCTTTCGGTCCTGATTGCCACGTCGACCCGCGGTCCTCGCTGAGGACCAAACGGCCAGTTGTGCCGACCCCGACGACGGTGTTGGCATCGGCCCAGTCGACTGCAACGAGGAGTTCCGGTGGTGAGAGGGTGGCCCAGTTCGAGCCGTCGTCGTCGGTGGCGAGCAAGCCATCCCGGGTGGTGGCGAGCACGCGATCGCCGTCGGGCGAGGCGGCGAGCACGTGTGGCTCGGTGGGGATGGTGACCGTGCGCCACTGGGCACCGTCGGTGCTGAACCGCAGGGTGCCGTCGAAGGCCGCCACGACTCCTTGCCCCGCGGTGAGGCCGTGGAAGTCGGACGCACCGGCGCGCGAGAGGGTGCTCCACGTTGCCCCTGCGTCTGTGGAGCGGATGAGCCCGACAGGTTGCTCGAGGTCGGTGCCGACGCCTGGGTGACCGGAGGCCAGGTAGGCGCCGTCGGGTGCCACGGCGAAGCCCATGAGGTCGACGACGGGCCCTACAGGCACCGGGCCGGCGGGGTCGAGACGGAACAGCCCACCGTGCGTAGCGAGCACGACCACCCCGGTTCCGGGCTCTCGCCCGAGGCCGTGGATGTGGCCCATGGGCCGCGGCACCCCAGCGGGCGGGACGCTCGCAGCCGGCCCGGTGGCAGTCGGGTTGGCGCTCACCGGCACGGGCGGTTTGGTGTTCGTGGCATCTATGCGCGCGGCAGGGTCCGCGCTGCAGCCCGCAAATGCCAGCACCAGGCTCGTACCCGCGAGGAGCGCGGCGGATCGGCGCCCAGCGGCAGGTGCTGTGGCCCGGAGCCATCTCGTTGGGGATGGGGCTAGGGAGGTCATCGGTCCTACTTCCTGCTCACGGGGGTTGTTCAGTGTCCGTCAACGAGTCGGCGTCGTCGTGCGCGGTACTGCGCGATGGTGATCTCCCCGCGTGCCAGGCGCTCGTCAAGTGCCACGAGCGGCGCCGGAGCGTCGGGCTCACCCCTGACGGGGTGCCTGAGTATGCGGGTGATGACCAGGACCACCACCGTCCACATCAGCAGCGTGCCCGAAAGGGCGAAAGCCATGAGCCAGGGCGACATCCACTCGTTCGGACCCAAAGGCCCCATCGTCACCACCTGCCTTTCCGCGTCCTCGGCCTGGTCGCAGTCGCTGTGCCCATCGAAGAAGAGTCATATCGGTGGGACCGTCGAGGTTCTATGAAGAATCGACGAAGGATGCCGAAGAGCGTGCTCGCTGGTCGACCTGGGCGTCCGCGATCGGCCAGACTGCCGGTGTGCCCGCTGACCAATTGAGGACCTCACCGGCCGTCCTGGTCGTCGATGACGAGACTGCGTTGGCGGCGATGGTCTGCACGTATCTCGAACGAGCCGGATACATGACCACCACGACCGACAACGGCCCGGAGGCGGTGCGGATTGCCCGGGCGAGCGACCCCGACGTCATCGTCCTCGACTTGGGGCTGCCCGGGCTCGACGGCGTCGAGGTGTGCCGGCAGGTACGCACCTTCTCGGACTGCTATGTCCTGATGCTTACCGCTCGCACCGAGGAGACCGACCGGCTCATCGGGCTGTCAGTCGGGGCGGACGACTACGTGACCAAGCCCTTCAGCCCGCGCGAGCTCGTCGCCCGCGTGCAGGTGCTGCTTCGCCGCCCCCGCGCCCGCCGAGGCAGCGACCAGACCCTCGAGGCTCCGCTGCGGAGCTTTGGTGACCTGCGTGTCGAGCCCGGCGCACGGGTGGTCACCGTTGCGGGGCAACCCGTCGACCTCACCCGGACCGAGTTCGACATCCTCGAGGCGCTCAGTGCTCGGCCCCGCTACGCATGGGCTCGGCGCCGGCTGATCGACGAGGTCTGGGACCCGGCCTGGGTCGGGGATGAGCACCTCGTCGACGTGCATGTGGCGCACCTTCGCCGCAAACTTGGTGACGATCCCACCGCACCTCGCTATATCGAGACGGTGCGCGGCGTTGGTTACCGGATGGGTGCCGGATGAGCCCTCGGTCCGGGTGGCGACGTGACGGCTTCGCGACCCGGCTCATGGTCGCCCAACTCGGAGTGCTCCTCGCAAGTGTCGCCACTGCAGCCGTCGTGGCGGCCGTCGTCGGACCGCGGTTGTTCCACGCCCACCTCCTACGTGCCCGTGGCACGCTCAACGATGATCAGGTCCTTCACGCGGAGCGGGCCTACCTGGACTCCAACCTCGTCTCGCTCGGCGTTGCGTTGGTCATCGCGGTGGGTAGCGCCAGCATCGTCACCCTGCTCCTGGCCCGTCGGCTGCGCCGCCCGCTGGTCGAGCTCTCCTCTGCGGCCAGCGCCGTCGCGGGGGGTCGGTATGACCGTCGGGTCGCCGCGACCGGTGCCGGTGCAGAGCTGGACGAGTTCGCCTCCTCGTTCAACACGATGGCGACCCGGCTACAGGTCACCGAGGACACCAGGCGACGGCTCCTGACCGATCTGGCCCACGAGATGCGCACTCCGCTCGCGACGTGCACGGCATACCTGGAGGCACTCGACG
>JBDSIV010000069.1:0-10543 GCA_039917755.1 Knoellia sp. | reverse complement strand
CGCGGGATGCGGTCGAGGTCCAGTGGGTAGGTGACGCTGTAGACAGCGAGCCGTCGAGCAGCCGGATTGCCCTGTCCCACCCGTCGATATCGCGTGATGACGTCATCGATCTCGGCCTTCATCTCCTGCAGTTGGGAGGCAGTGGCGATGACGTAGGAGTCGTTCATGCCGGCGGCGTCGCGCCAGGCGACCGGCCAGGCGGCCTCGACGTCGAGCCACTTCTCGAACTGTTCGGCGAAGTGGCGGGTGTAGTCGCGCACGAGCCAGTTGAGGGCGGTCTCGGAGTCCTCGTCGCCAGCGAAGTCGCTCGGCTCAAAGGTGTGGCTCTCGGTGGCGGCCCGCCAGAGCCGACGCTTCCCCTCGCCCTCCTCGGTGTCGGCGACGAGGCCAACCGACTCGAGCCTGCGGAGGTGATAGCTCGTCGCGCCTGAGTTCGTGCCGAGAGTGATGGCGAGGTCGGTCGCGGTCGCGGGTCCCTCGCGTCGAAGCGTCGAGAGCAGTCGCGAGCGCAGGGGATGGGCGAGGACCTTGAGGGAGGTGGTGTCGAGCCGAAGTCCGGTAAGTCCGGCGTTGTCGAAGGGCTTCTCTGTGGGCATGTGTGCACAATACCTGTGCACACTCTGTTTGCACAATACTTCTGTATGCCGTTCTCTCGATGCTGTTTGCGCAGGTCAGCTGGCCTTTCGGAGGGTTCTGACGACGATTTGGGTGCTACCCGCCTTCCCCCGTAGACTTGAAAACTGTTGTGCCGTGCGCCCTTCCCAGGGTGGCCCGAGAGGTGAAAGCCCTGGCGGGAGCACACGGCATACCCCTTGCGGTTTGTTGGCTCTCGCGAGCCGAGCCGCAGGACCAGTCCGATCCATCCACACGTTAGGTCTCACCGTGCGTACCTTCACCCCGAAGCCGGGCGACATCACCCGCACGTGGCACATCATCGATGCCACGGATGTCGTGCTCGGTCGCCTCGCCGTTCAGACGGCGACGCTGCTGCGCGGCAAGCACAAGCCCACTTTTGCGCCTCACGTTGACGGTGGCGACTTCGTCATCATCATCAACGCCGAGAAGGTCGCCCTCACCGGCGCCAAGGCCGAGCAGAAGCTCGCCTACCGCCACTCCGGGTTCCCGGGTGGTCTGCGTAGCCGCAACTACGTCGAGATGCTCGAGAAGTACCCCGAGAAGGCCATCGAGAAGGCCGTTCGCGGCATGCTCCCGCGCACCACGTTGGGTCGCGCGCAGCTCACCAAGCTCAAGGTCTACGCCGGTTCCGAGCACCCCCACGCTGCCCAGCAGCCCAAGCCCTTCGAGATCACCCAGGTGGCCCAGTAATGACCGAGAACACCAGCACCGAGGCCACTGAAGCCGAGGTCGGCACCGACACCGAGGACCAGGAGATCACCGAGTACACCTCGGAGTCCTCCGGCGACGTCGCCGGCGAGAGCGCCCGCCGGGCTGCCGTGACTGCGCCCGGCGCGGCCACCGGTCGTCGCAAGCAGGCCATTGCCCGCGTGCGCATCGTCCCCGGCACCGGTGAGTGGAAGGTCAACGGCCGCACGCTCGAGGCCTACTTCCCCAACAAAGTCCACCAGCAGATCGTCAATGAGCCGTTCACGCTGCTCGAGCTCGCTGGCGCCTACGACGTGCTCGTGCGCGTCCACGGTGGTGGCCCCTCCGGCCAGGCCGGCGCCGTCCGTCTGGGCGTCGCCCGCTCGCTCAACGGAATCGATGAGGAGCTGAACCGTCCGGCACTCAAGAAGGCCGGCTTCCTCAAGCGCGACTCGCGCGTTCCCGAGCGCAAGAAGGCTGGTCTCAAGAAGGCCCGCAAGGCACCTCAATACAGCAAGCGCTGATCCAGCGTTCCGCAACGGTGGCGGCACCCGATTTTCGGGTGCCGCCTTCGGCGTTCACGGGGGTAGGTTGACTCGTCGGCTGTCATCACCGCTGACGCACGTAAGCATGACGAAAGGCACGGCATACGCATGGCTCGATTGTTCGGAACCGATGGAGTTCGAGGACTCGCCAACGTTGACATCACTGCGGATCTGGCCATGCGCCTGGCCATGTCAGCGGCGACGGTTCTGGGGCGCGATGCCCGCGCTGCTGGCCGCAAGCCCAAGGCAGTGGTGGGGCGCGATCCCCGCGCCTCCGGTGAGTTCCTCAGCGCTGCCGTCGTTGCCGGACTCGCCTCGGCCGGGGTGGACGTGCACGATGTGGGCGTCCTCCCGACGCCCGCGGTCGCCTTCCTGACTGCTGACATGGACGCCCACTTCGGCGTCATGCTCTCGGCCTCACACAACGCCATGCCCGACAACGGCATCAAGTTCTTCGCGCTCGGTGGTCACAAGCTGCCGGATGCCCTCGAGGACGAGATCGCCGCCGGGCTCGACAGCCCGCCCGAGCTTCCCACAGGCGCCCAGGTCGGTCGGGTCCTCCAGAACCGCGCCGGTCAGGCGCGCTATGTCGCTCACCTGCTCGAGGCGCTCCCGAACCGCCTCGACGGCCTCACGGTCGTCATCGACGGCGCGCACGGCGCTGCCTCGTCGGTCTCACCCGAGGTTTTCCGCCTTGCCGGAGCCGAGGTCATCGAGATCGGCACCGCGCCCGACGGTCTCAACATCAACGACGGCTATGGCTCGACCCACCTCGACCATCTCAAGGACATGGTCGTGCGCAAGGGCGCCCACATCGGCATAGCGCATGACGGGGACGCCGACCGCTGCCTGGCTGTCGACGCCGAGGGCAACGAGATCGACGGCGACCAGATCATGGGAATCCTCGCGGTCGACATGAAGTCACGCGGCGCGCTGCACGAGGACACGCTCGTGGCCACCGTCATGAGCAACCTCGGGCTGCTTCAGGCGATGGAAAGGGAAGGCATCAGGGTCAAGCAGACCGGCGTGGGCGACCGCTATGTCCTCGAGGAGATGCGCGCGTCGGGCCATTCGCTCGGCGGTGAGCAGTCCGGACACGTCATCATGATGGAGCACGGCACGACCGGCGATGGTGTGCTGACCGGGCTCATGCTCGCGGCGCGCATGGTCGCGACTGGTCGCACGATCGCTGACCTGGGCACGGTCATGACCCAGCTGCCGCAGGTCCTCATCAACGTCAAAGGCGTCGACAAGGCCCGCGTCGAGACCGACGAAGGCGTCCAGGCCGCTGTCGCCGCCGCCGGTCAGCAGCTCCACGGCTCCGGTCGGGTGCTGCTGCGCAAGTCCGGCACCGAGCCGGTCGTGCGCGTCATGGTCGAGGCCGCCACCAAGGACCACGCCCAGGAGGTTGCCGACCGCCTTGTATTGGTCGTCCGCGAGCGCCTCACCCTCTGAAGTTCCCGGACTTATTGCCCAAAGTCCACCGAGACGGGCCGATCATGAGCCGAATCCGGTGGATTTTGGGCAATAAGTTGGGGGGGTCAGCCGAGGCCGGCGCCGCCGCTGTAGCGGCCGTGGGTGCCAGGGGATCGCTCGGCACGGCCGCCGGAGGCGTCCTCACCTTCCCTCCGGTTGGCGTCACCGACGTGGCGCTTGCTGTATGCCGCGTCCTCCGCTCCCGGGTCGACGTGCGTCGGGTCGAGCACGCGCTGAAGGAAGACCTTGGTCCTCTCTTCGGTGGGCTGGCCGATGACCTGGTCGGGTGGGCCTTCCTCGACGATGCTGCCCCCGTCCATGAAGATGACCCGGTCGGCGACGTCGCGCGCGAACGCCATCTCGTGCGTGACGACGAACATCGTCATCCCCTCGTCGGCGAGTCGACGCATGACCGACAGGACGTCACCCACGAGTTCCGGGTCCAGCGCTGAGGTCGGCTCGTCGAAGAGCATGAGTTTGGGGTCCATCGAGAGGGCCCGAGCAATGGCCACACGCTGTTGCTGGCCGCCGGAGAGCTGCGCGGGGAAGGCGTCCGCCTTCTCGGAGAGGCCTACCCGTTCAAGGTTCTTGCGGGCGACGGCCTCCGCCTCGTCCTTGCTGCGCTTGAGCACAGTCGTCTGCGCGACCGTGCAGTTGGCCAAAACCGACAGGTGCGGGAACAGGTTGAACTGCTGGAAGACCATGCCCATGTTGCGTCGGATCGCGTCGATGTCACAGTCAGGGTCGGTGACCTCGTCACCGCCGACCTTGATCGAGCCGCTCGTGGGCTCCTCGAGGAGATTGATGCAACGTAGGAACGTCGACTTGCCCGAGCCCGACGGGCCGATGACACAGACAACTTCACCTTGGTGAATCGTGGCAGTAAGACCCTGCAGTACGTGGTTGGAGCCGAACGACTTGTGGAGGTCGGTGACCTCGACGACGGGCGTCTTGTTGGCTGTGGACATGCTCAGCGCTCCTTCTTCTGGCGGGCTTCCATACGGCGCACGATGATGGAGAGCGGGAGGGTGATGAGCAGGTAGCAGAACCCCGCCACCACGAGGGGGGTGAGACTGGCGTTGTCGCTGGACAGTTGCCGTCCATATTTCGTCAGCTCGTAGCCCTCGGCAGAGAGCCCCAGGACGTAGACGAGCGAGGAATCCTTGACCAAGAGAATGAGCTCATTCGTCAAGGGAGGTGTGATGACCCGGAAAGCCTGGGGAAGGACGATCTTGCGGGTGGCGACGCCGGACGGCATACCCAGGGACCGAGCCGCCTCGACCTGGCCGGGCGGAACCGCTTGGATCCCGGCCCGAATGGTTTCGGCCATGTAGGCCGACGCGACGAGACCCAACGCCACCCAGACCGTGCCATAGGGGTCGTAGGGAATGACGAAGCCTTCGAAGGCCAACGACATGAGACCAAAGGCGATGAAGACGATGATTGCCGGCAACCCACGGAAGAACTCGATCCAGACCGTCGCGATCCAGCGGTAGGGGGCCACCGACGACAGACGCATGAGGGCGAGGACAGTCCCGAGCAGCAGCCCGATGACGAAGGCGCCAGCTGTGTAGATGACCGTGTTCTTGAGGGCAGATCCCACACCTTCGGTCAGGGTGGTCTTGATCAGTTCAGGGTTGAAGAACTGTTTCTGGATTTGCGGCCAGTTCGCGGTGGAGGCGAGGACCAGGGCGACAGCGATGAGGACGGCGTACTGCGCCCACCGCATCCGTTGGGCGCGTTTGCGCGGCGACAACTTCTTCTTCGGTGGTGCTTCAGTCGTGGTGCTCATCAGTCTCCTGCCGACCTACGGGGTCATGGACCACAACGCCGAGGGGCGGCGGTCGGTCGAAACCGTACCGCCGCCCCTCGACGATGCGGAAGGGGTCACTTCTTCGGGGCGTCGACTCCGAACCACTTCTTGTAGATCTCGTTGTAGGTGCCGTCAGCGACCGCAGCCTTGAGGACCTCGTTGGTCAGGTCGGTGAGCTTCTGACCGTTGGCGTCCTTCTTGAACATCAGGCCGTACTGCTCGCCCGTGTCGAACTCCTTGACCACAGCGGTTGTGGGATTGTCCTTGACGTAGTCCAGGAGGGGGCCGTTGTCGTTGATCGCGGCATCCACCTTTCCAGCCAGCACAGCGGCGAGCTGGGTCGGCAGGTCGTCGAACACCACGGGGGTGAAGCCGTTGGCAGCCATCTCCTTGTTGGCGAACTCCTGGCCGGTGGTGTCGGTCTGGACGCCGATCTTCTTGCCCTTGAGGCTGGCCAGGTCGGTGACGCCGGAGTCCTTCTTGGTGATGAGGGCCGCCGTGGAGTCGAAGTACGGGTCCGAGAAGTTGATGGCCTCCTTGCGCTTGTCGTTGATCGTCGTGGCGCCGAAGCCGCCATCACACTTCTTGGCAGCGAAGGCAGCTCCCGAGGTGATGGTCGCGAACTCGATGTCAACAACTTCCTGCTCGACTCCGAGCTTCTTGGCGACGAGGGCCATGAGGTCGACGTCGAAGCCGACGACCTTGGAGCCCTCCTTGAACTCGAACGGCTTGTAGGACAGGTGCGTGCAGGCCTTGAGCTTGCCGTCCGTGACCAGCGCGACACCACTGGAGTTCGTGGCGGCAGGCTCTGCGCCCTTGTCGCTGGAACCACAGGCGGCGAGGCCGAGGGTGGAGATGAGGGTGGCGGCGGCGAGGGCGCTGGCGCGGCGTGCAAGTGAGGTGGTCACTCAAGAACTCCTAAGCAGAAGTGGACGTGGTCGACCCACGTCGGACTAGTCGCTGACACTACCCAGCAGTGGGGCGTACACGGCGTCTTTGCCTCATCAGTCTCCCGAATCGTGATCTACGGCCATCGTGGACGGCCACGCTCACGGACGATGCGAGGCAATGATCCGGGCATATTCGAGCCCGGAATCCTTGATGGTGCGCCTTTGGGTGTCGTAGTCCACGTGCACGATGCCGAAGCGCTTGCTGTAGCCGAAGGCCCATTCGAAGTTGTCCATGAGTGACCAGGCGAAGTAGCCGCGAATGTCGGCTCCGTCGTCGATCGCCCGCTTCACGGCATTGAGATGTCCATGCAGGTATGCCGTCCTGTCCGGATCGTGGACCGCCTCGCCGTTGGGGCCGGTCTCGATCTCGTCGGGCCAGGCCGACCCGTTCTCGGTGATGTAGACGGGCAGGCCGCACTCCTGGGCCGAGCGCATGAGGATGTCGTGGTGCGCGTCGGCGTTGATCTCCCAGCCCATGTCGGTCAGGGGTTCATGGGGGGCGGTCTCCTCCACGCCATCACCGCCCGGGAGCGGGTGGGTGGCTCCACCGCTGTGACGAACGCGAGTGGGAAAGTAGTTGTTCACCCCGAGGTTGTCCAAGGGTGCGGTCATGACCTCCAGGTCACCATCCTGGATGAAGGCATGGTCGGTGAGGTGCGCCGTGTTCTCCAGCAGGGTGGGCGGGTAGGCACCATGGAAGAGCGGGCCGAAGAAGATGCCGTTGAGGATGTCGTCCGCGCGCTGGACAGCGTCCAGGTCGGCGGCGCTGGGATTGTCGGGCCCGATCACCTGGGTCGGGTTGAGGGTGATGGACACCTCGGCATCGGGGCAGTTCTCCCGAATGACCGGGACCGCCGTGCCGTGGGCGAGCATCAGGTGGTGGGCGGACACGAGCCCCTCCACAGGGTCTGTGTGCCCGGGCGCGTGGTGACCCAGCGAGTAGCTGAGCAGCGAGGAGCACCACGGCTCGTTGAGGGTGGTCCAGTTCTTGACACGGTCGCCCAGAGCGCCGACGACAGCGCCGGTGTATTCGGCGAACCAGTCCTTGACGTCACGGTTGAGCCAGCCGCCCCGGTCGCCGAGTGCTTGCGGGAGGTCCCAGTGATAGAGCGTCACGAAGGGGCGAATTCCGTTGTCCAGCAACGTATCCACCAGGCGTGAATAGAAGTCGATACCCTTTGCGTTCACCGCGCCCGTGCCAGTGGGAATGACGCGAGGCCAGGCGATCGAGAAGCGGTACGCCTGGAGGCCCAGGTCCTTCATGAGGACGACATCCTCGGGCATCCGGCGGTAGTGGTCGCACGCGGGGTCGCCGGTGTCCTTGTTGATGACATTGTCTTCGATGTCGCAGAACGTGTCCCAGATCGACGGCCCCCTGCCGTCGGCCGTGGTCGAGCCCTCGATCTGGAAGGAGGCGGTGGCCGCACCCCAGAGGAAACCGTCGGGGAAGGTCGTCGCGAAAGTCATGGCCCCAACGTAGTCCGGGCGTGGTCTCTGGGGCAGGGTGTTCACATGCCATCCGAAGCAGTCACCAGCCTCCCGTACGCCACTGCCGCGACAGCCACCGCGCAGGAGCTCGTCGACAAGGCGCACGAGGCGAGCCTCTGTTCCATGGCCACGCGCGGCAACATCGATGTCGCCGTCGCCGTCGCCGTCGCCGTCACGGGCCGGGCGGTCTGACGATGGCTTCCGTCACGATCATCGGTGGGCACGGCAAGATCGCGCTTCGGTTGGCCCGGCAACTGTCGGACAAGCGGCACAAGGTGACCTCCTGGATTCGCGATCCAGAGCAGGGCCCTGACGTCGAAGAGGTCGGGGCCACTGCTGCTGTGGTCGATGTCGAGCACCTGTCTGTCGAACAGATGGCCGAGTTTCTGGACGGTGCTGACGTCGTCGTGTGGTCCGCCGGCGCGGGGGGCGGGAGCCCGGAGCGCACGACCGCCGTCGACCGCGATGCGGCCATTCGTTCGATGGACGCGGCCCTTGCAGCTGGAGTGCCGCGATACGTCATGGTTTCCTACTTTGGGGCTGGCCCGGATCACGGTGTGCCGCAGGACAACTCGTTCTTTACCTATGCGCAGGCCAAGTCTGATGCGGATGCCCACCTCCGCGGCACGTCACTGGACTGGACGATTCTCGGGCCGAGTGCCCTCACCGATGACCCGGGCACGGGTCGCATCGAGACCGGCGAGGCACTGACGGCCAGTCACGTGACCCGTGACGACGTCGCGACGGTTGCGGCCTATGTCGTTGCCCACGCCGTCTTCGCGCGCACCACGATCTTGTTCAACAACGGTGCGACGCCGATCAAGCAAGCACTCGACGCCATCGTTTGACCTATCTGGTGACGACGTCATCCCCGATGCGCACCTGACCGGGGCCGTCGGGGATGAGGTGGATGGCGAACCAGGTCGCACCTTCCCAGCGCCGGTGTCGGGCAAGGGTTCTGATGGGTTCCTTGCCGGTCCGAAGGTCCTCGAGGTCGATCGTCGTCATGACACAGCGGTCGACGGGCTTCGCCACGCGGAAGGGCACTCCACCGAGCTGAACCGTCGACCAGCTGTCCTCGACAAAGGGCGTGAGGTCGCCGTCGACGACAACGTTGGGCCGGAAACGTTCCATCCGCAGCGGATCGGGCACGTCGTCGCCCCGCTCGACCGCGCCCTCGGCGATCCAGTCGTTGAGCTGCGCCAGCGAGGCTCGGCTCGCCAGCGTCACCGGAAAACCATCGGCGTATGCCGTGTGGTCGCCCTTGTGACTGTGTGCTTGGTTGAGTGCCCTGGTGGTGGGGTCGGGGCACCTGACGAGTCGCAGACCCTGTCGACCGACGGCGGCGCTGATCCACGCGTCGGCATCGGGAGAGACGAGCGAACCGACGAGGTCGTGCCGGTGGAGGTGGACCGGGATGGTGTCACCCCCGGAGTCCGGCAGCGTCAGGTCGGCAAAGCCGGGCGCCCTCAATCGGAGTCCGCTGGTGACGTCCTTGGACGTCTCGCTGGTGTCGGCCGTGATCGCGAAGAGGCGATGTTCCTCACGCGCCGAGACGAGCCTGCTCTCGCTGTCGATGACCATCCATCGACGGTCCCCAGCGAAGCCTGCTCGCTCGACGACAACCGACGGCACCGGTCGGATCGCGGTGCTCTTCACAGGGTGGATGTTGAGGGCGACAACGTGAATGGGCGACATGGCATACCTCCATTCTTCTTCCCGACTTATTGCCCGTTGGGAGAGTCGATCGCTGCCCTCGCAACTCTCCCAACGGGCAATAAGTCGGGTTCAGGCGCGGCGGTCGAGTTTGCCGTTGTCGACGTCGTAGAGGAACCCGGCGACCGCGACCGTATGGGGGATGAGCGGGTGCGACTTCACGGCGGCGACGTCAGCCTTGAGGGCCGCGTCCTGGTCGGCGATGACGTGGAAGCCCTGCCACGAGGCATCCGAGCCAGCCTTCTCGCCGATGACCTTGCGCAACTCGGCTTCTGACATCTGCGTCATCGCGCACTTCGTGTGCGGGACGACAAGAATCCGGTTGACGTTGAGCAGGTGCACCCCGAGGACGAGCGCCTCCAGAGCTGCAGCCGTCACGCGACCACCGGGGTTGCGGAAGATCTTGGCGTCACCGGGGGACAAACCGAGCATGCCGAGTGGGTCTATGCGGGAGTCCATGCAGGTGATGACGGCGACGCCGCGCTGGGCGATGCCGTCGAAGCCACCGAGTGCGAAGTTCGCCGCGAAGGCTTCGTTGGCCTCGAGCAGATCGTCAAATCCGGGTGTAGCAGAGGGGTTTTCGCTCATAGCAATCCTGCTCTCTTGGGGATGGTCATGGCCAAGGGCTTGGTCACGGAGGCAAAGAAGTCGTTGCCCTTGTCGTCGACGACGATGAAGGCGGGGAAGTTCTCGACCTCGATCTTCCAGATCGCTTCCATGCCGAGTTCGGCGTATTCGAGCACGTCAACGCTCTTGATGCAGTCTTGGGCGAGACGGGCAGCGGGACCGCCGATCGAGCCGAGGTAGAACCCGCCATGAGAGGCGCAGGCGTCAGTGACGACCTTGCTCCGGTTGCCCTTGGCGAGCATGACCTTGGACCCGCCTGCAGCCTGGAACTGCTCGACATAGGAGTCCATGCGACCGGCGGTGGTCGGACCAAAGGAACCGGACGGCATACCTTCCGGGGTTTTGGCGGGACCGGCGTAGTAGACCGGGTGATCCTTGAGGTAGTAGGGCATCTCCTCGCCAGCATCGAGTCGCTCTTTGATCTTGGCGTGCGCGATGTCGCGCGCAACGACGAGCGGGCCGCTGAGCGAGAGCCGGGTCTTGACGGGGTGGGCCGTGAGCTCGGCGAGGATCTCGTCCATCGGCCGGTTGAGGTCGATCTCGACGACCGCGCCCTGGCCGGTCGAACCAGTCCCCGTCGCCTCGTCGCCGTCGGTCCCCAGAGC
>JBDSIV010000068.1:0-6048 GCA_039917755.1 Knoellia sp. | reverse complement strand
CCGGTGGAGGAATGTGGGGCAAGATCAAAAGCCCGTGGCGCAGGGTTGCGGGCCACCCATCCCAGGAGCCATTCGTGCCGACACACGACGAGGTCCACCACAGCGAGCAGCGACGCGCCGACGCAGGGGTGCCCACGTCCGGCGCCGCGCTCGATCAGGTTCTGCAGGTCGCCAGCTCATTGCAGAGCGCGATGAACACCGTGATCGAGGGCAAGCCGGCCGCCGTCCGAACCGCGGTCACTGCCTTGCTTGCCGAGGGACACCTGCTCATCGAGGACGTTCCCGGTGTCGGCAAGACGATGCTCGCCAAGACCCTTGCCCGCTGCATCGATGCCTCGGTGCGACGCGTCCAGTTCACGCCCGATCTGCTGCCCAGCGACATCACCGGCGTCAGTGTCTACAACCAGGACGTACGCGACTTCGAGTTC
The DNA here is from genome assembly GCA_039917755.1 of Knoellia sp. Lineage (GTDB taxonomy): Bacteria > Actinomycetota > Actinomycetes > Actinomycetales > Dermatophilaceae > Knoellia. The sequence continues at coordinate 5,620 of JBDSIV010000068.1, read as the reverse complement.
CGCCCCGGTGCAATTTTCGCCAACGTCGTCGTCGGTGACGAGATCAACCGCGCCTCACCCAAGACCCAGTCCGCGCTGCTCGAGTCAATGGAGGAGGCGCAGGTCACCGTCGACGGCACGACCTATGCGCTCCCCCGTCCGTTCATGGTGCTCGCCACCCAGAACCCGATCGAGATGGAGGGCACCTACCCGTTGCCCGAGGCCCAGCGTGACCGCTTCATGGCGCGCATCTCGATGGGCTATCCCTCGGCTCGCAGCGAGGTTGACATGCTCGACGCACACAGTGCCCGTTCCCCGCTCGACGAGCTGCGACCCGTGACCGATGCGGCGACCGTGACGCAGATGATCGAGGCGGTGCGCGGAGTGCATGCGTCTCAGGCCCTCAAGCAATACATCGTTGACGTCACCCAGGCCACCCGTTCGAGTTCGGCGCTGCGCCTCGGTGCCTCCCCCCGTGCAAGTCTGCATCTGTTGCGCGCCAGCCGCGCTCACGCAGCCCTCGCCGGCCGCGACCACGTCCTGCCAGATGACGTGCAGTCGATGACGGTCCCGGTGCTCGCGCACCGCCTCATGCTCACTGGCGAGAGCCAGCTCTCCCACCGATCCGCGGCGGACGTGCTCACGGACCTGCTCCAGCGCGTCCGCGTCCCTGCCCCGACCCGCTGAGCCACTGATGCGACGGTTCCGCGATTCCCTCACGACGCGTGGCATGGCCTTCCTCGCTTCGGGGATCGTGCTCGTCCTCGCCGGGCTCGCGCTCGGCCAGCACGACCTCAGCCGGATCGGCACCGCCTTGTGCGCGCTGCCGATCCTGGCGGGCTTGCTTGGCCGCCGGCACGACCTCTCCCTCGTCATCGACCGTGAGGCACGGCCCGCGCGCGTGACGATCGACGAACCAGCCATCGTCCAGATGACGATCTCCAACCCGTCCCTGAACCGCTCACCCGTGTTGTTCGCCGAGGAGCACCTCGACTACTCCTTGGGTGACCGACCTCGGTTTGTCATCCCGGCGTTGACGTCGGGCGTCTCGACGCACGTGGAGTATGTCGTGCGCGCCCACAGTCGTGGCGCTCACCGCCTCGGACCGCTCGGTGTGCGCGTCCAGGACCCGTTCGGGCTGACGATGCGCCACTCCTCCCTGAGCAGCCACGACGAGCTGCTCGTTCTTCCGCGGGTCGTCGACCTGTCCGATGGTCGAGCTCTGGGGCGCGGCCTGGGCGCCGAGGGGTCGGTGCCGCACCGCGTCGCTCTGCACGGGGAGGACGACCAGTCCATCCGTGAATACCGCGACGGCGACGACCTGCGCCGCATTCACTGGCCGGCGACCGCCCGGACCGGTGAACTCATGGTGCGCCAGGAGGACCGCCCTGCCAAGCGCCGGGCCGTGGTCCTGCTCGACACTCGCGCTCGGGCCCACGGCGGCACGGGTCCCTCCAGCTCGCTCGAGTGGGCGGTGACCATGGCGGCCTCCACTGTGACCCACCTCCTCGACCTCGGATTTGCGGTGCACCTGCTCACCTCCGATCCCGGACAGGAGTCCGGGGTGCGCGAAGACTCCGATCTGGACCGATCGCTCGAGACCCTGGCCCGCACCGTCCTCACCGACGAGACCGGCATCGGAGGGATGCTGCACGCCGCCAGTGGTGCCACCGCTCAGGGCGGGCTCACCGTTGCCATCGTCGGGGCCATCGACGACGGTGCGGCCCGCGCCCTGTCGTCATTGCGCCAGCCGGGAGGTCCAGGACTGGCCTTTGTCATCGAGGCTGGCGCGTTCACCGCCACGGGCCGGGCCTCGACAACGGGCCCAGACCCGCGTGCGACCACGGCCGCCCTCGCCGGCGCTGGTTGGTCGGCTCTGGCTGTAGGCCCCGACCTCGCCATCGCCGAGGCGTGGGCCAGCGTCGCCGGATCACGTCGTCTGCTGGGTGCACGATGAACCGCTCCCGCCCGATCGAAGCCCTGCTCGCGGGACTCGCCAGCTTCACCGTCGCCCTGCCGCTGCTCACGCTCTTCGACGCCAACACCTGGGTGCGGCCCACTCTGCTCGTCATCGCCATTCTCGCCCTCGTCGGGCTGGGGCTGCGCTCGCTGATGGTCTCGGCGTGGGTCGTGATCCTCGGGCAGTTCCTCGCCGGATTCCTCGCGATCTCGTGGCTGCATGGCCAGGGCCATCTGTATTGGGGCGTGGTGCCCGGACCCGACACCGTCAGATCACTGGGAATCCTCCTCACCGAGGCGGGGCAGACGGTCATGGCCTTTTCCGCGCCGGTGCCGACCGAGCGCGGAATCATCGTGGCCATCACAATCCTCGTGGGAGCCACCGCCCTCCTCGTCGACGCGCTCGCGGTGACCCTGCGCTCACCCGCACTCGCAGGGCTCGCTCTCCTCACGGCATACCTCGTCTCCGCCACGAACTCTGGTGACGGGCTCTCCTGGAGATACTTCATCCTGCCGATCGGCTTCTGGCTCGCCCTCCTCGCCACCCAGGGCATCGGCACCGTGCGCCGCTGGAGCACCGCGGTCCCGCGCGGTGTCGACGGCGTGGACCACGACCCCGTGCTCGGCGTGGCCGGGACGGCGCGCCTGCTCGGCGCCAGCGCCCTCGCACTCGCGGTTGTTCTGCCCATGGTCGTCCCCCACCTGCCCACGACCTTCCTCGCCGACGGGCTGGGGCGGTCCGACAACGCCCGTGGTGGTGGCGGTTCAGTGAGCCTAAACACGACAGTCGATCTGCGCAAGTCGCTCGAGGACCAGTCCCTGACACCGGTTCTCAATTACACATCGACAGCAACCACCCCCGAGCCACTGCGTGTCGGCATCCTCACGGACTACCGACGGGGTGAGTGGAGCAGCGGCTACAACGTTGACGGGCTCGTCGCCGACGGGGTAGAGGCGCCGGTGGGCGATCCCAGCATCAGGCGCACCACCGCCAAGATCACGGTCAACGAGAACCGACTGACCGCGCCCCAGATCGCCCTCCCCACACCGCTACTCAGCGTCGACCTCGGCAATGCGCTGTTGCGCTCCAACGTCGTCGGCAGCTACGCGGTCGACAACAACGTCGAGAACTATGTGGCGACCTACAACCACCTCGAGCCGGAGGACGGAGACTTCTCGGCCGACGGGACGAGACCGCCCGGCGCCGAAGACGGCCTCTACAACGAGATCGACGGTGAGAGCATCAGCCGCCTCAGCCAGCTCGTCGACAACGTCGTGCCCGAGGGCACCAGCCCGCTCGAGACCGCGCGCCTGCTCCAAGCGCATTTCCGCAGCAGCCAATACACCTACTCACTCCAACTCCCCACCCCCACCGACCCCGTGTCCGGTCGCACGATGATGTCGGACCCCCTGTCGAACTTCCTGATTTCCCGCACCGGCTACTGCGTGCAGTTTGCGACGGCCTTCATCATGGCCGCCCGCCTGAGAGACATTCCGGCGCGGATGGCCATCGGCTTCCTCCCGGGAACCCTCGCAGACGGCGCCTACACCGTGAAGGCTGCCGACGCGCATGCCTGGCCCGAGTTGTGGTTCCGCGACCTCGGTTGGACCCGGTTCGAGCCGACGCCCGGCACGCGTTCCGGTGGGGCCCCGGGCTACAGCCTCCTCCCCACCGGCACCGGACCCTCAGCGTCGACGGCACCCTCGGCCACCGGCGCGAACCCGACCCCGTCCGCAAGCCAGCGGCCCGACACCGACCCGGGCGCGCTCAACAACTCGACCACCGTCTCCCCCGGACCCTTCACCTGGCTGACCGACAACCTCCTGACCACCGCGATCCTCCTCGCCATCATCCTGTCGTTGGTCCTGCTGCCCGTCGCTGCTCGGGTGCGTCGACGGAGGATGCGCGCGTCGGCGCGTGACGATGCCGAAAGGGTCGAGGCCGACTGGGCCTCGCTCATCTCACGGCTCGGTGACATTGGCATCGCGCCTCCCGACGGCAGCACACCGCGCCAGGCCGGTGCACGGCTCACGCACGACGCCATCCTCTCGGGGGAACCCAAGGAAGCGATGGGTCGCATCGTCGCGACGGTCGAGCAGGCCCGCTACGCCCCACCGCACGCCCCGATCAACGATGTCAGTGCCGATGCCAAGACGGTGTGGAAGGCAGCGATCGCCGCCCGTCAGCGCAGCGACCAAGCAAGGGCCTACCTCTTCCCGCGAGACGGTGTGCGCCAGTGGACCGACGCCCGCGATGCGCTCGTCGAATGGCCCCGTGCGGCCTGGTCCCGTCTCCGCCGCCGTTGACTCCACGCCCCACGGATTGCCCGTTCAGACGCTGAGCCGCCTGTCACCAGCCACAACGCAAGGTATGCCGTGCGCCCAGCGGGCACACGGCATACCTGACGTTGTGGCTGAGACTCAGTCGAGGTAGTCGCGCAACGCCTGACTGCGAGAGGGGTGACGGAGCTTGCTCATCGTCTTGGACTCGATCTGACGGATCCGCTCGCGGGTCACGCCATAGACCTTGCCGATCTCGTCGAGGGTCTTGGGCTGACCATCGGTGAGACCGAAGCGCATCGAGACCACGCCGGCCTCGCGCTCGGACAGGGTGTCAAGGACCGAGTGCAGCTGCTCCTGAAGGAGCGTGAAGCTCACCGCGTCGGCCGGAACGACGGCCTCGGAGTCCTCAATGAGGTCGCCGAACTCGCTGTCGCCGTCCTCACCGAGCGGGGTGTGCAGCGAGATGGGCTCCCGGCCGTACTTCTGCACCTCGACAACCTTCTCGGGCGTCATGTCGAGTTCGATCGCCAGCTCCTCAGGAGTGGGCTCGCGGCCCAAGTCCTGAAGCATCTGCCGCTGCACCCGGGCGAGCTTGTTGATGACCTCGACCATGTGCACCGGGATACGGATGGTGCGAGCCTGGTCGGCCATCGCCCTGGTGATGGCCTGTCGGATCCACCACGTCGCGTAGGTCGAGAACTTGTAACCCTTGGTGTAGTCGAACTTCTCGACCGCACGGATGAGGCCGAGGTTGCCCTCCTGGATGAGGTCGAGGAAGAGCATTCCGCGGCCGGTGTAGCGCTTGGCCAGGGACACCACCAGCCGCAGGTTGGCCTCCAGCAGGTGGTTCTTCGCCTTCTTGCCGTCCTGGGCGATCCACCACAGCTCGCGCTTGTGCTTGGGGTCGATCTTGGTGCCGGCGTTCAGGCGCTCCTCGGCGAACAGGCCCGCCTCGATGCGCTTGGCGAGGTCGACCTCCTGCTCGGCGTTGAGCAGCGCCACCTTGCCGATCTGCTTGAGGTAGTCCTTGACCGGGTCGGCGGTGGCGCCGGCGGTCGCGACCTGCTGGGCCGGGGCGTCGTCGTCGTCGTCGGTGATGACGAAGCCGGTCTCCTCGGTCACCTCGGCGTCCGGGACGACCGGGGCCTTGTCGACCTCCTCCGGCTCGTCGACCTCGGCGGCGTCGGAGGTGCCGGTCGGGCCGGCGGCGGGGCGGGCCGCCTTCTTGGCGGCCGGCCGCTTGGCGGCGGGGGGTGCGTCAGGACCGGTCGGCGCAGGCACGGCCTTGACGGCGGCCTTCTTCGCCGGGGCGCGCTTGGCCGCGACCTTCTTCGCCGGGGCAGCCGGGGCAGCCGGTGCGGCTGGGGCGGTGGCCTCGACCTTGCGCGTCGTTGCGGTG
>JBDSIV010000067.1:0-15930 GCA_039917755.1 Knoellia sp. | reverse complement strand
TCAAGGTCAAGGGTCCCAAGGGCGAACTCGCGCACACGGTGGCTCAGCCGATCCAGGTTGAGAAGTCGGACAATGAGGTTCAGGTCTCTCGGCCGAATGACGAGCGCGAGTCGCGTTCGCTCCACGGTCTGACCCGCACGCTCATCAACAACATGGTCCTCGGGGTCACCGAGGGCTACGTCAAGAAGCTCGAGATCCACGGCACCGGTTACCGCGTGCAGAACAAGGGCGGTTCGCTCGAGTTCGCACTTGGCTACTCACACTCGATCACGATCGAGGCGCCGCAGGGCATCACCTTCACGGTCGAGAACCCCACCCGTTTCCAGGTTGAGGGCATCGACAAGCAGCTCGTCGGTGAGGTCGCCGCCAACATTCGCAAGCTCCGCAAGCCTGACCCCTATAAGGGCAAGGGCGTGCGCTACGCCGGCGAGCACATCCGCCGCAAGGTCGGAAAGGCTGGTAAGTAGGCCATGGCAATGATCATCAAGCGTGCCAAGGGCAAGGTCGCAGCACGCGGCCGTCGCCACATTCGTCTCCGCAAGCACGTCGCGGGCACGGCAGTGCGTCCCCGTCTCGTCGTCTCGCGTTCGTCGCGCCACGTCTTCGTCCAGGTCGTCGATGACACCGAGGGCAAGACCGTCGCGTCGGCGTCGACCATGGAGGCCGACGTTCGCTCCTTCGAGGGCGACAAGACCGCCAAGGCCAAGAAGGTCGGCGAGCTCGTGGCCGAGCGTGCCAAGGCTGCTGGCGTCGAAGCTGTCGTCTTTGACCGTGGCGGTAACAAGTACCACGGTCGCGTTGCGGCCATTGCCGACGGCGCCCGCGAGGGTGGGCTGTCGCTGTGACCCACACCATCGTGAACATGACCAGCAGTGAAATGAGGAACATCTGATGCCAGGACCCCAGCGTCGAGGCACCGGTCCCGCGACGGCCACGAGCGATCGCAACGACAATTCTTCGGCAAACCGTGGCGGCGACCGTCGCGGTGGCCGCGACGACCGCCGTGGTGGCGGTCGTGAGGCCGAGAAGAGCCAGTACCTTGAGCGCGTCGTGACCATCAATCGCGTCTCCAAGGTGGTCAAGGGTGGACGTCGCTTCAGCTTCACCGCCCTCGTCGTCGTCGGCGACGGAGACGGCACCGTGGGTGTCGGCTACGGCAAGGCCAAGGAAGTTCCCGCCGCGATTGCCAAGGGTGTCGAGGAGGCCAAGAAGGAGTTCTTCAAGGTCCCGCGCATCCAGGGCACCATCCCGCACCCCGTCCAGGGTGAGGCTGCTGCCGGTGTCGTCATGCTTCGTCCCGCCAGCCCCGGTACCGGTGTCATCGCCGGTGGTCCGGTACGTGCGGTGCTCGAGTGCGCCGGCGTGCACGACGTGCTCTCCAAGAGCCTTGGGTCGTCCAACGCCATCAACATCGTCCACGCCACCGTTCAGGCTCTCAAGGAGCTCGAGCGTCCGGAGTCCGTGGCTGCGCGCCGCGGTCTGCCTGTGGACCGGGTTGCCCCGGCTGCCATGCTCCGCGCTCAGGCCGCCGGCATCGCCGAAGCCAAGGCAGGTGCGTGATGGCTCGTCTCAAGGTTGTTCAGACCCGTTCGGGGATCGGCGGCAAGCAGAACCAGCGTGACACGCTGCGCAGCCTCGGTCTCAAGCGCATTGGCGACGTCGTCGTCAAGGAGGACCGTCCCGAGATTCGCGGGATGGTCAAGACGGTGACGCACCTCGTTGCCGTTGAGGAAGTGGAGTGATCATGGCTGATTTCAAGGCACAGCAGGTCAAGGCCGAGGGTTCCGCTCTCAAGGTCCACCACCTGCGTCCGGCCCCCGGAGCCAAAACCGCCAAGACGCGTGTGGGTCGTGGTGAAGGTTCCAAGGGCAAGACCGCCGGTCGCGGTACCAAGGGCACCAGCGCTCGCTATCAGGTCCCGGAGCGCTTCGAGGGTGGCTCGACCCCCCTCCACATGCGTCTTCCGAAGCTGCGCGGCTTCAAGAACCCGTTCAAGACCCACTACCAGGTCGTGAACCTCGACAAGCTGTCTGCTCTCTACCCTGATGGTGGAGACGTCAGCGTCGAGGACCTCGTGTCCAAGGGTGCGGTTCGCGACGGTCAGCTCGTCAAGGTGCTCGGCACCGGCGAGATCTCGGTCGCCGTCAACATCACTGCCAACGCGTTCTCCTCCTCTGCCAAGGAGAAGATCGAGGCGGCGGGCGGCTCGGCCGTCCTGGGCGACTCAGCCTGACGTTTTTTGCACATCGCGTATGCCGCAGGGCGCGGTTCCCGGAGGCGACTCCGGGAACTCGCCGTGCGGCATACGTCGTTTGACCCACTGTGACGTTGTGACCCTCTGTCACCCGGCGGTCGTGGACCGTTGGCGTCGTCGGGGTATCTTGTTCGTCGATCACCACACTGATGCGGTTACCGCCGCCCACCTGGAGGACCTGTGCTCACCGCTTTCGGCCGTGCGTTCAAGACGCCCGACCTGCGCAGGAAGATCCTGTTCACTCTCGGAGTCATCGCTCTGTACCGTCTCGGTGCGCAGGTGCCCACGCCAGGAGTGAGCTACTCGCTCATCCAGGCGTGTCAGAAGGGCGCTGGCGAAGCCAACGACCTGCTCGGGCTCGCGAACCTCTTCAGCGGTGGTGCGCTGCTCCAGTTGTCGATCTTCGCGTTGGGGATCATGCCCTACATCACCGCGAGCATCATCGTTCAACTGCTCACGGTGGTGATTCCGAAGTTTGAGTCCCTCAAGAAGGAGGGCCAGGCGGGTCAGGCCAAGATGACGCAATACACGCGTTATCTGACGATTGGTCTGGCCGTGCTGCAGTCGGCGACCTTCATCACCTTCGCCCAGAACCCCCAGCAGCTCTTCGCCAACCCAGCGTGCACCAACATCCTCACGGACCACTCGCTCGTGACGATCCTCATCATGGTGCTGACCATGACCGCTGGCACCGGCCTCGTCATGTGGCTCGGTGAGCTCGTGACCGATCACGGCGTCGGCAACGGCATGTCCATCCTCATCTTCACGTCGATCGCAGCGACGTTCCCGGGTGCGCTCTGGGCCATCCAGCAGAAGGAGGGCCGTTGGGACATCTTCATCGGCATCATCCTGATGGGCTTTGTCATCATCGCCCTCGTGGTCTTCGTGGAGCAGAGCCAACGACGCATTCCGGTCCAGTACGCCAAGCGCATGGTGGGTCGTCGCGTCTACGGCGGCACCTCGACCTACATCCCGCTCAAGGTCAACATGGCCGGTGTCATTCCGGTCATCTTCGCCAGTTCACTGCTGGCCCTGCCGACCCTGCTGGCCCAGTTCAACCGCCGGGCCGACGGCACGTCCTCGGGCTGGGTGCAGTGGATCGACAAGAACTACTCCGGTGGTGACACGTGGGCCTACGGCCTCACCTACACCGCCCTCATCCTCTTCTTCACGTTCTTCTATGTGTCGATCACGTTCAACCCCACCGAGGTTGCGGACAACATGAAGAAGTACGGCGGCTTCATCCCGGGTATCCGGGCCGGGCGACCCACGGCCGAATACCTTCAGTACGTCCTCACCCGCATCACCGTGCCGGGAGCGATCTACCTCGCGCTGATCTCGATCATCCCGCTGCTCGCGCTCGTCCTCGTCGGAGCCAACCAGAACTTCCCGTTCGGTGGCACCTCGATCCTCATCATCGTCGGTGTCGGGCTCGAGACCGTGAAGCAGATCGAGTCCCAGCTGCAGCAGCGACACTACGAAGGGTTCCTGAAGTAATGCGACTGATCATTCTCGGCCCCCCCGGTGCAGGTAAGGGCACCCAGGCAGCCCGCATCGCAGAGCACTTCGGGATCCCCGCGATCTCGACCGGTGACATCTTCCGCGCCAACATCAAGAGCGGCACGGAGCTCGGCAAGAAGGTCCAGGAGATCACCGCTTCCGGCGGCTATGTCTCCGATGACATCACCAATGCCATCGTCGAGGACCGTCTGGCCCAGGACGACTGCGAGCCCGGCTTCCTGCTCGACGGCTACCCGCGCACGACCGGTCAGGTCACTGCCCTGGACGCCATGCTCGCCAAGACAGATCTCAGTCTCGACACCGTTCTCGCCCTCACTGTGGACGAGGACGCCGTCGTGTCTCGTCTGCTCAAGCGGGCCGAGACCGAGGGCCGCGCCGACAACACCGAAAAGGTCATCCGCGAGCGTCAGGCCATCTATCGCCGCGAGACTGCCCCCTTGACCGACGTCTACGCCGAGCGCGGTCTGCTCGTCGAGGTCGATGGGCTGGGCGAGATGGATGAGGTCACCGAGCGGATCACCGCCGCTCTGCGCTGACCCCAAGAGTCCGCACGCGATTGACGTTGGAATCATCCCGGCAGCCGTCGAGGCCGGCGGGATGATGTCTCCTCTCGAGTGGGCTCGTGGATGACTTCGCGATTCGAACGTGGATGTCGGGGGGAGGCTCTGCGTTCACGACGTTGGGCGTTGCTCGGGGGAGAGAAGCGAAACTCACGCCGACATCGGGAATGGGCAGACGGCATACCTAGTTGGTTGAAATATGAACCAACTGCGCATCGTCGTCTCCAGCACCCGTCCAAGCCGTATCGGGCACAAGGTCACCCAGTGGGTGAGGAAGCAGGTTGACCCCACCCGGTGGGAGGTCAAGATCCTGGACCTTGCTGAGATCAACCTGCCGTTCTTCGACGAGGAGGACATGCCGCGCAACGGCAACTACGCCAAGGCGCACACCCAGGCGTGGGCCAGCGAGGTCTTTGAGTCCGACGCCCTGGTCATTGTCACGCCGCAGTACAACCGCAGCTTTCCGGCGCCCATCAAGAACGCCATCGACTACCTGTATGCAGAGTGGGAGGCCAAGCCGATTGCCCTCGTGGGCTACGGCTGGTCCGGCGCAAGCGATGCCGTCGCCGACCTCACCAAGGTGCTCACCCACGTCCAGGCCGACGTCGTCGGCCACATGGGGCTGAGCTTCCCCGAGCAACTGAGCACGGACGGCTCAGTCCTCGATGACGGAGCAGTGGCAGCCCATGAACTGGATGAGCTGCTCGCCACGCTACGGACCAAGGTGCTCGACCTCGATGAGGTTCCGGCCCAGACCTGAGTGGCCGACCGCCGGTCAGCGAGGCCCCATCAGTGTGCGCACAATGCCGCGTGACATGGCGACAAAGACTGCGGCCCACGCGGCGGCTGCGACCCACAGCCACACCGACCCGATCCACTCGACGATGGGCAACGAGTCCGCCCGCCCCAGATAGATGCCGGCGACGGCATACATGCCGAGTGGGAAGATCATGCTCCACAGGGTCGGCTCGTAGCGCAGTGGGACCTTGCGCAGATAGTGGCGCCACACCCCGACGGCGATGAGCACGGGAATGAGCCAGGTGGCGAACGCCCAGAAGACGACCGACAGGCCGGCAATGAGCCCACGGGTGGCGTCGACCATGGGTGCGGAGTCCATCTCGACGATCCGCGCTCCCGCCACGACCGTGATGGCGATCGCGCCCATCGAGACCCAGTACGGCGGGTCGAAGTCGCGCGGGTCGAGCTGATAAAGCATGAGACGCAGCGCCACGATCATCCCGGTGGCGGCATAGAGGAAGACGCCCACCGACCACGACAGCACGGCCAGGACCGCCAACGCCTGGCGTCCACCGTCATAGACGGTCTCGAGGGTTGCTGCGGACACTGCCACCGACTGGCTCGCGACGACCCAGATGAACCACGTCCCGTTGGCCAGCGCCACGACCGGCCGTTCGTCGCGCCCGAGCACCGCACTCCACGGAATGACGTAGCCCAGCACGAGCCAGACGAGCCCGGAGACGAGGAGCAGCCCACCGGTGACGGCATACCACCCGTCGGCGCCGGCCCGCACACCGAGCACGTTGGTGCCGGCAACGAAGGTGAAGAATCCGAAGGCGCGTTTCGGGTCGCGGAAGTCCTCTGCCATCGCGTGGCGGGAGACCACGAAGCGGACGATGTTGAGTGCGCACAGGACGACATAGCTGATCACGCACACGACAAACAAGGCCAGGGACAAAGTGGCGAACCCGACCAGATGGAAGCCGAGCGAGATGATGCCGCTCGCCATCACCAAGGCGTAGTAGCCCGGGGTCAGCCCGGCGACCAGACCCGGGTCGGTACGAACGCGATGCGTGGTCGTCATGCCCGAAGCGTGCCCGTCTCTGGGATGGGCGGCAAGCCCCGGGCGGTGCGCGACAAAGAGCACGGACGGTAGGTTTGTCGTCCATGGGACTGTTCGGACGTGAGCGCATCGAGGCCAAGACTCATGAGCAGGTGGTGCTCATGCGAGCCGCTGGCTTGTTGGTGGGGCGCACTCTTGAACTGTTGCGCACGTCCGTGCGAGCGGGGATGACGACCAAGGAGCTCGACGCCGTGGCCGAGTCGCACATCCGCGACGGCGGCGGCACTCCGAGTTTCCTGGGCTATCACGGCTTCACCGGCACGCTCTGCACCTCGGTCAACGAGGAGGTCGTGCACGGTATCCCTGGTGGGCGGGTGCTCGAGGACGGTGACCTGCTCTCCATCGACTGCGGCGCCATCGTTTCGGGGTGGCACGGGGATGCTGCCATCTCGCTCATCGTGGGTGGCCGCGAGGCGGGCCGCCCCGAGGATCTCGAGCTCATCGACGACACCGAGGCGTCCATGTGGGCCGGCGTCACCGCCCTTGCCGTGGGTCAGAGCCTGTATGCCGTGGGGGCGGCTGTGGAGGACAGCCTCACCGCCTCGGGGACGCAGCGTGGGCGTGAATACGGCATCGTCGAGGACTACGTGGGGCACGGCATCGGCACCTCCATGCACATGGACCCCCAGGTGCCGAACTATCGCGTGAGCGGCAAGGGTCCTCTTGTTGTCGACGCAACGACGATTGCGATCGAGCCGATGGTCACGCTCGGTCCCGAGGCCAACCGCGTCCTCGAGGACAACTGGACTGTCGTCACCAACGACGGCTCGCGCGCGGCCCACTGGGAGAACACCGTGGCCGTCACGTCCCAGGGCCTGTGGGTCCTCACGGAGGTGGATGGTGGCGAGGCCAAGCTGCGAACTCGGCGCGACCTTTGCCCCACTGACGTGACGCTCAGGACGTGCTGACGTCATAGGTGAGGGCGACCGCGCCGCTGTCGAAGGCGCGTTGCTCACGCAGTTCCAACCGGCTTGTGAACCCCTCGGGGAGCCAGCGAAGCCCTCCGCCGGCGACGTGCGGCATGACGTAGGCCGTGATCTCAGCCACGAGTCCCCCCGTGAGGGCGTGGGCCGCCAGGGTCGGGCCCCCGATGCTCACGTCCGTGGGGCTTTCGCGCACCAGCGTGGCGAGGCGGTCGAGGTCCAGCTCGTGCCAGAGTTCGGTGCGAGCCTCGGCTGGCGGGGCCATGGTCGCCGACACGACGATCTTGTCGGCCTCCTGCCAGAGTGCCGCGAACTCGTCATGCACGGGAGACGGGTCCTTGTGGGCTGGCGGATCCTGCCAGTAGCGCATCGTCTCCCAGAGGCCACGCCCGTAGACGAGGGTCTTCACGTCCTGCTCGTGGGCATTGACGAAGGCATGCAACTCGGCATCCGGGGCGGCCCAGGCGAACGAACCCGCAGCATCGCGCGCGTAACCGTCGAGGGAGACGAGCATCCCGTAGCGCAGCCGTCCCATCAGGCGTCCTCTCTCTGGCTCAGGTCCTTGGTCAGCTCCAGCCCCTTGCGTTGGAACAGCAGGTGGGTGACGCCGGAGGTGGGGGAGTGCACGGTCTCGATGTCGAAGCCACGTTCCAACCCCTCCAGGCCTTCCCACAACGAGACTCCCCTGCCGAGGACGATCGGGTTGACCACGACGTGCAGGAGATCCACCAGCCCGGCGGAGAGGAATTCGCGCACGGTGGTCGGGCCACCCCCGATGCGGACGTCGAAACCACCGGCGGCTGATCGCGCCTGCTCGAGCGCCTCTTCCGGTGAGGCGTCGATGAAGTGGAACGTCGTGCCACCCTCCATCTCGAGCGACGGTCGCGGGTGATGGGTGAGGACGAAGACGGGCGTGTGGAACGGTGGGTTCTCGCCCCACCAGCCGCGCCACTCCTCGTCGGTCCAGGGTCCGGTCTGGGGCCCGAACTTGCGCCGGCCCATGATTTCGGCGCCGATCGACCCATCCCAACCGGTCGCAGCCAGGGCCCCGTCGAGGCCGAAACGCACCCGTTCTCCGTCCGGCCCTCCGGGCTCGAACATCCACGTGTGCAGGCGCATGCCAGCGTGGCCGAAGGGCTCCTCCAACGACTGGCCCTCGCCGGTGGCGTAGCCATCGAGTGAGACGCTGAATTGGGTGACGCGGACGAGGGCCACGGTGTCTCCTTGAGGCAGGGTGATTGCGAAGTGCAACCACAAGTCACCGTAGAGTAGAGTGATTGCAGATGGCAACCACTCTGCCGGACTGTTTTCCGAAGGAGGGACATGCGCGGTGAGCCACGGTCGGGATGCCCGATCAACATGGCCGTCGAGGCGCTCGGTGACCCGTGGAGCCTCATCGTCCTGCGCGACATGATGTTCGGCGACCGCCGCTACTTCCGTGAGTTGCTCGCCGGCTCGGACGAGGGCATCGCGAGCAACGTCCTGTCCTCACGGCTGAAGTCACTCGTCGCCGCCGGGTTGTTGGTGCGCGACGACGCGACCCGCGGCCAGCGCGCCCGCTACTCCCTCACCGAGGCGGGCATCCAGACCCTCCCGGTGCTCGTGGCATTGGGCACCTGGGGCCGCGCCCACCGCGTCACCACTGCGCAGATGACGATCCGCCAGCAGCTCATGGAGGAGGGTGGCCCGAGCATGGTCGCCGAACTCATGGACGAGCTGCGTGCGCATCACGTGGGCACCGAACTGGCGCCGAGCGCTGGTCCACGAGCGAGTGCACGGCTGCGGGCGGCATACGACGAAGCTCTGTCGGGCACCTGACGGCCAGTGTGCTGAAACTCTCGTACGGACCCCACCCCTGCGCCGGTAGGGTGCTTTGAGGCTCGCAGACCTCAGGACGACAGGTGCGGGCTGACCCGATCGACTGAGGAGCAGTGGATGACGGTGGCCCCGAAGCGGCCCGCAGCGATGAGGCTGGCGGCACACTTCCCGGAGCAGACCCAGGAGCAGTGGCGAGAGCTCGCAGCTGGCGTCGTCAACAAGGGGCGGCCCGAGGGCCAGCACCTGAGCGTCGACGAAGCTGTCGCATCGTTGCGCTCCCACCTCGAGGGCGGGCTCGACATCGAGCCCCTGTATACGAAGTCACCGGATCCCGTGCTGCTCGGCGTGCCCGGGGCCATGCCCTTCACTCGCGGACGCGCCCTCCGCGATGCCGACGTGCCCTGGGATGTCCGCCAGCTTCACGACGACCCTGACGCGGCTGCGACCCGCAAGCTCGTGCTCGCTGACCTCGAGAACGGCGTCACTTCGGTGTGGCTCCATGTCGGTGCCGATGGTTTGGCGGCGGACGATATCGCCGGGGCCCTCGCTGACGTCCAGCTCGACCTAGCGCCTGTTGTCGTCTCGTCCTGGGACGATCAGACGGCTGCCGCGGATGCTCTGTATGCCGTCCTGTCCGGATCTCGTGCCGCCTCCGGCAACCTGGGTCACGACCCCTTGGGTGCCTCCGCGCGGATGGGGTCGGCTCCCGATCTTTCCTCGTTGGCCGACGCCGTCCGCCGACTCGCCGACCACGGCGAGATCCGCGCGATCACGATCGACAGCCGCGTCTATGCAGATGCTGGCTGCACTGTGACCGACGAGGTCGGGTTCGCGCTCGCGTCGGGTGTCGCCTACCTCCGCCACCTCGAAGCCGAGGGTGTTGACGTTGCAGAGGCGTTCCGGCACATCGAGTTCCGGGTGAGCGCCACCGCTGACCAGTTCCTCACTGCGGCCGCATTGCGCGCGCTTCGGCGGGCGTGGGCGCGCATCGGCGAAAGCATCGGTGTCCCCGAGAAGTCGCGTGGCGCGTTCACCCACGCCGTGACTGCCGGACGCATGTTCACTCGCGACGACGCGTGGACCAACATCCTGCGCAGCACCCTGGCGACCTTCGGGGCCAGCCTCGGCGGGGCCGAGGCCGTCACCGTGCTGCCGTTCGACACCGTGTCGGGACTGCCCACTCCGTTCTCGCGGCGCATCGCTCGCAACACCCAGATCCTTCTTGCCGAGGAGTCCAACGTCGCGCGGGTGACAGACCCTGCCGGTGGCTCCTGGTACGTCGAGGCCCTCACCGATGAGGTGGCGCAGGCTGCCTGGACCGCCTTCCAGGAGATCGAGGCAGCCGGTGGCATGTCCGACGCCCTCGCGAACGGCATTGTCGCACAACGCATTACAGCGGCTGTAGTCGAACGAGACTCGGCCCTGGCGACGCGTGCCACGCCCATCACGGGGGTGAGCACGTTCCCGCTCTCCGGTGAGAAGCCGCTCGAGCGCAAGCCCCGAGCCGAGCTCACGACACAGCCCAATGCCCTTGCGCCACACCGGGACTCAATCGTCTTCGAAGGGCTTCGAGACCGCGCTGCGGCCTACGCTCGAGACAACGGCCATGCGCCCCGCGTCGCCGTGCCCCTGCTCGAGGTGCCCCGTGCCGCCGACCTCCGCATCGACGCGGTCAACCTCCTCACCGTCGCGGGGATCCACGCCGTCGACGCCAGCGATGCTGACGCCAGCGGGGTCGGCGCTGCGTTGCCCGCCACGGGCAAAGGCTACGGAGGCATCAGCAAGGGCATGGACGTGGTTGCGTTCCTCTCCGCCCTCCTCGACGAGATGGAGGCCCCAGCATGAGCTCGATCCCTGACTTCACCCGTGTCGATCTTGGCGACGGTCGTCCTTGCGCCGACGCGCAGGGTCCTGACCTTGGCTCCCAGACATGGCTCACCCCTGAGCAGATCGAGGTGTCTCCGCTCTACACCGATGCCGACCTCGAGGGCCTCGACTTCCTCGAGACCATCCCGGGCGCGCCGCCGTTCCTGCGCGGCCCCTACCCGACGATGTATGTCAACCAGCCGTGGACGATCCGCCAGTACGCCGGGTTCTCCACCGCTGAGGAGTCCAACGCGTTCTATCGTCGCAACCTGTCGGCGGGCCAGAAGGGTTTGAGTGTCGCCTTCGACCTCGCCACCCACCGTGGCTACGACAGCGACCACCCGCGCGTCGAGGGTGATGTCGGCATGGCCGGAGTGGCCATCGACTCGATCTATGACATGCGCACCCTCTTTGACGGCATTCCGCTTGACCAGATGTCGGTGTCGATGACGATGAACGGCGCGGTCATCCCCGTGCTCGCGCTCTTCGTCGTGGCGGCGGAGGAGCAGGGCGTCCCGCCCGAGAAGCTCTCGGGGACCATCCAGAACGACATCCTCAAAGAGTTCATGGTCCGCAACACCTACATCTATCCGCCCGAGCCCTCGATGCGCATCATCAGCGACATCTTTGCGTTCACGTCCGAGAAGATGCCGCGCTACAACTCGATCTCCATCTCCGGCTACCACATGCAGGAGGCTGGAGCCACGCAGGATCTCGAGCTCGCCTACACGCTGGCCGACGGCATCGAGTACCTCCGGGCAGGCAAGGGCGTCGGCCTCGACGTCGACCGTTTTGCCCCGCGCCTGTCCTTCTTCTGGGCCATCGGCATGAACTTCTTCATGGAGGTCGCCAAGATGCGCGCGGCCCGCCTGCTCTGGGCGCGCCTCGTGGAGCAACAAGGCGCCACAAACCCGAAGTCGCTCAGCCTGCGCACCCACTGCCAGACGAGTGGCTGGTCGCTCACGGCTCAGGACGTCTACAACAACGTCGTCCGCACCTGCATCGAGGCGATGGCCGCGACGCAGGGGCTCACGCAGAGCCTGCACACCAATGCTCTCGACGAGGCGATCGCGCTGCCCACCGACTTCAGTGCGCGTATCGCCCGCAACACCCAGCTCGTCATCCAGCAGGAGTCGGGCACGACCCGCACCATCGACCCGTGGGCCGGTTCGGCCTACGTCGAGCGGCTCACCCACGACCTTGCCGAGCGGGCCTGGGCCCACATCGAGGAGGTCGAAGCCGCTGGCGGCATGGCCAAGGCGATCGAGGCCGGCATCCCCAAGATGCGGATCGAGGAAGCGGCCGCTCGCACCCAGGCGCGCATCGACTCGGGCCAACAGCCGGTCATCGGCGTCAACCGTTATGTGCCCGATGGCGACGAGCCGTTCGAGGTCCTCAAGGTCGACAACGCGGCGGTCCGCTCGTCGCAGATTGCCAAACTGGAGCGTTTGCGGGCAGAGCGCGACGACGACGTATGCCGGGTGGCGCTTGAGCGTCTCACCGCGGCTGCCAAGGCCGGTTCCGATGGAACGCTCGACACCAACCTGCTGGCGCTCGCGATCGACGCGGCCCGGGCGATGGCCACGGTGGGGGAGATGTCCTCGGCGATGGAGGAGGCATTCGGCCGCTACACGGCCCAGATCCGTACGATCGGTGGCGTGTACTCCGACGAGGCAGGCGCCGACTCCAACGTGCGCAGGGCGCAGGAGCTCGTCAACGACTTCGAAGAGGCGCAGGGTCGCCGTCCGCGCATCCTCGTGGCCAAGATGGGCCAGGACGGTCACGACCGTGGGCAGAAGGTCATCTCCACCGCGTTTGCCGACCTTGGTTTCGACGTCGACGTGGGACCGCTGTTCCAGACGCCGACCGAGGTTGCACGTCAGGCCGTCGAGTCCGACGTGCACGTGGTCGGTGTCTCGTCGCTCGCCGCCGGTCACCTCACGCTCGTGCCTGCTCTGCGCAAGGAGCTTGACGCGCTCGGGCGCGAGGACCTCATGATCGTCGTCGGCGGTGTCATCCCGTCCCAGGACTTTGATGACCTGCGCGCTGCTGGTGCGGATGCGATCTATCCGCCCGGGACCGTCATCTCCACCGCGGCGATCAGCCTCATCGGTGATCTGAGCGCCCGACTGGATGCTGCAGAGCAAGCCACCGCAGCACAAGCCGGTACGAAACCGGCCGACACGAAACGGGCCGACACGAACAAGGCAGACACAGAAGAGGGCGCGACCGACCAGGCGGGCGCGTGACCGACGAGCTCTTCGACGGGGTCCGCGCTGGCTCGCGGGCCGATGTCGCTCGCGCCATCACGCTGGTCGAGTCCACCCGACCCGACCACCGCGCACGGGCACGTGCGCTCCTCACCGAACTCACGGCATACACGGGTTCGGCTGTGCGTGTGGGGATCTCAGGCGTCCCGGGCTCGGGCAAGTCGACGTTCATCAACGCGCTGGGGGTGCGTCTCATCGAGGCGGGCCACAAGGTCGCCGTCGTCGCCGTGGACCCGAGCTCCCGACGCACTGGCGGCTCGATCCTGGGGGACCGCACTCGGATGGGCGAGCTCAGCGCCAGCGACCATGCATTCGTCCGGCCCAGCCCCAGTGGTCGACACCTTGGGGGAGTGGCTCGTGCGACGCGGGAGTCGATGCTCGTCCTCGAGGCGGCTGGCTTCGACGTTGTCATCGTGGAGACCGTCGGGGTGGGGCAGAACGAGATCGCCGTGTCCGAGATGGTCGACACCTTCCTCCTCCTGACCTTGGCGCGGGCGGGCGACCAACTGCAGGGGATCAAGCGCGGCATCCTCGAGCTGGCCGACGTCATCACCGTCAACAAGGCCGATGGCGACGGCGAGGGCCCTGCGCGTGGTGCTGCCCGCGACCTTGCCTCGGCGATGCGGCTCATGCTGCCCGGCAAGGACGTGCGTCGTCCCCCTGTCCTCACCTGCTCGGCTCTCACCGGTGCCGGGCTCGATGAGGTGTGGGAGGCCGTGCTCGAGCATCGCGCCCACCTTGAGTCCGAGGGTTCGCTCGAGGTGCGTCGAGCCCAGCAGCAACAGGACTGGATGTGGGCCCTCGTCGACGCCCACCTCGAGGATGCCGTTCGCTCAGCGCCGGCGGTCAGGGAGCAACGGGCGCAGATCGAGGCGGCCGTGAGATCCGGGGAGCTGAGCGCGGTCGACGCAGCCACCCGGATCCTCGACGCCTTCGGTCACTGACTCCGGACTCACCCCCGAGCGGGAGTCCGCCAGCCGGTGGGGGCGACGCCTCTGCGCCGTGCCAACCACAGGAGGGCTGCGGTCACCATGGCTGTGGCAACGACGTTCATCCCGGCAGACAGGGGTGAACCGGCGCTCTCCCCGTCGACGAACGACGCTTCGAGCCCTCCGAAGAGGATCCCGGTCGTCATGACCAGCACGTTGTTGACGACGTGGAGCACGATGACTGCCTCCAGCCCGCCCGTGCGCCAGGCCAACCAGCAGCCAGCGACCGCCAACGACCCGAGCTCGATGAGGATCCACGGGTCTGCGGAACCGTGCGCTGCCGCGAACAGGGCCGTCGACAGGACGGTCGTGACCCCGAGCGCGAGGATCGGCGACCGGAACCAGGCGCCCACCCCTTGGACGAGGCCCCCACGGAAGGCGAACTCCTCGCCTGCGGCTTGCAAGGGGGTGGTGAACGCGGTGATGGCGATCAGTGCGATCCACTGGTCGGCGCGTTCGAGAACCTGCTGGTCAAAGACGAGCCAGCTCACGGCGAGGTAAGCGGCCCACAGTGGTGTCACGACGAGGGTGCACCACCCAAGCCACCCCCATCGCAGGCGCCCGGTCACCGAGATCGCTCGCCACGGACTGCGCCGGAACCCCGCCCAGACGCCGATAAGGGTTGCCGGGATGAGGCTGGCAAGGAGGAGGTTGGTGACCAGAGCTGACCACGGGTTCAACGGGTCGAGGAGTGTCTCCTCGTTGTCGAGGAGTCCGCCGAGCCCGCTGGGAACGAAGAGCACGACGAGGCTGAGAATCACCACGACGACCGCCACCGCGAGCGCGACGAGCGGGCGCCACCAACGGTGTCGCGGACCGCGCATCTGGTGAACGTAGGGTCGCGGCTCACGCTCGGCGTGCTCGAGCGCTGCGGCAGCGGCCTGCTCAGCCTCGCGACCGGTCCGCTCCGCGGCACGCTGCCGAGCCTGTGCCACGAACCACGCTGGCGGCTCGAAGGGGGAGACCACAGTCGGCGTACCCCGCTCATGTGCTTGCCACGCGGCCCGGCGGATCGGCTCGGACTCGGCATCCTGGGGCCAGGACATCAGCCAGAGCCCGTCGAAGCCCTCGCCGGTGCTGTCTGTGACCTCCCAGGGGGCGAAAGGTCGCCACTCAAGGTCTGCGGCGAGACCGGCGGCTTGGGACAGGGCTCGTGCTTGGTCGAGCGCCTGCTGGTCCTGCTTCTGGCTGGGGTTCCCCACGACGGCGATGCGCATGTTCATGGAGCAAGTGTCTCCACGCGATGGCGAAGCCACATCGGCCCACGGGTGCGGACGGCATACAACTTTGGTATGTGCGGGGGTGGGGGCCCGTGAACGTCGGCGCGCACGATTTCGTGCTCAGCGTGCGCTCCCATAGGATGGAGCGTCGGTCTCGTGTGCTCACGCATGCGCGACCAGACTCCCATGGTTCCACTGGTGGCCTTGCGCCACGCCCAGGGTGGGGCCAGCAACGGATTGAGAGGGTATGGCCAAGAAGGACGGCGTCATTGAGATCGAGGGCACCATTGTTGAGGCGCTCCCCAACGCGATGTTCCGCGTGGAGCTCACCAACGGGCACAAGGTGCTCGCCCACATCTCAGGCAAGATGCGTCAGCACTACATCCGGATCCTCCCCGAGGACCGCGTGGTGGTGGAGCTCAGCCCCTACGACCTGACCCGAGGCCGCATCGTCTTCCGCTACCGCTGACCGGGCTAGCGCTCGCGACGCAGTAGTTCCAGCACGACCTGAATGACCCGCACGGCCTCCGCCGTGTCGGGAGGATCGACAAGACAGCAGAGGCAATGAAGGTTCAGCCGAGCGTCAAGAAGATCTGTGACAAGTGCAAGGTGATCCGCCGCAACGGTCGGGTCATGGTCATCTGCGAG
>JBDSIV010000066.1:0-4669 GCA_039917755.1 Knoellia sp. | reverse complement strand
TGGCCCACCCCATCCCACCGTGAGAGTTCCTGATGTCTGCTGCCCCGCCCAGTCCTGCCCTGGACCAGATGACCGAGTTCCCGCATGAGCGGGACGTCACCTCGGTTCGTGCTGCTCTGCGGTCACCGCGGCGGTTGCGCATCGAGGTCTTGGGCGGCCTCGTCGTCGCGCTGGCTCTGATCCCCGAGGCCATCTCCTTCTCAATCATCGCCGGTGTCGACCCACGCGTCGGGCTGTTCGCCTCGTTCACGATGGCCGTGTCCATCGCGTTCCTCGGTGGTCGGCCGGCAATGATCTCGGCTGCGACGGGAGCGGTAGCCCTCGTCATCGCACCGGTGATGCGCGAACACGGCATGGACTATCTCATCGCCACGGTCATCCTCGCCGGACTCATCCAGGTGGCGTTGGGTGTCCTGGGCGTTGCCAAACTGATGCGCTTCATCCCGCGATCGGTCATGGTCGGCTTCGTCAACGCCTTGGCCATCCTGATCTTCATGGCGCAAATCCCGCACCTTGTCGACGTGCCGTGGGTGGTCTATCCCCTCGTCGCCATCGGCATCGCCGTTATGGTGTTCCTCCCGCGACTCACGAGGGTGGTGCCCGCTCCCCTGGTGGCCATCGTGGGCCTGACCGTGGTCACCGTGGCGGCAGCCATCGCCGTGCCAACGGTGGGCGATGAGGGTCAGCTGCCCGAGAGCCTGCCGTCTCTGTTCTTCCCCAACGTGCCGTTCACCTTGGAGACGCTGTCCATCATCGGCCCCTTCGCCCTCGCCATGGCACTCGTCGGGCTCATGGAGTCGCTGATGACCGCAAAGCTCGTCGACGACATCACCGACACCCACTCCAACAAGTCTCGCGAGGCCTGGGGTCAGGGAACCGCGAATGTCATCACCGGGTTCTTCGGCGGTATGGGCGGCTGCGCGATGATCGGCCAGACGATGATCAACGTGAAGGGCTCGGGTGCTCGCACTCGCCTCTCCACGTTCCTGGCCGGGGTCTTCCTCCTCATCCTCGTCGTTGGCCTCGGCGACATCGTCGCCATCATCCC
This sequence comes from Knoellia sp., assembly GCA_039917755.1. Classification (GTDB taxonomy): domain Bacteria; phylum Actinomycetota; class Actinomycetes; order Actinomycetales; family Dermatophilaceae; genus Knoellia. The sequence goes on along the minus strand of JBDSIV010000066.1, from coordinate 3,621 downwards.
GATGGCTGCGCTCGTGGCCGTCATGGTCATGGTCTCCGTCGGCACGTTCGACTGGCACAGCATCCGGCCGGCCACGCTGCGACGGATGCCCAAGAGCGAGACGCTCGTCATGGCCGTCACCGTTGCCGTGGTCGTGGCCACAAACAACCTGGCGATCGGCGTCATCGTCGGGGTCGTCGTCGCCATGGTGATGTTTGCCCGCCGGGTTGCCCACTTCACCCAGGTCGTCGACGTCGAGCATCCCGACGAGAACACCCGCGTGTATGCCGTGGTGGGCGAGCTGTTCTTTGCCTCCAGCAACGACCTCATCTATCAGTTCGACTACGTGGGCGACCCACAGAACATCGTCATTGACCTGTCGCAGTCGCATGTCTGGGATGCCTCGACCGTCGCCACGCTCGACGCGATCCAGAACAAGTACGCAGCCAAAGGCAAGAAGGTCACGATCATCGGTCTCAACGACGCGAGCCAGCAACGACAGGATCGCCTCGCTGGTCATCTCGGCGGCGAGTGAGTTGCGCCGAGCGCCGCGGCAAGCGGCGTCAGCCTGTGAAGGCAGTCATGCGGATCGACACGAGCAAGCCGGGCAGGTCAACGCCGAGCTTGGCGACATAGCGAGTGGGCGGGTCGGCGGGGAACCACCGTGCGTACTCCTCGTTGAGGCCCGTGAAGTCGTCAGGGTTGGTCAACAGGACCCCGACCTCGATGACGTCGTCCAGACCGGCTCCGCCGGCGTCGAGGATGGCCTTGCAGTTCGCAAGGGCCTGGCACGCCTGCTCATGGATGGTGCTGCCGGCGAGGGCTCCCGTCGAGGGGTCGATGCCGACGATTCCTGAAAGGACGATCTGCGGGCCGGCCCTGACGCCCTGGCTGTAGAGCGCGGAGCTCGGTGCGTTTGGCGTGGTGATGATCTGACGTGACATGGCTGCCTCCCTGAGTGTTCACGATAGGGGCGCCGTCAGGCAGGTTCGGGGGTTTTGGAGGCCTCGGTCGCGAGAACCATGTCCGCTCGCGTCATGGTCGTGACGAGCGGCCGACCTCTGCTGGCTTCTTCGATCTCACGCTGACCCAACGCGGAGGCGGCGAGGATCTCCTGAACTGCGGTTTTGTCGTGGAGCCGGTGACGAGAATCGAACTCGCGTGTCCAGCTTGGGAAGCTGGCGCTCTACCATTGAGCTACACCGGCGTGCGCTGCTGGCAGCCTGGTTCAGACCGCGTAATGACAGCGCGGCAGGCAGTCTAACCCGCGCCGTGAGCGGACCCGAGGCCGGACGTATCACTCCCCAGCCGGGCGCTGTCGGGAGCCGGGCGCGGAGCCAGCAGTGCGGCATACGCAAGCGTTGAGAATCCACCACAGCAGCCGTTCAGGATCGCGGGCCTATTCTCAGAGCCTGCCCACGTCCCACCCGCGCGCTGTCGATGGAAGGCCACTCGTGACGTCGTTCCTCGACCAGATCATCGGCGCACCAGCCTGGTCGGTCCTGTTGATCGTGGGGCTTGTGGTCTTCGCCGAGGATGCCCTGTTCGTCGGTTTCGTCATCCCCGGTGAGACCGCGGCCATCCTCGGTGGTGTCGCGGCCAAGTTGGGGCACGTCTCCTTCGCCGCCGTCCTCGCGACCGTCATGGTGGCCGCGGTCGTGGGCGACTCCGTCGGCTACGAAGTGGGTCGTCACCTCGGCCCGCGGATCCTCTCGTGGCCGATCCTCGCCAAGCGCAGCGAAGGTCTGGCGCGTGCCCAGGACTTCTTGGCGCGGCGCGGTGGCGCCGCCGTCTTCCTCGGGCGGTGGACGGCGTTTTTCCGTGCGGTCATGCCGGCGCTCGCCGGAACCGCCCGTATGCCGTACCGCAGATTCCTCGCCTGGAATGCGGCGGGCGGTGTGCTCTGGAGCGCTGTGGTCGTCTCTGTGGGGTACGTCGCGGGAGCGTCCTACGCGAAGGTCGAAAAGGTCCTCGGCCGAGACGCGGCCTTCATCGTCCTCGCCATCGTGATCATCGGCGTGGTCGTGTGGAAGGTCCGCGAGCGTCGCGCCGCTGACCGAGGGGCCTGACGGACCGGCGCGTCAGCTCAGCGCCCCAGCCAACCGCGTGGACCAGCGCGCAGGAGGCGCGCCTGCCCGTGGAACTGTTCCGACCGGCATACCTCGTCGTTCTCGTGGTGGCCGCGGCACTTCTGGCTCCTGTCGTCCTCGCGACGCGGCTCATTCCGGCCGACGCGCATGAGTTCAGTGATCAAGGCTAGATTTGGCGCGTGCTGCTCAGTGACAGAGACATCAAGGCCGAGGTCGACTCCCAGAGGGTCGTCCTCGATCCATGGGATCCCGAGATGATCCAACCCAGCAGCATCGACGTGCGGCTCGACCGCTTCTTCCGGCTGTTCGACAACCACAAGTACCCCTACATCGACCCGCGCGAGGACCAGCCCGACCTCACGCGCCTGGTCGAGGTCGAGCCGGACGAGCCGTTCGTGCTGCACCCCGGTGAGTTCGTCCTTGGTTCGATCTACGAGACCGTGACCCTGCCAGACGACATCGCCGCTCGCGTCGAGGGCAAGTCCAGCCTGGGGCGCTTGGGTCTGCTCACGCACGCCACCGCCGGCTTCGTCGACCCCGGATTCTCCGGCCACGTCACGCTCGAGCTGAGCAACGTCGCAACCCTGCCGATCAAGTTGTGGCCGGGGATGAAGGTCGGCCAGCTGTGCTTCTTCCGGCTCTCCAGCCCGGTCGAGAACCCTTATGGCTCAGCGAAGTACGGCTCGCATTACCAGGGGCAGCGTGGCCCGACGGCCAGCCGCTCGTTCAAGAACTTCCACCGCACCCAGGTCTGAGCCAGCACAGGTGACTCACGAGCTCCATGGCACCATGCCGCAGGCACCCGCGGGAGTCGTCCTCGTGCTGCACGGCGGTGGTGAGGACGGCCACCAGAGCGTGACTTGGCTCAACGGTGCCGTGCTGCGGATGTGGCCGTTCGCGAAGGCCATTGAACGTCGAGCCGGCGACCGGCTCGCCGTCCTGCGCCTCAAGAACCGCATCTACGGCTGGAACGGCGCGCAGCAGAGTCCTCTCGCTGACGCCCGCTGGGCGTTGGATCAGATTCGAGACCGGTATGCCGGGCTGCCGATCACTCTGGTTGGCCACTCGATGGGTGGTCGGGTCGCCACTCACCTCGCTGGTGAGGCGGGGGTGAACACGATCGTCGGGTTGGCGCCGTGGGTCGAGGAGGGTGACCCCCGTCTGGGGCGACCGGGGCTTCGGGTCCTGCTCATGCACGGCCTCAACGACACCACGACCGACCCGCGACGGACGCAGGCGCTGGGCGACGTGCTGCGTTCGCAGGGCGCTGACGTGACCTGGCGGCCGGTCGAAGGGGATGGGCACGCGATGCTGCGACACCCGCTGACGTGGCACCGCGAGGTCGCCGACTTCGTCACTCTCGCCTTTCGTGTGTGAGCGGAAGCTAGGGGTTCCGCTGGGGCACACGGGGCGAGGGGTGGGTGGTTTTGGCGAGGCCGAACCAGCTGACCACGCCGCCGGTCGTGAGCAGCACCGCGCAGATCACCATGGCTCCGCGAAAGCCCGACGTCATCGCAACCGGGTCGAGGTAGGCGTCGCCGGACAACCCGAC
>JBDSIV010000065.1:0-12231 GCA_039917755.1 Knoellia sp. | reverse complement strand
TCCGTGTCCGCCTCGAGGTAAGCCCTCAGGTCCAACGTGACCTTGACGGCAGGCTTGGGGAAATAGAGATTCGGGCCCTCGAGGACCCGGACCTCGGTGGCAGTCACGGCAGGGGGAAGATGGGGATCGCTGGTCACCAGCCGAGCCTAATAGCCGATGTGGACTCAGAGTCCCATCGCATGGACGCCGCCGTCGACGTGGACGATCTCGCCAGTCGTTGCCGGGAACCAGTCGGACAACAGAGCCGCGCAGGCCATGGCCGCTGGCACGGCGTCGTTGACGTCCCAACCCAGGGGCGCCCGATCGTTCCAGGACTCCTCGAACGTCTGGAACCCCGGGATGGACTTGGCGGCGGTCGTCCGGATCGGTCCGGCCGCCACGAGGTTGCAGCGAACGCCCTTCGGCCCGAGATCACGGGCGAGGTAGCGGTTGGTCGACTCGAAGGCGGCCTTGGCCACTCCCATCCAGTCATAGACCGGCCAGGCGAACTTGGCGTCGAAGGTGAGGCCGACAACTGATGACCCAGCACTCATGAGCGGCAGGGAGGCGACCGCCAGCGACTTCAGCGAGTAGGCAGAGGCGTGCATTGCGATCGAGACGTCTTCGAAGGTTCCCTCGAGGAAGTTGAAGGCTCCCTGCGGCGCGAACCCAATCGAGTGGAGCACCCCGTCGAGGTGGTCGACGTGCTCACCCAGGCGCTCGGCCAATGTGTCGAGGTGCTCGGTGTCGGTCACGTCGAGTTCGATCACGGGCGGCGTCGTCGGTAGTCGCTTGGCGATCGTCGACGTGATCTTCATCGTCCGGCCGAAGGAGGTGAGCACGACTTCGGCGCCCTGTTCCTGCGCCAGTTTGGCGACGTGGAAGGCGATCGAGGAGTCCATGAGGACTCCTGTGATGAGCAGCTTCTTGCCTTCGAGCAGCATCGGTGCCGTTCCTTTTCTCGGGGTGGGAGTGCAGGTGTGTGGGGCGTGGTCAGTGGCCCATGCCGAGACCGCCATCGACGGGGATGACGGCCCCGGTGATGTAGCCCGCGTCCTCGGAGGCGAGGAAGCGCACGACGGCAGCGACCTCACCCGGCTGCGCAAAACGACCAGCGGGTATGCCGGACTTGTAGGTTTTCTGGGTGTTTTCCGGGAGCGCCGCGGTCATGTCGGTCTCGATGAACCCCGGAGCGACCACGTTGGCAGTGATGCCCCGCCCCCCGAGCTCACGAGTCACCGAGCGCGCCAGACCAACGAGTCCGGCCTTGCTCGCTGCGTAGTTGGCCTGCCCGGGTCCTCCATAGAGACCGACGACACTCGAGATCAGGATGATACGACCGCCGCGTGCCTTGATCATGCCGGTGCTCGCGCGGCGAACGCAGCGGAAGACTCCAGCCAGGTTGGTGTCGATCACGGCGTCGAAGTCCTCGTCACTCATCCGCATGAGAAGGCCGTCTTTGGTGATGCCGGCGTTGGCCACGAGCACCTGGACGGGACCGCCGAAGACTTCTTCGGCCGCGGCAAAGGCGGCGTTGACCGAGGTCGTGTCGGTGACGTCGCACCGGACGGCGCTGAGTCCGTCGGGCGCCTCACCGCTGCGGCTCGTCACGACGACAGTGTCTCCGCCCTTGACGAAGGCCTTGGCGATGGCCAAGCCGATGCCCCGGTTGCCGCCTGTGACAAGGACATTGCGTGCTGCGCTCATGGCGCACGACGCTAGTGGACTACCGCCCGGTAGCGCGCATCGTCGCGGCCGTTCTGGACAGTCAGCATGCGGACGTAGACTGGTGTGGTGAGCACGAACCGGCGAGGCGAGCCGACGGTGCAGTCCGTCACCAGCGCACGGTCGACCGCCGACGATGACATCAACGCGAGGATGAAGCACTACCTCGTGACGATGGGGGTCCGCACTGCGTGCTTCATCCTTGCCTATGTCACCCAGGGGTGGGTGAGGTGGACGTGCGTCGCGCTCGCTGTGGTGCTCCCTTACATCGCCGTGGTGTTTGCCAATGCCCACGCGCCGCGAAGGGTAGGCAGGGTCTCACCCGTCACACCTCGTGATCCGCACCGCCAGCACCTCGAGCCCGGCCGCACTGATCAGTGACGGTAATGGTCTGTAGCGCCAAGGCCTGCCGGCAGCCAGCCACGTGGGCGCTGTTGTGGAACAACCCGAAGCTGCACACCCCCGAGCGCCGCAAGGTCTGGTTGGGCTGCGCTGAGCACCGGGTCACCCTCGGTGAGTTCCTCTCGCTGCGCGGCTTCCTGCGCGACACCGTCCCGGTCGACGAGATCCCGGCCGACGCAGGCTGATGCTTCTCAGCGCAAACGCGTCCTCATCGACGAAAATATCACCAACACACGTGACCTATTGGACGAAAGTGTGCCGGCATGCACTGGACTGTCATCCGCCGATGGCGCTCATGGGGCGCAACGGCTGCACGAAGTCGGCGCTGCCGATGCCGTGCCCCTTGGCCTTGCGCCACATCTCTCCCGTGATGAGGTCCGCGAGCTCCTGATCACTGGCGCCCTCGCGCATCGGCCCGCGCAGGTCGGTCTCGCGCTGCGAGAACAGACAGTTGCGCACCTGGCCGTCAGCCGTGAGCCGAGTGCGGTCGCACGCCCCGCAGAACGGTGCGGTGACACTCGCGATGATGCCAACGGTCGTCGGTCCCCCGTCAACGAGGAAGCGCTCAGCCGGTGCGCTGCCGCGGTCGGACTCGGGCAGAGGTGTGATCGTGAAGCGCTGGGACAGCGATGCTCGGATCTCGTCAGCGCCGATCATCGTGTTGGCGTCCCAACCGTGCTGCGCATCGAGGGGCATCTGCTCGATGAACCGCAGTTCGTAGCCTCGCTCCACACACCACGCGAGCAGGTCGGCCACCGAGTGGTCGTTGATGCCGCGCATGGCGACGGCGTTGACCTTGACCGGCACCAGACCGGCCTTCCGCGCCGCCTCGAGCCCAGCCTCGACGTCCTTGAGACGGTCCCGCCGGGTGAGGTCGGCGAACTCCTGGGGGTCGACCGTGTCGAGACTGACGTTCACCCGGTCCAGGCCTGCAGCCGCGAGCGGGGCCGCGAGCCGGTCGAGGCCGATGCCGTTGGTCGTCATGGCGATCTTGGGTCGCGGCGTGAGAGCCGCGATCCTGGCCACGACATCGGTGAGCGAGCGACGAAGCAGGGGCTCCCCGCCGGTGAGACGCACCTGTTCGACACCAAGGTCCACGAAGATGCTGATCAGTCTCACCAGTTCGTCATCGGTGAGCATTTCGGGCTTCGCGAGCCACGGCAGACCCTCGGCAGGCATGCAGTAGCGGCACCGCAGGTTGCATCGATCTGTCACGGAGACCCGCAGATCACGAGCGACCCGACCGTGTTGGTCGAGAAGGAGGGCAGTCGTCGGGGTGGTGGCCATGTAGTCAGGGTATGCCGGGTAGCGTGAGTGCCGTGTTTCGGCGTCTGTTTACCCCGCGCTGGCTGGGTGCTCTCGTCCTCGCGCTCGTGTATGCCGTGTCGGGCTATTACCTGGGTCAGTGGCAGTGGGGCCGTTACGAGTTCAAGGCCGAACGCAACGCTTTGCTCGACGCGCACTACCGCGCGGGGCCTGTGCCCGTCTCGGACATCCTCACGAACCACCCGGTGAACCGAGCCAAGGACGACTGGACCCGAATCACCGCCTCGGGCTCGTATGCCGGCAAGCAACTTCTCGTGCGCAACCGCCCCAACAACAGCGTGTACGGCTACGAAGTCCTTGCTCCGCTGCGCCTCGCTAATGGAACCACCGTGATAGTCGACCGCGGCTGGGTGCAGAACTCCACCCAGGGCGCTGCAGTCCTGCCGGACGTCCCGCCTGCCCCGGACGGCCAGGTTTCGGTCGTGGGCTGGGTGCGCCCAGCGGAGAACACGGACCACAAGACGCTGCCCACCGGACAGGTGGCCAGCATCAGTCTCCCCGACGTCGAAAAGGCGTGGAACAGCGAAGTGCTCGACGGCTACGTCGTCCTCGACTCAGAGCAACTCCCCGACGGAAGCGCTCCCCCCCGTCCGGCTCCGCTCGCTGAGCCTGACCGGAGCTTGGGCCCACATCAGGCCTACGCCTTCCAGTGGTGGCTCTCGATGCCGGTGGGTTTGTTGCTCGTTTGGCTGGGCCTGCGCCGCGAGCAGAGAGAAGTTCAACCCGATCAAGGCGCGAAGCCCAAAAAGGTCCGAATCTGGGACGAAGAGGACTACTGACTGCGCCCCGATCGCAGCGGAAAGTCTGTGCTGCGAGTCGCACTCTCAGGCAGCGTCGGCAATGACGACGTAGTTCGCCACCCGGTGGCCGTCACTGCGGAATCCCAGCTCGTCATCACAGGTGATGAGCACGATTCGGCGAGTGGAGGTGTTGCCACCCCAGACGTCGGCATCGTGCGTGAGAGCCTCCTTCTTCACGACGGCGGCCCGCTTCACCACGTAGGTCCGGGTCACGGAACCGGACCGGACGACCACGGTGTTGCCGACCCGCACTGACATCAGGTGGGCAAAGACGTCGTCCCGCCCGGAGGCCACGACGTGACCGGCTACGACTGCCGTCCCGACGTTCCCGGGCTTGACGCGCCCGTAGCCGCGCACCCACATCGCGACGCCCCCTGGCGGGTTGACCTTGCCCGATGAGTCGACGCCTCCGGAGTTCAGCGGAGTGTCCAGACCGATCGCAGACACGCTGAGGTTGAGTCCCGAGGGCAGCGGCGGTGTGGTTGACCTGGGGCGCGCCGTCGGCGGGGGCTGTGGGCCGCGTTGGGTCGGGGTCGCGGAGCGGACCGGCGTGCGCTTTGTCGCTGGGCTTGCGGAGGTTGGGGTCGACACGGAAGCCGACTCAGTAGGAGAAACCGAAGTCGACTCAGTAGGAGAGACAGAGGTCGACTCCGTGGGAGAAGACGTCAGCGAAGACAGGGGCGCCGGGGCAGCGCTCACTTCTTCTCGCCCCCAGCCGAAGCCGAGGGCGAGAAGAAGTGAGCCGGTGACAAGCGCGACGACGCCCCCGGCGAGCAGAGGGCGGCGAGGCATCAGGAGTGGCTGCCCCGGCGGCGAGCAACGGCCAAGGTCGCACCGGCACCAGCGAGGAGCAGTGCTGCCCCGCCACCGACGAGACCGAGGTTGGATCCGGCAGGGTCGACGAGGTCAGTTTCGACAACGGGGCCTGTGGGCGGAGGCGGGTTCTGGCTGGGAGTCGTGGTCCCGCCAGGAGGCGTGGTCCCACCCGGAGCCGCGCAGTCCGTCTTGTCGATCGAGCCCTTGTCGGCCGCGACGCCCTCACCGTTGGTCACCCAGTTTTCGTGCCAGTTCAGTCCGGGGTACGACACGGGCGTGTTCTTGTTGTCCGGCAGGTACGTGAAGGGAGGGATGACGTCTCTGCGCTTCTGGTGCTGGTCGTGACCGTTCTTCTTGACGATCGACGCCGAGTCGACGGTGATGACAACGAAGGGGTTGCTCTTCGAGGCGGTCGCGTGGCAGATCGTGATGTTCTTGTTCGGGTCGGCCTGCGCCGCACCGGCGAAAGCCACGCCCATGCCCCCGATCAGGGTGAGCCCGAAGGCCGCGCTGGTGAGGCGTCGAGCAGTGTGCCGTGCCATGAATTGTGTCCCTTTCAAAGAGTCCCAGGGCGCACAGGTTGCACGTCCCCCACGTACATGCTCGGGACGTGCGGAAGGATTTGCGGCAGAACGCCGATAGTTCCTTCAAAGGCACTACAGGGTGGGGCCTTATGGACCACAGGTCCAAATCCGGAGTGACTAGGCGCTCGGCGCTGAGACGGCCTTGGTGTCGTCGGCGAACTGCGTGGTGTAGAGGTCGCGGTAGAGACCTCCGCGGGCGAGCAACTCGGCGTGAGTGCCCCGCTCAACGATCCGGCCGTCCTCAAGCACAAGAATCAGGTCCGCGTGCCGGACGGTGGACAGGCGGTGAGCGATGACGAGCGCAGTGCGGCCCTCGAGGGCGGCGTCGAGGGCGCGTTGCACCGCGACCTCGCTCTCGCTGTCGAGGTGGGCCGTTGCCTCGTCGAGAACGACGAGCCTTGGCCCCTTGAGGAGCAGCCTGGCAATGGCGATGCGCTGCTTCTCTCCGCCGCTGAGGCGGTGACCGCGATCTCCCACCACAGTGTCGAGGCCGGCAGGGAGGCGCGCGACGAGCTCCCACACTCGGGCGGCGCGCAGCGCTGCCTCGATCTGCGAGTCAGTGGCAGCCGGCGCGGCATACATGAGGTTGGTTCGGATGGTGTCATGGAAGAGGTGCGCCTCCTGCGTGACCACGCTGACCGTGTCGCGCAACGACTCCATAGTGACGCTGCGCAGGTCGGCGCCGTTGATGCGCACGGCACCGCTGGTCGGATCGTAGAGCCGGGCGACAAGCGAACTGAGGGTCGACTTGCCGGATCCACTCGGTCCGACGAGCGCCACAAGCTGACCGGGCTCGATTGTGGCGTCGAGATCGTGAAGAACCACGGAGCCAGGCTCGCGGTCCCCGCTGTCAGCCGACTCAAGGGAACGCAACGAGACCTCGCCCGCTGCGGGATAGGCAAATCCCACGTGGTCGAGGTCGAGCCGGACCGGGCCGGCGGGCACAGGAACTGCATCCGGGGCCTGCGCGACAAGTGGCTTGAGGTCGAGGATCTCGAAGACACGCTCGAAGGACACCAAAGCCGTCATCACGTCGACGCGAGCGTTGGAGATGGTGGTCAGTGGGCCGTAAAGGCGCCCGAGCAGCGCCGTGAGCGCGATCAGCGTACCCACGCTGAGCGAACCCTTGACTGCCATGACCCCGCCGAACCCATAGACCAGCGCGGTCGCGAGCGACGCAACAAGGGTGAGCCCCACGACGAAAACCGATCGGTTGACCGCGATGCGCACCCCGATGTCACGCACACCCTCGGCTCGCTGAGCGTACTGACGGTCCTCGACCTCGGGGTTGCCATAAATCTTGACAAGAAGCGCCCCGGCCACGTTGAAGCGCTCGGTCATCCGCGTGCCCAGCTCGGCGTTGAGACCCATCTGGTCATGGGCCAAGGCGGCCAGCCGGCCCCCCATGGCACGGGCAGGGATGAGGAACAGCGGCACCAGCACGAGGGACGCAAGGGTGAGTTGCCACGAGAGCACGAGCATGGCGCCGATGATGAGGGCTAGAGAGACGGCGTTGCTCACGACGCTGGAGAGCACCGACGTGAACGCCTGCTGGGCACCGATGACGTCATTGTTGAGGCGGGAGACGAGGGCACCCGTTTGGGCCCGCGTGAAGAAAGCCACGGGCTGGCGCATCACATGCGCGAAAACCTGCGTGCGCAGGTCGACGATGAGACCTTCGCCGATCCGCGACGAGAGCCACCGTGACAGGAGGGTGACCACTGCGCTGACGACCGCGATCGCGGCCACGATCAGTGAGACCCGGACGACGACACTGGAATTCCCGGGCGTGATGCCATCGTCGATGAGGCTCTTGAAGAGCAGTGGGGAGGCCACGATGAGGACTGCATCGATGACGACCAGCACGAGGAACTCGATGATGATCCCCCGGTAGGGGCGGGCATACGTCAGCACGCGACGTGCCGTCCCCGGGGCGAGCTCCTTGGACCGCACGCTGGCATCCTTGCTCAGGCTGTGGATCGCCTGCCATCCGGCCGCGCTCATGGTGCGGTGTCCCCTGTGTCGTAGTGCTTGCTCATGTGACCGATCCTCTTTCCTCAGGTGCGCTTGAGGTCAAACCGGAGTCGGGACGTCTTGATTCCGTGGCGGACCTCACCACCCAGCATCCACGGTAGGTGCACGCACCGACAGACACCCTGATCAGCCGCTCAGGCGAGGTTGACGAGGTCCTTGTAGTCGGGTCCCCACAGGTCCTCAACGCCGTCGGGAAGGAGCAGGATGCGCTCTGGCTCGAGCGCATCGACAGCACCCTCGTCGTGCGTCACGAGGACCACCGCGCCCTTGTAGGTCTTGAGCGCGCCAAGGATCTCTGCACGCGACGCCGGGTCGAGGTTGTTGGTGGGCTCATCGAGCAGCAGGACGTTGGCCGAGGACACCACGAGCAGGGCGAGGGACAGGCGGGTCTTCTCTCCACCGGACAGCACCCCCGCGGGCTTGTCGACGTCGTCGCCGGTGAACAGGAACGAGCCGAGGGTCTTGCGGACATCGGTCTCACCCAGCTCCGGTGCCGCCGACTTCATGTTGTCGAGCACGCTCCGGTCGACGTCGAGGTTCTCGTGCTCCTGTGCGTAGTAGCCGATCTTGAGGCCGTGGCCGGGCTCGACCTGACCCGTGTCGGGGGCATCGACCCCTGCCAGCATCCTCAACAGCGTCGTCTTGCCGGCACCGTTGAGTCCGAGCACGACGACGCGTGACCCACGGTCGATGGCGAGGTCGACGTCGGTGAAGATCTCGAGCGAGCCGTAGGACCGGGACAGCCCACTGGCGCGCAACGGCGTCTTGCCGCAGGGCGAGGGGTCCGGGAAGCGCAGCTTGGCCACCCGGTCGCTGACCCGCTCTGTCTCAAGCCCGGACAGCAAACGCTCAGCGCGACGCGCCATGTTCTGGGCGGCGACGGTCTTGGTGGCCTTGGCGCGCATCTTGTCGGCCTGGGCCATGAGGACGCCCGCCTTCTTCTCAGCGTTGGCACGCTCGCGCTTGCGGCGACGCTCGTCGGTCTCGCGCTGCAGAAGGTAGGCCTTCCAACCGAGGTTGTAGATGTCCAGCTCGGCCCGGTTGGCGTCGAGGTGGAAGACCTTGTTGACGACGGCGCCGAGGAGGTCGACGTCGTGCGAGATGACGATGAGCCCACCCTTGTAGCCCTTGAGGTGCTCACGCAACCAGACGATCGAGTCGGCGTCGAGGTGGTTGGTCGGCTCATCGAGGAGCAACGTCTCGGCACCGGAGAAGAGAATGCGGGAGAGCTCGATGCGGCGCCGTTGACCACCGGACAAGGTGGCGAGTGTCTGGTCGAGGTGCCGCTCCTCGAGGGCAAGGGCAGAGGCGATGGACGCCGCCTCGGACTCCGCCGCGTAGCCACCGGCAGCGTGGAACTCACCCTCAAGTCGACCATAACGACGCATGGCCTGCTCGAGCTTCTCGCCGCTCTGCTCAGCCATCGCGACCTCAGCAGCGCGCAGGTCACGCACGATGCGGTCAAGGCCACGCGCGGACAGGATCCGGTCGCGTCCGGTGACATGGAGGTCACCCGTGCGCGGGTCCTGCGGCAGGTAGCCGACCTCACCGGTGCTCTGCACTGATCCGGCGGCAGGTTGTCCCGCACCGGCCAACACCTTGGTGAGGGTGGTCTTGCCGGCCCCGTTGCGGCCGACCAGTCCGATCCGGTCACCGGCGGCCACCCGGAAGGACACGTTCTCGAGGAGGAGGCGGGACCCCGCGCGCAGCTCGATCGCGGCGGCAGTGAGCACAGGGAAATCCTTCGTCGGTGACTGGTGGGGATGAACAGGCGCACCGCTGATACACCGCGGGCCTTCTGCCCTTTAGTCTAGGTGCGCCGTGCCCCACACGGAAAACGCCCACAACTGGGAGGCCTTGGATGAGCTTCAACGACAACGTCGGTCTGGACACCTCGCAGGTGGAGTCCGGGGGCGGTGGCGGTGGCGCCCCCGGCGGGCTCGCCGTCGGTGGTGGCCTGGGTGGCATCATCCTGCTCATCCTCGGTCTGATCTTCGGCATCCCCATGGGCAATGGCAGCGACCCCACGGGCGGCACTGCGGGGACCAATCAACAGCAGGTCGACGGCACGACCACGAGCGGCGCCGAGTTCGACAAGTGCAAGACCGGCGCAGACGCCAACCGCGACGTGCAGTGCCGTGTCATCGGCACCGTGAACTCGGTCAATGCCTTCTGGGCGGCTGAGCTCCCCCGCTACCAGAAGCAGTGGCAGCAGACCAAGACCGTGCTCTATTCGGGATCGACCCAGTCCCAGTGCGGCACCGCGAGCAACCAGGTCGGCCCGTTCTACTGCCCGCTCGACCAGAAGGTCTACATCGACGCGGACTTCTTCCAGATCCTCCAGCAACAGTTCGGTTCCGACGGGGGCGCGCTCGCCCAGGAATACGTCGTGGCGCACGAGTACGGCCACGCCCTTCAGGACCAGCTCGGCCTGCTCGGCCGCGCCCAGCAGGACCCGCAGGGCGCCAACAGTGGCGCGGTGCGCATCGAACTCATGGCCGACTGCCTCGGCGGCGTCTGGGCCAAGCACGCGTCCTCGACCAACGGCCCGGACGGCCAGCCGTTCCTCAAGCCGCTGACCGACGCCGACATCAAGAGCGCCCTCTCGGCTGCCGCCGCAGTCGGGGACGACCGCATTCAGCAAAAGACCCAGGGACAGGTCAACCCCGAATCCTGGACCCACGGCTCGGCCGAGGCCCGCCAACGGTGGTTCCTTCAGGGTTACAGCAAGGGCGACCTCAACCAGTGCAACACGTTCAACGTCGACCGGGTCTCCTGACCGGCTGGATCCTGCCGGAGGGCGCCGCCCCGCGCGCCACAGACCGAATTTCTTCAACCCGCCGGGGAGGCCTTGTCCAGCTCCTGGAGCAACCGGTGCGCCGCGAGCTCGACGTCCTTGTGCCGCCACTGCGCCGCCCGGAAGACGCAGGCGATGAGCGCGCTGCGGTGCACCTTGTCGAAGGTCCCGAAGGCGAACGCGTAGCGAGCCTTGGTCTCGTCGTTGGCTCCGTCGGTGAGCCCAAGGTGCCACACCGCGTAGTCGTCCCAGTCGTGGGATTCCAGGAAGTCGTTCTCGGCGTCGGCGTCGGGCTGGACCTCTCCCCACTCGCTGTCGAGGACGAACTTGCCCGAGGCAATGAGCTCGCGGCAGTGCTGAACCGCAGTCTTGTTCACGCTGTAACTGGCCATGCTCCCATGATGGGTCGCAGGGCTGGAGGTCGTGGGGCTCGCCGACGGCGGTCAGGGACCGTCGTCGATCCCGACCTCGACCGAGCGGGCTCGCCTCACGACCTCGTCGAGCACCGCGCGGCGCGGATCGCCGATGTCGAAGAATTCGCGTCTCGGCAACTCCCAAACAAAAGCCGTCCGCGGATCTTCCAGGACTTCGCGCACAAGAGTCTTGTCCCCACCGACGACAAGACCACTGGGTATGCCGGACGGCACGATTCGTAGGAAGTGTTCCGTCACAGCTCGCACCAGTTCGTCGGCCTGGTTCCCCCTGCGTCGGGCGAAGCGCTGCTGAGACCATCCGCCGGCGGCCGTGCGGGACTGGACGTGTCGTGTCCCCACCTTGTGCGCGACGAGAGCGGCTCCCTCGACGTGCGCCACGGCATACCCGCCGCGGCGGATGAGCACGACGGCGAGGTCAGGGTGCTCGAAACGAGCAATCCCGACAACCCGCTGAGGGCCGTCGGGATTGGCGACGTCGAAGCGTTTGCGCCAAGCGTCATAGCGCTCGGGCGACACCTCGACAAGACGGCTCACGTCAGATGTTGAAGCCGAGCGCACGCAGCTGGTCGCGACCGTCGTCGGTGATCTTGTCGGGACCCCACGGCGGCATCCAGACCCAGTTGACGCGATAGGAGGACACAACGCCCTCGAGGGACTGCTGCGTCTGGTCCTCGATGACGTCGGTCAGCGGGCAGGCCGCGGACGTCAGGGTCATGTCGATGACGGCGTGGTTCTGGCCGTCGACGGTGATGCCGTAGACGAGACCGAGGTCGACGACGTTGATCCCGAGCTCGGGGTCGACGACATCGCGCATGGCCTCCTCGACGTCGGCCACATTGACCGGTGCGTTGGTGGTCTCACTCATGACGTTCCTTCCGTGCTCTTCGGTGTGGTCGACGTGATGGTGGTCTGACGACCACTTTGGTGCAACGCATCGGTGAAGGCCATCCATCCCAGGAGGGCGCACTTCACGCGTGCGGGGTATTTGCCGACGCCGGCGAGGGCGACACCGTCGCCGATCACCTCTTCATCGCCGGGGTCCTCGCCCTTGGAGGTGAGCATGGTCTTCATGGCCTCGAAGGTCGTGAGGACCTCACTCAGGGGCCGACCGATGCTCTCCTCGGCGAGGATTGACGTCGAGGCCATGCTGATCGAGCAGCCGAGCGCGTCGTAGGAGATGTCCTCGACGACAGCGTCAGCGCCCTCTCCCACGACGTGAATGCGCATCGTCACCTCGTCACCACAGGTGGGGTTGACGTGGTGCACCTCGGCCTCGAAGGGCTCGCGCAGACCGGCGTGCTGAGGTCGCTTCGAGTGCTCGAGGATGAGCTCCT
>JBDSIV010000064.1:0-4857 GCA_039917755.1 Knoellia sp. | reverse complement strand
GCCGAAGCAGCACACCGGGGCGAGTTCACTGCCGCCCGCCGTGGCGAAGGATCCGCGCAGGCGTGGGTGCGCCAGCACGGCCCGTCGTTGTGTCAGGGCGGCGCCGGGTGGGTGGCCCAACTCGGTGCGGACGTGGCCGCGTCCAATCCGGACGGGGTGTGGGGCCCGGCCGGGCCGCACGCCGGGGCGTACGCCGACCCGGACGCGCCCGAGGGGATCGTGTGGGGGCGGGTGATGACCGGAGAGATCGGGCCCGCCTTGGCGCTGACCGCGTTGCGGCAGACCGCCCGGATGACAGACCTCGTCGAGGCTGACCTGCTTCCCGCAGCGACGACCGCGATGTTGGATTACGGGGTGGCGTGGGGGTGTGCTGAAGCCCGCCGGATCCGCCCTCACCTCATCGCGGCCTACGGGCGCGAAGGGGAGTTCGATGACCAGGAGAAGAAACTACGGGCCGGGGCGTACCTGTCCTCTCCGCAGGTTGCGGACGGGGAGCTGACCGAATACCGGATGGCGATGACCCCCGAACAAGCCGCCCGGTTCGAGGCTGCGATCGAACCGTTGTCCAAGCCCGCGCCCAACGACACCACCGGTGAACGCGACCTGCGCCCCGCAGGTCAACGCCGCGTCGAAGCCCTGGCTGCGGTGTGTGGACGCGTCGCCGGGACGGACGCCGCCACCGCTGACCCCGGCGGTGCCCGCAGCACCCTGCACGTCGGGATGAACCTGGCCGACCTCCTCAACCACCTCTCCACCGACGACGACACCACCAGCAGCACCACCCGCGCCGACACACGCCCCGAAACCGGTGGTGCTGGCACGGCCAAGACTGCCGCTCCGGGTGCTGGCACCGGTGCGGGTGGGCGCACTGGGTGTGGCCGTGTCCTGCTCACCCGAGCACAGGCCACGATTCTGGCGCCCGCCACGGTCCGCCAGCTCGCGTGCGACGCCGATCTCATCCCCATCGTGTTCGGCTCCGAGGGTGAAGTCCTGGATGTGGGTCGGGCGGTGCGCCTGTTCACCCGGGCCCAACGCCGCGCATTGTGGCACCGCGACCGGGGGTGCACCTACCCCGGGTGTGACGTCCCTGCTGGGTGGTGCCAAGCCCACCACCTCGTGCATTGGGTTGATGGTGGACCCTCCGACCTGCAGTACGCCGCGTTGCTCTGCCCACGTCATCACACCCAGGTCCATGACCAACGCCTGACCGGCACCGTGCACCCACCCGACGAACACGGCCGATCCGTGACCTGGGACTTGGCCCCTGGCTCCTACGACCGCGACCTGCCCGAACTGCTCACCGCCATCCGCCGTGCCCACGCAAAGGCACACGCCACGGCCACGGCCGCGCGGGCCCGGGCTGTTGAACGCGCCCGCCTCGACACCGGACCACCCGACCCCTGGGCCAGCGAACCACCCGACGAGCTGATCACACAGTGGGTCGAGCAATGGATGGCCGAGGACGCAACCCGCGAAAGCGACTCCGCCTGGACCACCACCGACCTCGACGACGCCCTCGCCATCCTGCTCACCGAGGAAGCCCACGCCGCCACCTCCAGCAGCATCACCACCACCACCTGACCGGACCCCACTAACAGGCAGGCCTCGCTCCACTTGGGGAGGCAGTGACGGACTGTGGGGATACCAGAACGGCCCCGCCGCAATGGCGAGGCCGTCGAGTGTCGTGCTGTGAGTCAGCCTGCGCGGCGTGCGCGGGCATTGCGTCGCTTGAGTGCGCGTCGCTCGTCCTCGGAGAGTCCGCCCCAGACGCCAGCGTCCTGTCCGGACTCCAACGCCCACTTGAGGCAGGTGTCAACGACTTCACAACGGCGGCAGACAGCCTTGGCCTCCTCGATCTGCATGATCGCCGGTCCGGTATTCCCAATGGGGAAGAACAGCTCGGGATCCTCATCGAGGCAAGCAGCGCGGTCGCGCCAATCCATGGGTGGTGCTCCTGTCCGTGGAGTTCAGTGGTGCTGGCCGCTGCAAGAAAAAGCAAGGACCAACCGTGCGGTTGCGTCCTTGCAAACCAATCGGACGCAGACACGCAGACGTCCGAATCTTCAGTCTAGACCGTGATACCCAATTGCAACAGGGTTTCTTGGCGCCAAGATTTCTGGCACAGGGGCTCGAAGTGAAACTCAGTCACCTTCGCGCCAACGACTCATGGCTCAAATGTGTTCCGTGGTCCCTCATCACGAGGAGATTCGCCCGGACGCGAGCACGTGTGCGACCTGAATTTCGCTGTATTCGCGTCCGCTGACGAGCAGAGCGCGCCCTGGCACGGAAGCCAGCCCGCGCGGGGCGCGGATGGCGAACGCCTCGCCATCACCCGGTGTCCGTGGTCTGAGGAGCACGCCGGACTGCTCGCGGGCCACGGTGTGCACGATGCCACGGAATGCTGAGACCACGGCCATGATCGTTGTCGCTGCCACAATCAGCCCTTCGTCACGGTCGACGAGAGCGAGAATCTCGTGAAGAACCGGCTCGACCAGGGTTCCGTCCAGACGCTCAGTGTCGTCGACGAGCACGATCAGGTCCCGGTGACGGCGCTTGGCATCGATCAAGGGTTGCGCGTCCCAGGGGTTGATGGTCGCGAGAGCGCCAATCATGCGCCTCACGTCACCGCCGCGCCCCTCGACCACGACCACGGGCTGGCCGCTGACGACCGCAGACCGTCCGATCGCCGCCAGCGTGCTCGATCGGCCGGAGCGTGCGTGGCCGGCCACGAGAATCCTTCGCCCATGTGCGATCGGGTCAAGGACGGCCACCGAACCGGTCTCGGCAGACAGTCCGAAGGGCAAGAGGGACCCACGGCCCTCCGGGGCGGGGTGGCTTGCGAGAAGGAGGGCGAGGTCGACCACGGTGGGCAGCTGCGGCACTCTTTGCGGCTGGGGCTCCTGCGGCGATCGTGGCACTGCCTCGGCCAGAGGGTTGCGCAGAGCGAACTGCACTTCGACCCGGTCACGCAGACGCAGGCCCCGGCCCGGCACGCGACTGGATGGGAGATCGCGACGCGAGAGTCCGGCATACGTGGCATCGGAAGGGTCGGCCAGCGGTAGCAGGAAGGTCTCGGAGGACACCGTGCTCAACCGGCTGGACAGAGCGGAACGATCTCCGGTGATGACCGCACGCAGCTCCGTGTCGCCGCCACGCAGAAGGTCGAGCAGCTCATCGCGCAGTCCACCGACCAACAGGTCAGCGTCGGAATCAAGGCGTTCCCAGCCGTCGACGAGCAGCAGCACTGGCGGTAGCGCGGTGGGCCCAGATGAGGCAACAGAGGATCCGCCGTGTTCGGTCCGGGCCCGCAGGTGGTCCAGCAATCGCCGCACCCGAGACACGTCGTCGGCCCGGACCACGGCGCCCACGTGGGGGAGCTCCTTAAGGTCTGTGAGTTCTCCACTGGTGTCGATGACGTACGCGTGGATCGGGGTATCGGCCTGCGCAACGTGCGAGGCAAGGATCGTGCGAAGGCTCGCGGTGCGACCGTATCGCGGCCCTCCGACAATGAGCCAGTGGCCGTGCTGGGTATCGTGCCGGAACTCCTCCTGACGTTGCTGCACGGGCAGATCGAGTCGTCCAACAGCCGGCGTGCTCAGGGCCGTCGCCTCCAGGAGTTCGGGCAACGGGGGCAGCCACGGTCGGTGAGGACTGGATGCCTCGACCAACAGGGCGGCCTCGCGCGTGACCGCGGCCAGCGCCGCCAAGCCAGGAGTGGCCGAGGCAGGGACGGTGTGGTCAGCCCCTTTCGTGGTCGAGAGGACTGCTGGATCGTGTGAGGACGCCCGAGCCGTCGGCCGACCCTGAGCGTCGAGCACCACGACGCGCGTGGTGGTGGCGACGGTGGCACTGCCCACCCGGGCCGCCTGGAACTCGATGAGCTCCCCGTTCCCGCCGCGGGCGAAGCCGCGTCCGGGCAGGTCCGACGAGAGGTGAGCAGCATCTGCTGAACCAATGACGTCGGTCGAGTCCGCGACGTCACGCATGCGCATGGCGATACGGAGGTTGACGTTGGCCTGGATGTCGGCGGTGATCGCGCCGGCGGGGCGTTGGGTCGCCAGGACGAGATGCACTCCGAGCGAGCGTCCCACGGCCGCGAGGGAGATGACGCCGTCGACGAAGTCGGGGAGCTCGTCGGCGAGCAGGCGGAACTCGTCGATGACGATGAGAAGTCGGGGAAGGTCGTTGGCCCGACGTCGGTGGTCGTCGAAGTCGCGGGCCCCTGAGGACGCCAACAGCGCCTCGCGCCGGGTGATCTCGGCGCCCAGGCTGGTCAGGGCGCGGCGAGCAAGGCCCTCATCGAGGTTGGTCACGAGGCCCACGGTGTGCGGCAACTCGGCACACTCACCGAAGGCCGACCCACCCTTGTAATCGACGAGGACGAAGGTCATGTCCTGCGGCGAGCACTCCAGCGCCAAAGACGTGACGAGTGTGCGCAGCAACTCGGACTTGCCCGAGCCCGTGGTCCCGCCGACCAAGAGGTGCGGACCGTCGGTGGCGAGGTTGATCGTCCAGTCGGCACCTGCGAGGCGTCCCAGGCGAGCCAGCGGCAGACCCGAGGCTGGCTCCTGGGACAGGCAGGGCGATGGTGACAGTGAGGGGAAAGGTGTCTGCGGCGGTGATGGCGAATTCCCAGAACTCCAATGCCGTGCCAAGACCTGTGGGGTCAACGGCGATCTGTCGCCGAGCCAGGGCAGGAGTTCGAGCAGGTCGACGTTGTCCGGAAGGGTCTCGGCCTCACCGGTCGCGTCGACCAAGGCGGCGAGAGAGCGTCCGAGGCGTTCCCCCCACCACCATCCCACCTGGTCCGGGGTGAAGGACGAGACCGGCTCGGCGCCGTCGACATCGAGCCGCGCG